>JANNKK010000028.1:0-10907 GCA_031396245.1 Gemmatimonadaceae bacterium
AGCGTGCGCACCCCGCTCCACGCCCCGTGGAAGAGATGCAATCCGAGGAACGCCATTGCGATCACATATATCAGCACGACCCACCAGGCGCGGAAGCCCAGTACCACATTGCCGTAGGCGCCGTGCGCACTGAACGCCGGGTGGAAGCTGCCGGTCGTCATGTGGCCGATGTGGTACACGATGAAGAGCGCGAGGAACACTCCTCCCCAGCGCATCATTCGCGACGCGAGCGTCGCCACCTGGTGCGCCGGCTTGGCGTAGCCGTCGGGACGAGCCGCCCAGTTGATCCGCGTCAACTGGTAGGCGGAGATGATGTGCAGCACCGCCGCGACGAAGAGCCCGCCGCGCGCGAGCCAGAGCAGTTCGCCCAGCCCCTGCAGGAAGGCGGCGTACTGGTTGAACGAGTCCGCCCCGAGGAAGACCTGCAGGTTCCCCAGCATGTGGCCGAGGACGAAGAGGACGAGCAGAAGCCCAGTCACCGCCATCACGACCTTCTTGCCGATGGTGGAGCGCCAGAGGTCGAGAAGCCAGCGCATGGTCGGGGTGCGGCGCTTAGAGCTTCACCACCGACATCGGTTCGCGCACCGCCTGCGCGCTCTTCTCCAGGGCGGCGCGCTCGTCGGCGGTCAGGGTGACCTCGAGCACCTTCTCGATCCCCTTCCGCCCCAACTTCACCGGCACGCCGAGGAAGAGACCCTTTAGCCCGTACTCCCCCTCGAGCCAGGCCGAGCAGGGGAGGATCCGCTTCTGGTCGTTCACGATCGCCTCGACCATCTGCACCGCGCCGCTCGACGGCGCATAGTACGCCGAGCCGGTCTTGAGGTGCTTCACGATCTCGGCCCCGCCGTTGCGCGTCCGGTCCACGATCGCGTCGAGCGTCGCCTTGTCCATCAGCTGCGTGATCGGGATCCCGCTGACGGTCGTGTACGAGATGAGCGGCACCATCGTGTCGCCGTGGCCGCCGAGGACCATCGCCTGGATGTCGCGCACGCTCACGTCGAGCGCCGTGGCGAGGAAGGCGCGGTAGCGCGCCGTGTCGAGCACGCCCGCCATCCCGATCACGCGCTCGCGCGGGAATCCGGTGACCTCCTTCGCCACCCAGCACATCACGTCGAGCGGGTTCGAGACCACGATCACGATCGCGTTCGGCGACGTCCGCTTCACCTCGGCGCTCACCGCCTTCACGATCCCGGCGTTGGTGTTCAGCAGGTCGTCGCGCGACATCCCCGGCTTGCGGGCGATGCCGGCGGTGATCACCACGATGTCGGATCCCGCCGACTCCTCGTAGCCGTTCGTGCCGATGACCCGTGAATCGAAGCCCTCGATCGGGGCCGACTGCCACTGGTCGAGTCCCTTCCCTTGCGGGATTCCCTCGACGACGTCGACCATCACCACGGTGCGGGCCAGTTCCTTCTCGGCGATGCGCTGCGCGGCGGTCGCACCGACATTCCCGGCGCCAACGACCGTGATCTTGTTCACCATTGTCCGTTGCTCTGTTGGTGGGAGTGCACTGCTGATCGAAACGTAGCGGGGCCTCTCCGGCGGGTCTACGGGCGCGGGGCCCAGAGCGGAACGGCCTCGCTCGTCGCATCGGCGCCGCGACGGAGCGTGAATTGTGCGGGGTTCCCCAGTCGCAGCCAGCGCCGCGCGTCCTGCACCGTCACCATCGCCGGCGCGGGATGGAGGAAGAGCCCCGTCGCGTCGATCGTGTCCAGCGCGGCGGCGGCGCTCAGGTCGCCCACGTCGGACACCCGCGGCTGCACCTTCGCCACCGCGTCACCATAGGTGATGCCGATGTCGAGCAGGTACGGCTCATCGCCCAACCCGACGACCCGCGCACCACGCACCACCACATCAAGCGCGATCCCGCGGTTCTCCTTCAGTGACTCGTACCAGTCCGGGACCGCCCGCAGGTACGACCCTTCGCCGATCGCGATCAGCGCGTCGAGGAACCCGGCGACATTCAGGGCTCGCAGCCGCTGCTTCTCGGGGTCCCCGGCCAGGGCGCCGGTCTCGATCAGCACCGTGCTCGTTCCCCACGTCTGGATCAGGTCGCCGAAGGCGCGCGGATTGAACGTGTCGTCGTACTTCGCGACCTGCCCGGGGATCTCGTGCTCGAATCTCCGGGCGAGCCGCGCCGCAACGAGCCGGGCGCGGCTTCGGACCTCGTCGTAACGTCGGTCCTCGGAGATCGCCGGTGCGAGGAGCGAGATCGCCACCTGCTTGCCTCCCTCGCCCGCGGTCGTGCGCGCATTCTGGTCGTGGAGATTGAATCCGAACTCCGGCTTGAGTCGGTCGTGCAGTCCCTTGAGTGCTCTCCCCTCGGGCGTCGAGAGCCGACGCGCGTCGCGATTCACATCGACGCCCAAGGCATTCTGCCGCTGGAAGAGCTCCGCCCCGTCGGGGTTGAGCATCGGGACGAGCGTGAGCGAGACCGCGCGCAGGAGCCGATCGCGCACCGGGTCGGGATCCGACGACGCGATCCAGGTGAGAAGATCGAGCAGCCCCATCGATGCCGCCGACTCGTCCCCGTGCATCTGACTCCAGGCGAGGACCTTCACCGACCCCGTCCCGACGCGGATCGCAGTGATCGGCCGTCCTTGCACGGATGAACCGATGACCTCGGTGCGGAACCGGTCCGAGGCGAGGACCGGCGTCAGCAGGCCCCAGTACTCGTTCGCGGTGAATCGCCGGGTCGCGATCCCTGGAACGCGGTAGCGCTCGGCGATCCGGAGGCCTTCGGCGAAGCAGCATTCCTCGGTCGTCGGAACGGCGGTCGGTGTCGGCAGCGGCGTCGCGACGCGCACCGGCACGCAGGCCGCGAGCGCCAACGCAACCGCTGCGACCGAACCGCAGCTGCGAGCCGGAGACCCCAGCCGACGTGGACTCGGCATCTACCCGCCGACCTGCGAGAGCGCGCGGAGTCCCCCGACCTTGAGCTGGAGCAGGTTGTGCTCGAGCGGCTTCTCCGCGAGCGCCTGCACGAAGAGCGGTCCGAGGGGTTCTCCCCGACGGAGGGGGTCGCGAAGGTTCACCTCGTGGTCCCCGTAGAGACAGGTGCGCAACCGACCGTCCGCAGTGAGTCGCACCCGATTGCAGGAGCCGCAGTAGGTGTGGGTCATCGGAGTGATCACCCCGATCGTTCCGAGCGCCCCCTCAAGGCGGTAGTACGCCGCGGGCCCGTTGCCGCGCGCCGGGCCACTGGCCGGACTCACCGCGCCGAGGGAGGAGATCCGCCGCAACACCTCGTCGCTCGGAACGACGTGGTCGTCGGTCAGGTGCGCCATCTCACCGACCGGCATCAGTTCGATGAACCGCACGTGCAGCGGAGCGTCGAGCGTGAGCCGCGCAAAATCGAGGACCTCATCGTCATTGATCCCGCGCATCACGACGACGTTGAGCTTGACCGGGTCGAGCCCGGCCTCGAGTGCGGCCCGCGCCGCCGTCACCGGGCGGAAGCCGAGGTCGCGCCGCGCGATCGCGGCGATGCGCTCGGGACGCAACGAATCGGCGGAGAGGTTGACGCGGTCGAGTCCCGCCGCTCGCAGAGCCGATGCCATCGCCGGGAGCTTCACCCCGTTGGTCGAGAGGGCGATGTCCTCGATCCCCGGCACCGCCCGCAGCATCGCGACGAGCGAGACGAGGTCGGGCCGGATCGTCGGCTCACCACCGGTGATGCGCAGGCGCCGGAGTCCCAGCGGCGCGAGCTCGCGCACGACCCCGGCGATCTCCTCGTAGGAGAGGATGTCCTTCTTCGGCAACCACTCGAGTCCCGCCTCCGGCATGCAGTAGACGCAGCGAAAGTTGCAGCGGTCGGTCACCGAGATCCGGAGATACTCGATCGAACGGCCGTGCTGGTCGCGGAGTGGCGCGGTCATCGGGTCTCGGCCGCGTGTGAGTGGCCCGCGGGATCGACCCACTCGCGCGTGCCGTCCGCATAGTGCTCCCGCTTCCAGATCGGCACTCGACGCTTGACCTCCTCGATCACGAATCGTTGGGCGTCCATCGCGGCGGCCCGGCGCGCGTGCGAGACGGCGATCGCGATGCTTGCTTCGCCAAGTCCGAGCGTTCCGATGCGATGCTCGACGACGATGCGGTCGGTCGCGAACCGTTCGGCCGCCTCACTCACGACCGCCGCCAACTCGCGCTCGGCCATCGGACCGTAGGCCGAATAGTCGATGCCGGTGACGGCGCGCCCCTCGTTCACGTCGCGCACGGTGCCGACGAACAGCGTGCTCGCGCCACTGGCAGGCGAAGCGACCTCGGCAAGCAGGGCCGCGGCATCGAGAGGACGCTCGACGATCGCCGTGCGCATCGCCGCTATCCGCCTGCCACCGGCGGGATGATCGCGATCTCGTCGCCGACCCGCAGGCGCAACTCCAGGCGCGCGTAGCGGTGATTCACGGCGACCAGCGGCTTTGGAAGGGATCGCCCCGCCGCGCGAGCGAGTACGGCCTCGAGCAACTGGCGAACAGTCGCGTCATCGGGCAACTCGAGCCGAACGCTCGGTCCCAAGGCGTCGGCCCAGGATGCGAAGAGGAGGACGTTCGCTACCATGCGGACCAATCTACTCGCCGAGTGAGGATGCGCGATGCGGGATGCGGGGAACTGGGCGGTACGGATTACGGGAATTGGATGAGGGATGCGAGAGGCGGGGAGCCGATGCCGGAAACAACAACGGCGGCTGCGAGGCCGCCGTCCCCATCCCGCATCCTGCATCGAGTCTCGCGTACCCCGTTACCGCCTAGCTCCTCTCATCCGGCTCCTGCATCGCCGTCAGGTCTCGGGCTCGAACTCCAGATCAGCGACCAAGGCGCGCAACTCCTTCGAGGGCTTGAACACCGGCACCGGCCGCGCCGACACTTCCACCGGCTCGCCCGTCCGCGGATTCCGGGCCATCCGCGTCTTCCGATTCCGAATCTTGAATGTGCCGAACCCCCTCACCTCGATATTCCGCTGCTCCTTGAGCGCGTCCTTGATCGAATCGAGAAAGGCATCCACCACGCGGGCGCAGTCCTTCTTGGAGATCATCGGCCCGGCCGTACGGGAGATGGTCTCCGTAACGCGCTCCACGAGATCGGCTTTGGTCATGGACATACCGGGAGGGGTTGGAGCTGTGCCGGGGGTCGTAAGTGCGTCCAGTCTAGGACCTTAGCTGTTGTGTGTCAAGCGGTTGCGCGTTCGCCGATCGCCTCGAGGAACTCGTCGAAATGCGGTACCGCGTCGTGCGGACCCGGCGCCGCCTCGGGGTGATACTGCACCCCGAAGACCGGCAGCCGACGGTGCCGGAGACCCTCGATCGTGCCGTCGTTCAGGTTCACGTGGGTCACCGCGAGGTCAGGCGCCCCAGGGATGCCCTCTTCCGTGCCCGCCACCGCGAAGCCGTGATTCTGGCTCGTGATCAGCACTTCTCCAGACGCCAGGTCCTTCACCGGGTGATTCCCACCGCGGTGACCGTAGGGGAGCTTCACGGTGTGGCCGCCGAAGGTGATCCCGAGCAGCTGATGGCCGAGGCAGATGCCGAAGACGGGAACACCGGCCTCGGCGACCGCGCGGATCGCCGCGGGAGCATACTCCACCGCCTCGGGATCGCCCGGTCCGTTGGAGAGGAAGACTCCGTCCGGCGACTTCGCGAGGATCTCCTTGGCAGTCGTCGTGGAGGGCACGACTGAGACGCGGCACCCGCGTGCCTCGAACATCCGAAGGATGTTCCGCTTGATCCCGTAGTCGAGCGCAACGATGTGCCGCTTGGCACCCGGGTCACCCCAGACGTACTGCTTGGCGGTGCTGACCTTCGAGGCGAGGTCGAGCCCGGCCATCGACGGGCAGGCCGCGAGCGCAGCCCGATGGGCGGCGGTCGGCTCAGTCCCGGCGCCAATCAGCCCACGCATCACCCCGACCGTCCTCAAGTGACGCGTCAGGCGCCGCGTGTCAACTTCCGATATGACAGGTATTTGTGAACTTTCCAGCCAGGGGCCAAGTCCCTGCTCCGCGCGCCAGTTCGAGTAGGGCTCGGAAAGCTCCCGGAGAACCACACCCGCCACCTGCGGCGCTGCTGACTCCGGGTCCTCGGAGTTGACCCCGTAGTTCCCGATCATCGGGGAGGTCATCACGACGATCTGCCCGCGGAACGAGGGATCGGTGAAGGTCTCCTGATACCCGCTCATCCCGGTGGTGAAGACCACTTCGGCGACCGCTGGCGTCTCAAGCGGCGCGTGAAGCCGGCCAAGGAAAAGGGTCCCATCCTCGAGGAGGAGGAACCCCGGTGGTACTTGGAGCGAGTAGGGCTTCACGGGTTCGGAGGCGGAGTCACGGGTGCGCCGGTCGCGGGCACGGGCTGAAGCGGAACCGCCGACTGGATCGCCGGCTCGGTCGCGGTCGGCGCGGCCTGTGACGAACTCGGCGCGCCGAGGGCCTGATCCAGCACCGACGTGGGTGCCGACGCCCGGCTGGTCATGATCTGCAGGACGAAGGCCAGGAAGATGAAGATCCCGCCGCACCACCAGCTGGCCTTCGTCAGGATGTTCCCGGCCTGCCGGGTGCCCACGAACGAATCGGGCGACGACGAGGCACCGCCGAAGTTCGCCGCGAGCCCGCCCCCCTTCCCGGCTTGCATCAGCACGGCGAGGGCGAGGACGAGTGCATCGATGATGAGCAGTACGAGCAGGAACGTGTACATGAATGGCAGACGGCAGAGGGCGGACGGCGGACGGCAGGTAAGCCTTGAACAGTACTGGAGTTAGCGCGCTCGGGCAACCCTTACGACGAACGCACGATCGCCAGCCATTGCTCAGCGTCGAGACTCGCACCGCCGACCAGCACACCATTCACTTCATCGGCAGCCAGAAGACTGTCGACATTGGACCGATTCACGCTGCCTCCGTAGAGGATCGGCACCGCGGCGCCCCGCTCTCCTGCGATCGCGCGAAGATCGGCGCGAAGCGCGACGTGCACTGTGCGCGCATCGTCGGGCGTGGCGTTCTTACCGGTGCCGATCGCCCAGACTGGTTCGTACGCGACGATCGCCGTCGCGACCGACGCGGGCTCGATGCCTTCGACCGCGGCCTTCAGCTGCTTCTTCACGACGGCGAGGGTCTCCCCCGCTTCGCGCTGCGCGAGCGTCTCGCCGACGCAGATCAGCGGGGTAAGGCCTGCCTTCACCGCCGCCGCGACCTTCTTCCCCGTCTGTTCGTCGGTCTCGCCGAACACGTGCCGTCGTTCCGAGTGGCCGGCAAGGACATACCGGGCCCCGGCCGAGCGCGCGAGCGAACCCGAGATCTCCCCGGTGAAGGCGCCCTTGTCCTCCCAGTGGATGTTCTGCACGCCGGCGTCGAGGTCGGCCCGCTCCTTGATCGCCTGCACGACGACGTGCAGAGAGACCGCGGGCGGGAAGAAGAGCACTCGCCGATCCTGCAACCGGGCATACTGCGGCAGGAACATCCGCACGAACTCCGCCGCGTCGGCGGGGGCCTGATTCATCTTCCAGTTCGCGGCAAAGATCAATGACTTCATTCCTGCTCCTCTGGATGCATCGACGGACCGCTGGCACGACGGACACGACCTACGGCAACGGCTCACACAAAGTCACGAAGACTCGAAGAACCGCCAACCGAATGGAACTACGCGCGACCGACGCGATTCGTCGGCAGCACCGTCGTTCCCCAAGTCCCTGCGGTTGATCCTGCGCGACATCAAGCGCGTCGCTCGAACCCTTCGCGTCTTCGTGACTTCGTGTGAACCGCAGTTCGCTTGCCTAGCGCAAAGCCGGGTCGAGCGCCGCGACACCAGGCAACACTTTCCCCTCGAGGAACTCCAGTGAGGCGCCACCACCGGTCGAGACGTGGCTCATCGCCGACGATAGCCCGAACTCCTCGACCGCCGCCGCCGAGTCCCCTCCACCGATGATCGTCGTCGCGCCCTGCTCGGTCGCTGCCGCCATCGCCATCGCCACCGCGCGCGTGCCGGCATCGAATGGCGGTGTCTCGAAGACCCCCATCGGACCATTCCAGATGATCGTCTTCGCCGAGCTGATCGCGCGCCCGTACGACGCGGCGCACTCGGGACCGATGTCGAGCATCGCCTCCCCGGCCGGGATCGCGTCTCGCTTGACGGCGTGGGCCTTCGCGCCCTCGGCGATCGTCGGCGCGACCGTCGCGTCGTGTGGCAGCGTCAGGCGGAAAGCCGCCCGTTCCATCAACTCCTTCGCCATCTCGAGACGATCGGGCTCGACCAGCGACTTGCCGGTCTCGAAGCCCATCGCCTTGTAGAAGGTGCAGGCCATCGCCCCGCCGATGAGGATCCCATCCACCTTCGGGAGCAGTGCCTCGATCACGTCGATCTTCCCCGAGATCTTCGACCCGCCGAGGATCGCGATGAAGGGCCGCTTCGGTTTGTCGAGTGCGCCGCCGAGATAGTCGAGTTCACGCTGCATCAGCAGGCCGGCCACCGCGGGGCGCAGGTACTTCGTGACTCCGGCAGTCGAGGCGTGCGCCCGGTGTGCCGCGCCGAACGCGTCGTTCACGTAGAAGTCACCGAGCCGAGCGAAGGCCTTCGAGAGCGCCTCGTCGTTCTTCTCCTCGCCGGCCTCGAACCGCGTGTTCTCCAGCAGCGCGATCTCTCCGTCCTTCAGCGCCTTCGTCGCCGCCTCCGCCTCGGCTCCGACGACGTGCGGCACGAAGACGACCCGCGTGCGGCCGCCGAGAAGATCGGCGAGCCGCCGCGCGACCGGCGCGAGCGTGTACTTCGCGTCGGGTCTCCCCTTCGGGCGACCGAGATGCGAGCAGAGCACGACGCGCGCGCCACCCGCCAGCAGCGCCTGGATCGTCGGGAGGGCCCCGCGGATGCGCGTATCGTCGGTGATCGCGCCCGCGTCGTCGAGCGGCACGTTGAAGTCGACACGGACGAGTGCGCGCCTGCCGCGCACGTCGGCCGGCGCCAGATCCCTGATGGTCCGGGTGTTCATCGCGAGCCGAGGCTCAGAGCCCCTTGCCGATCAGTTCGATCAGATCCACGCACCGTGATGAGTAACCCCACTCGTTGTCGTACCAGCCCGAGACCTTGACCATCGTCCCGTCGATCACGTTGGTGCTCTTGGCGTCGAGCGTGCAGGAGAAGGGGTTGCCGATGTAGTCGGTGGAGACGAGTTCCTCCTCGCTATAGGCGAGGATCCCCTTGAGACCGCCGGTCGACGCGGCCTGGAATGCCGCATTCACCTCGGCGATCGTCGTCGCCCGCTCGACCTCCACCGTGAGATCGGTGAGCGAGACGTCGGGCGTCGGGACGCGGATCGCGATCCCGTCGATCTTCCCCTTCACCTCGGGGATGACGAGCGCGGTGGCCTTGGCCGCCCCGGTGGTGGTCGGGATCATCGACATCGCGGCGGCGCGGGCCCGCCGCAGGTCCTTGTGCGGCAGGTCGAGGATGCTCTGGTCGTTGGTGTAGCTGTGGATCGTCACCATCGTCCCGTGTCGGAAGCCGAACGCATCGCGGATCACCTTCACCATCGGCGCAAGGCAGTTCGTCGTGCAACTCGCGTTCGAGACGATCGTGTGCTTCGCGGCGTCGTACTTCGCGTCATTGACGCCGAGGACGATCGTGATGTCCTCCCCGGTCGCCGGGGCCGAGATGATCACCTTCTTCGCGCCGGCGGCGATGTGCTTCTTCGCATCGTCGGCCTTGGTGAAGCGCCCGGTGCACTCGAGGACGAGGTCGACGCCGAGGTCCTTCCAGGGCAGGAGGGCCGGGTCCTTCTCCTTCAGCACCTTGATCCGGTCTCCCGCGACCGTGATCGCCTCGGCGTCGTGCGACACGACCCCGCCGTAGATCCCGTGCACCGAGTCGTACTTGAAGAGGTGCGCGAGCGTCCTGGTGTCGGTGAGGTCGTTGACCGCGATGAAGTTGATCGGTGCGCCACGCTCCTTGGCGGCGCGGACGACTTGGCGGCCGATGCGGCCGAACCCGTTGATGCCGACGCGAATGGCCATCGTTGATCGTGCTCCAGAGGAGGTTCGCTTCAGCGGTCCGCGCCGGTGCGCGCCCGTCCGAAGGTCAAGTAACTGAGGGTGCGTGTTCCGGCGGCGAAGAGCGCGTGTGCGCAGGCGTTCAGGGTCGCGCCGGTGGTGAGGACATCGTCCACGAGGATGAGATGCGTCCCCCGGAGCCGTTCAGCTGCGGGGACTTCCGCCCGGAACGCGCCGTGAACGTTCGCAAGTCGCTCGGCGGGAGTCAATCGCGTCTGCGACGGCGTCGCACGCGTGCGCGAGATCACGTCGGTCCAGACCGGGATCCCCCACACCGCCGCCACCGCCGCCGCGAGCCGCTCGGCCTGATTGAAGCCGCGGGCACGCTCGCGCACCGGCGCGAGCGGCACCGGCACCACCGCGCAACGTTCGCGCTCGACATCCTCGGGGAAAGAGAGGCGGGCGAGCCGACGCCCCATCTCGCGCGCCACGGCCGGCCAGCCCTCGTACTTGAGGGCCGCGAGGACGCCGCTGCTCACCGGGTCGGGGACCCAGCAGAGCGAGCGCGAGGCGCGCACGAAGGGCGGCAACAAGGCGCACCCGGCGCACTCCCCGCGCCCCGACCGCGGATGCCCGCATCGCGCGCAGCGTGGGGCCGGCAAGTGGGGCAACCTCGCCCAGCACCGGCCGCACACGAGCCCGCGGTCGCTGTCGTCCATCAACCCTTCGCAACCCGCACAGGTGCGCGGGAAGACGAACTGCGACGCCGCGTCGAGTGCCCAGCGCCAGCCAGTGGCTCCGCCGCGGAGCGTCACCGCGCCTCCGGTGCGCGCACCGATCGCCACATCACGTCGCGATCGGGCTCCTCACCGAACCAGCGCGCGAACGCGAGCGCCCCCTGCTCGATCAGCATCGGCAGGCCGTCATCGGCGCGGAGGCCCCGCGCGC
>JANNKK010000050.1:0-3394 GCA_031396245.1 Gemmatimonadaceae bacterium
GCCCGCCGACCTCAAGGGACAGGTGTGGCTGCTGAACGTCTGGGCGTCCTGGTGCGTGTCCTGCCGCGAGGAGCACCCGCTGCTGGTCGAGCTCAGCAAGGCAAAAACCGGCACCACCGCCGGAACCACCGGAGTTGCTCATCGAGCCGACGGCGGTGTCGGTCCCGCCCGCGCCGCCGCGCGAGTCAGTCTCGGCGCTCCAGTCGACCTCGTTCCTCGAGGAGCTGTCGCCCGACCTGCCGCCGGAGCTGCCGCCCGACCTCCCGCCCGACCTCCCGCTCCTTCTCGACGACGACGTTCCGCCGCCGCCGCCCTCCGGCACGCGGACCATCGAGGAACCGCCGGCGGGGCGACCCTCGGCGCCTAGGCGTTCGACGACCGAGGTCGGTTTCACGGACTTCGGCACCTTCGGCACGCCGCCCGATGCGCAACCCGGCGCCGAGCCGCCCGGATTCGCCTCGCTCGATATCGAGTCGAGCGAGGGCGTGCACGCCCTGCCGCTCGACGAGTCGATGCTCGTCGAGGAACCGCTGGTCGAGGCCGAACCGATGTTCGGCGATCTCGATCTGATCGAACCGCCGCCCGCCCCGCCGCGCCCCACGTCGACGGTCCTCGCGGTCTCGGTCGACTCGCTGAAGGAGCGGGTCGTTGCGATGCCTGAGGACTGGGCGCTTCGCCGTCAGTATGCCGAGGCGCTGCTCGACGCCGGCCAGAAGGAGATCGGCGTGTCGGAACTCGAGGTCGCGCTTGCGGGATTCGAGCGCGATGGTGACCTCGACACCGCGACCTCGATCGCTGAGGAGATCGTCCGGCTGGCGCCGACCGTCATCAAGTACCACCAGAAGCGCGTCGAGTTCGCCTTCCGAGCGAACGACCGGATGAGCCTCGCCGAGGCGTACGTCGAGCTCGCCGACGCCCTGGTGAAGGACGGACAGGCGCCGAAGGCGCGCGTCGTCTACCAGCGGGTGCTCGAGATCTCGCCGGACGACATCCGCGCCCAGGCGGCGCTCGAGACGATCGTCGAGGCGCCGGTCCCGGAGCCGACGCCTCCGCCGCGCCGTTCGACCACCGCCACGCGGAAGTCGACGGCCATCTCGCCCACCAAGCCGACGCCAACCGCGCCGAAGAAGAAGCAGACGGAGGAGGAGTTCGTCTCCCTCGGCGACTGGCTGCGCGAGGACGAGGTCGAGAAGAACACGCGGATGGTGGTCGAGGAGAAGGAGCCGACCGGCGACGAGCAGGCCGACTTCGCGGATATGCTCCGCAAGTTCAAGCAGGGCGTCTCCGACAACGTGGACGATGAGGACCACGAGGCGCACTACGACCTCGGCGTCGCCTACAAGGAGATGGGACTCCTCGACGAGGCGATCTCCGAGTTCCAGAAGTCGCTCCGCGGCACGTCGAATCGGGTGCGCGCGATCGAGGCGCTCGGGGTCTGCTTCGTGGAGAAGACCCAGTTGCCGGTCGCCGCGACGATCCTCCAGCGCGCGCTCTCCGAGCCGGGCGTCCGCGACGACGCGCTCATCGGGGTGCTCTACCTGCTCGGCAACATCTCCGAGGAACTGCAGCTCCTCCCCGACGCCAAGAAGTACTACGAGCGCGTCTTCGCGGTCGACATCCAGTTCCGGGATGTCGGGGATCGATTGAACGCGGTCGAGAAGAAGCTCAAGTGACGCTCGACGCCCGCTTGCAGGTGCCGGTGGCCTCGGCGCTGTCGCAGATCCAGGCCCCGGTGCGCGATCGGCTCGACCGCGTGCCCGCCGAGATCTGGCGAATCGTGCAGGCCGACGTGCCGATCGTCGAGGCCGCGAATGCGCACCTGCACGGCATGCGGGGCAAGTTCTTCCGGCCGACGCTGCTCCTGCTCGCCTCGGCGGTCGAAGGGACACCGGAGGATCGCGCCGTTCCGCTCGCCGCGGTCACCGAGCTCGTGCACCTCACCAGCGTCGTGCACGACGACTCGGTCGACCACTCCGTGCTTCGGCGCGGACAGCCCACGATCAACGCCCTCTTCAGCCATCAGGTCGCCGTGCTGATGGGGGACTTCCTCTTCTCGAAGGCGATCGCCGAGCTCGTGCGGTTGGGCGACCTCGAGCCGCTCCGCGTCTTCACCGGCGCGTCGAACGAGATGACCCTCGGCGAACTGCGTCAGCTCGCGTCGTTCGACGCGCTGAGCTTCTCCGAGGGCGACTACTACACGCTCATCGGCGCCAAGACCGCTTCCCTCGTCGGCGCGGCCTGCGAGATGGGGGCCTTGGCCGGTGCCCCGCGCTACCGTGTCCCGATGCGCCGCTTCGGCGAGCGCCTCGGGATGGCCTTCCAGGTCGCCGACGACCTCCTCGATTACACGGCGCTCGAGGCCGTGACGGGCAAGCCGAGCGGTACCGACCTCAGGGAGCACAAGGTCACGCTCCCCCTCATTGCCGCGCTCCCGCTGATGTCGTCGGGTCAGCGGCGTCGGGTCGAGGAGCACTTCGCCGACCCGGCGCCGAGTGACGCGTCGATCACCGACATCGTCGGCATCGTGTCGGAGTGCGGCGGCCTCGAGTACGCCCGCCAGCGGGGCGAGGAGTTCGCGTCCGATGCCGAAGAGGCCCTCGGCGACCTTCCCCCGTCGGAGATCAAGCAGGCCCTTTTCGATGCCCTGGGGTATGTGATGGAGCGGCGGTCCTGATGGCGCTCAAGGGTTCGGCCAAGCACCGTCCCGGATTCCACGCGATCGTTCTCGCGTCGGGGTTCGTGATCGGTGGCTTCCTGCACCAGTTCGCCCGGATGGCGCTGCCCAGTGGCGCCGTGAAGGAGTTCCTGAACCTCGGCTTCGTCACCCCATCGGTCGGCCCCTTGTCGGTCGACCTGATCATCATCAAGTTCGCTGTGGGCCCCATCGCGCTCGACGTCTCGCTCCTGAGCCTTGTCGGGGTGCTCGCAGCCTACCTCATCGCGCGGTCGCTGTTCTAAGGAGGATCGGATGTTCGGACTCGGACCCACCGAGCTCTTCCTCGGGCTCATCGTCGTGCTGCTGCTGTTCGGCGCGAAGCGAATCCCCGAGATCGCGGGCTCGTTCGGCAAGGGCATCAAGGAATTCAAGAAGAACATGAACGACGTCCAGCGGGAGATCGCGACGCCCGCCGAACGGGAAGCACTGCCTCCGGCCGAACGGCGCGAGGTGGCGCACGATGATTCGCCGGCCAAAGAGCCCCGTAGACTGCTCTAGCGAGGGGGCCGACGGCGGACGGCGGTTGGCGGACGGCAGAAACGACAATGCGCGAGGGAACGAAGCGGGGGACAACGAGCTGAGTCGTTGTCCCCCGCTTCGCAGTTACCGCCGTCTGCCGTCTGCCGTCCGCCGTCTGCTCCTTCGCCTTCCGCCGTCGGCCCCTACTCGACGACAACC
>JANNKK010000086.1:0-8021 GCA_031396245.1 Gemmatimonadaceae bacterium
TGCGCGCTCTCGGCGGCGATCAACGCGTCGTCGGAGCACCTCGGGCAGATGGTCGACGGCGCGCCCTTCCGCGGCCTGCACTACTCGGGGAAGGCGCGGCAGATCTACATCGCGCAGGTGCCGCTGCGCGAGGGGATCCTCGTCCTCCTCGTCGTCTTCGACGAGGAGAGCTCCCTCGGCATCGTCCAGCTCTATCTCGCCGAGTTGCGCGGGAGCCTCGCCGCCGCGGCGCCCGAACTCGAGGATGCGACGCCGGCCCTCGCAGTGGATTTCGAGAAGGAATTGAATCGCAACCTGGCTTCGTTGTTCGGGAAGGGCGGATGAACGCCCGCTCCTGTCACTGTCACCGGTCCACGCCGTGAGCCTCGTCAACTACGCGACGCGCGAGATCACCTGCAAGATCGTCTACTACGGCCCCGGACGGTCGGGGAAGACGACGAACTTGCATTACATCTACGGGCAGGTCCCCGGGGATCGGAAAGGCCAGATGGTCTCACTGGCCACGCAGACCGACCGCACCCTCTTCTTCGATTTCCTCCCGATCGATCTCGGCAGCATCTCCGGCTTCACGACGCGCTTCCAGCTCTACACCGTCCCCGGCCAGGTCTACTACCAGACGACCCGCAAGCTCGTGCTGCAGGGCGCCGATGGCGTGGTCTTCGTCGGCGACAGCCAGTCGCGGCAACTCGAGGAGAACATCGAGTCGATGCAGGACCTGCACGCGAACCTCGCCGAGCAGGGCGTGGACGCGCGGACGATGCCGCTCGTCATCCAGTACAACAAGCAGGACCTCCCGCCGGAGTTGATCACGCCGGTGCCCGACCTCGACGAGGCGCTGAACTTCCGCGGCGTGCCCTCCTTCGCCGCCGATGCGCTGCACGGTCCGGGCGTCTTCGAGACGCTGCGCGGCATCTCCGAACTCGTCTTGCGGAAGTTGAGCGCGGGGCGCTGAGATGCGGCTCGATCCCCGGCTGACCTTCGATCGGCTCGTGGTGGGGGCGGGGAACCGCCTCGCCGCCGCGGCCGCGCGCGCGGTAGCCGAGGCGCCGGGGATCACCTACAACCCGCTCTTCATCTACGGCGCGTCGGGGCTCGGGAAGACGCACCTCCTGACCGCCGCGGGGCATCGGCTGCTCGAACTGCAGCCCGACGCCGAAGTGCTCGCGATGACGCTCGACGAGTTCTCCGAGCAGTGGCACGCCGCCGTCTCGGCCGGCGAGACGACGTCGTTCGGCGGGCGGCTCTCCGGCGTCGAACTCCTTCTCCTCGACGACATCCAGTTCCTCACCGGCCGGCGCGAGATGCAGGCCGAGCTACTGCGGCTCTTCGCGGCGATGCAGGAGGCGGGGCGGCAGATGGTCTGCACGAGCGACCGGCCCCCGTCGGAGATCGCCGACGTCGACGAGCGATTGATCAGCCGGCTCGCCGGCGGGCTCGTCGTCGACGTGAGCGCCCCCGAGTACGAGACGCGGATGGCGATCCTGCGGGCCGCCTGCGCCGAGCGCGGCGTGAGCGTGCCCGACAAGGCGCTCGACGCCCTCGCGCAGCGCGGGGTGCAGTCGGTGCGAGAACTGCAGGGTGCGCTCAACCGGTGGATCGCCACCGAGACCCTCGGGGCGAGTGGCAAGAGCGCGACGCCGCTGCCGGGTGACGTCGGGGCGCTGGCGAGCTCGGGGGAGTTCCTCAACTTCCTGAGCGATGTCGCGAACGTCGTGCAACTGCACGTCGAGTCGTGGCAGGTGCGCCTCCGCGAGGTGATCGCGTACTGGCAGGGTGAGGGGTATCGCACCGCGGTGCTCGAGCGCGCCCTGCAGTTGCCGCGCGACCCCGATGTCCCCGCGCTCGTGGCGGTGTACGTGCAGGCGGTCGAGCACCTGCGGGCGCTCGAAACGGAAGCGACGAAGGCCGATGGCGCGATCGGCGGTCACGAGGTCTTCCGCGACCCGGAACGACTCTCCGAAGCGGAGGATCTCGTCGAGCGCGCGCTCGCCGGCGAGACGCCGCCGGTCGGGCCCAACCCGGCCTTCACGCGCGCCGGGTTCGAGGTCGGATCGGCGAACCAGCTCGCCGCGCACGCCGCCGACGCGGTGATCGCGGCGCCGGGAACCCGGTACAACCCGCTGCTCATCACCGGGACCAGCGGGGTCGGGAAGACGCATCTCGTGCACGCGATCGGCAACGCGATCGCCGAGGCGTCGGGGGGCGAGATCGTGGTCGCCTGCGTGCACGCGCAGACGCTGGTCGATGAACTCATCGCGGCGATCCAGGGCGGCACGGTCGAGCGGTGGCGAACCCGCTACCGCGCGGCGGGAGCGCTCATCGTCGACGACGTGCAGTTCCTCGCGGGGAAGGAGCGGACGCAGGACGAGTTCTTCTTCGTCTTCAACGCGCTCGCCGAGGCGGGACGGCAGATCATCCTCTCGAGCGACCGGCCGCCGGCCGAGATCCCCGAGCTCGCGGCGCGGCTGCGCTCGCGGTTCGAAGGGGGACTCACTGCCGAGATCCTCCCTCCCGACCGACCGCTGCGCGAGAAGCTGGTGGCGCGCTTCCTCGCCGGCCTCGGCCGGCCGGCGACGCCGGAACTCCTCGACGTGGTGTGCGACCCGCCGGTGCAGAGCGTGCGCGAGTTGATCGGCGTCGTCAACCGTCTCGCCGCCGCGGCCGATGCGCGTGGCAGCGTGCTCGACGCTGCCGTCGCGCGCGAGGAACTCGGCCTCGGCGCATCGGCCGGCTCGGTGATGGCCCCGACGTCGATGGCCGACGGCTCAGGCGACCGCACCTTCCTCGACCGCGAACGGGTCGTCTGGGAGTGGCCCGACATCGGCGGCCGGCTCATCGAGGAGCTGCGCTAGTGGCGATCAAGGGCTCACTGAAGGAGGCCTCCCTCCCCGACGTGCTGCAGCTCCTCTCGATGGGCAAGAAGAGCGGCTGTCTCTCGGTCACGCATCGCAACAACTTCGGCTCGATCTTCTTCGACAAGGGGAAGATCTCCTACGCGTCGATCGTCAACCGGCGCGACCGGCTCGGCGACATCCTCGTCCGCGGCGGGATCCTCACCCAGGCGCAACTCGACGAGGTGATCCAGCTGCAGGGGAGGACGCGCGGCAAGCGCCTCGGCGAGCTGCTCGTCGACCGCGGGATGCTCACCCGCGACGACCTGCACGGTCAGATCCGCGTGCAGATCGAGGAGGCGGTGTACTTCCTCTTCACCTGGGTCGAGGGGACGTTCAACTTCGAGGCCGACATCCGGCCTGAGGAGCAGGACTTCCTCGTCTCGATCAATCCGGAGTCGCTGCTGCTCGAGGGTGCGCGACGGGTGGACGAGTGGAGCCTGATCGAGAAGAAGATCCCCTCGTTCGACATCGTCTTCGAGGTGGACCGCCGCCGGCTCGACGAGAGCGACGCCGCCCTGACGGCCGAACAGAGGCTTCTCGTGCCGCTGGTCGATGGACGGAAGGACGTCGCGGCGCTCGTGGATGAGTCGGGCCTCGTCGAGTTCGAGGTCGGGAAGGCGCTCTTCGGCCTGGCGACGGCGGGATTCCTGCACCGCGTCGGGAAGACGAAGCCGGTCGAGGCGGTCGCCGACACGCGGCTCGAGGAACACCGCAACCTCGGGATCGCCTTCTATCGCACCGGGATGCTCGACGAGGCGGTACGCGAGTTTCGGCGGGTCGCCGAGCTGCGGATCGACGATTCGGGGGCGCGGTTCTACCTCGGGCTCGCCCATCTCCGGCTCGGCAAGTGGGCCGAGGCACTCACGCACTTCGAGGCGGCGTCTCGCCAGCGGGCGGCGAAGGGCGCGGTGTTCCACAACCTCGCACTCGCGTTCGAGCGGCTCGGACGGCTCGACGAGGCCCACGCGGCACTCGACCAGGCACGCGCGCGCGGGGGCGACGAGGATCCCCGCGTCCACATCTCGCTCGGCGTGCTCGCGCTGCGCGAGGGACTGCCCGCCGAGGCCGATGAGCACTTCATGCGGGCGCGGCCCCTCTTCGGCAAGAAGCAGCCGTCGGCGGTCTGGTTCCATTCGGCGGCGCTCGCGGCGGCGCTCTCGGGACAACTCGACAAAGCGGTGCAGCTGCTGCGGGAAGGGACCGAGGTGCACCCGCACGCCGCGGGGCTCCATAACAACCTCGCCGTCGCGCTCGTCGCGTCGGGGGACTCCCGCGCGGCGCTGGAGGCGATCGACCGCGGAATCACCGAGGACCCCGGACTCGCACCGCTCCATCGGAACCGCGGTGACATCCTCCTCGCGGCGGGCCAGGGGGACCAGGCGCTCGAGCAATACCTGCGCGCCGTGAAGCACCACGAGACGCTCGGTCCCGAGATCTGGTCCCGCATCGGGGATCTGCGATCGGAACACGGGGAGGACGAGGCGGCCGTGGCGGCGTGGGAGCGCGCCCTCGTGCTCGACCCCGCGCACGGGAATGCGCGCGCCCGGCTCGATGCCGCGCGCCAGGGGGCGAAGTGATCGAGCCGGACGACCTCGACGGCTTCCGCGTGCTCACCGCGAAGATCGCGAAGGAACGCGGCTTCGGGTGCGCGAACTACAAGGACGGCTGCCTCCGCCGCCGGATCGCTGTGCGGATGCGCGCCCGGCAGGTCGCTGACTACGGCGCCTACGTCGCGCTGCTCGACAGCGACCCGAAGGAGTACGAGCTCCTGCTCGACGCCCTGACGATCAATGTGACGAAGCTCTATCGTGACGCCGAGGCGTGGGACGCGCTCCGCGACCAAGTCGTGGCGCCGCTCTGGGACTCCGCGCCGTCGCGCCTGCAGGTGTGGAGCGCCGGATGCTCCTCCGGTGAGGAACTCTTCACGCTCGCGGCGCTCTTCCACGCCCACGCGACGCGCACCGGGACGCTCTCGCGGCTCCGCACCCTGCGGATCCTCGGGAGCGACATCGACCGCGCCTCGCTGGACGCGGCGCGACGGGGCAGCTACCCCGCCGAGGCGTTCGCCGAGATGCCGCCGGCGCTGCGGGAACGCTACTTCACGCCGTCGGCGCCCTTCACCGCGGTGCCGGAGCTCCGCGCACTCGTCGAGGTCGAGCGGCGCGACCTGTTGCAGGAGCCCGCGCCGATGGGCGGCCTGCAGTTGATCGCCTGTCGGAATGTGGTGATCTACTTCGGCCGCGAGAGCCAGGAACCGTTGATGCGGAAGTTCCACGCCGCGCTCGCGCCGGGTGGATTCCTGATGCTCGGGAAGGTCGAGACGTTGATGGGTCCCGCCCGCGCGCTCTTCGAGACAGTGGACCAGCGGCAGCGCCTCTTCCGGCGGGCGGCGTGACCGACCAACACGTGCGGATCGCGCACCACGCTGTCGCCCGCGGGAGCGGGCGCCTCGTGACGATCGGCCTCGGCTCGTGCGTCGCGATCGCGCTCCACGAGCCGCGCTCGCGGATCGCGGGTCTCGCGCACGTGCTGCTCCCCGATCCGAGTGTCGCGCGCGACACCACGAATCCGGCCCGGTTCGCCTCGACCGCGGTGCCGATGCTCGTCGAGGAGATGCGGGCGCTCGGCGCGCGGGGGGCGATCCAGGCGAAGCTCGCCGGCGGCGCAGCGCTCTTCGGCACGATGCTCGCCACTGCCGGTGGCCAGATGGGGGCGCGCAACATCGCGGCGGCGCGGGCCGCGCTCGCGCACGCGGGCATTCCGTTGCTCGCCGAGGAGACAGGGGGCACCGCCGGGCGCAGCGTCGTGATGGATGTGCAGAGCGGCGAGGTGACCGTGCGGTCGGTGCGGGGAGGGGAACGTGTCCTCTGAACGCCGCGTGCTCGTGGTGGACGACAACGCGCTCCTCAGCGCGGTCCTTCGCGAGCTCATCGACAGCATCCCGGGATTCCGCGTGATCGGCGTCGCGCGTGACGGCGAGGAGGGACTGACGCTGGTCCACTCGCTCGACCCCGACATCGTCACGCTCGACGTCGAGATGCCGGGAGTCGATGGCCTCGCCGCGCTCGGATACATCATGAGCGAGGCACCGCGCCCGGTGGTGATGGTGAGCGCCGCGACGACGCGCGGCTCGGTCGACCTGACGATCCGCGCCCTCGAACTCGGGGCGGTCGAGTTCGTGCGGAAGCCCGAGGGACAGACCGCGGCGTCGTGGCGGGGGAGCCGTCGCCGGATCGAGGACGCCCTGCGCGCGGCGTCGCAGATGAACGTGCGAGGCGTTCCTGTCCTCGCGCGTCCCCGGCTCCGCACCGGGGAACAGGTGATCCGGCCTCCGCGCCGGGCGGGCGCGGCCGTCGCCGTCGCGTCGAGCACCGGTGGTCCGCGCGCGCTCGCCGAGGTGATCCCCTCCCTTCCGGCCGAACTCGACGCGGCGGTGCTCGTTGCGCAGCACATGCCTCCGGGGTTCACCGCCGGGCTGGCGCGGAGGCTGGACCAGCTCGGTTCCCTCCCTGTCCACGAGGCGATGCACGGGGAGGCGGTGGAGCCGGGGCGCGTGTACCTCGCACCCGGTGGGCGGCATATGACCGTCACGAGCGGGGATGGGGGCGCCACGATCTCACTCGAGGACGGACCGTCGATCCACGGCGTCCGGCCGGCGGCCGACCCGCTCTTCGCCTCGGTCGCGCGGCACTTCGGCCGTCGGGCCGTCGGTGTGGTGCTCACCGGGATGGGGCGTGATGGGAGCGCGGGCCTGCGGGCGATCCGCGCAGCCGGCGGCGGCGCGGTGGTGCAGGATCGGGCGACGTCGGTGATCTACGGGATGCCGCAGCAGGCGCTCGCCGAGGCGGGCGCCGACCGCGAGGCTCCGCTCCGCGAGATCGCCGGGGCCGTGACCTCGCTCCTCGATGCACGGGCGGGGAACCGATGACGCACGATCGCGTGCTCCTCGTCCGGGTCGGCAGCGAGCGATTCGCGCTGCCGCTCGCCGACGTCCTCGAGGTCGTCGACGCGCCGACGATCGAGGAGGTGCCGCTCCTGCCCTCGGGGGTGAGTGGCCAGAGCGTGCAGCGCGGCCGATTGATGCCGGTACTCGACTTCGGTCCGCTCGTCGGCGTTTCGCGAGCGGGTGGGGAGGGGGTGCTGTTGGTCCTCGCGGCGGAGTCCGAGCGGGTCGGCCTGCTCGTCGATGACGTCGTCGATGTGGCGTCGGCGCCGGCGTCGGCGGTGAGACCCGTGCCGGCGACGGGCTCGGCGTCGGTGGCGATGCTCCGAGGAGTATTGGCATTGGAGGGTGGCTTGGCGGGACTCGTGGATGCGGACGTGCTGCGGGCGACGGTGCTCGCGCGCTTGGCAATGGAGGTGGGATGACCGGGACGGCGACGATCGCAGCGAGACGTCAACTCGTGGTCTTCGAGACCGCGGGGGAGAAGTTCGCTGCCGATATCTTCGCGGTGGAACGCGTGCTGCGATTCACGCCACCGCGCCTGCTGCCGAACGCCGCGCCCTGGTTGCGCGGGGTGATCGACCACGGGGGCATGGCGATCCCGGTGGTGGATCTCCGTGAACGCCTCGGCCTGCCGGCGAAGGCCGCCACCGAACAGTCACGGATCCTCGTGGTGGCGGTGGGAGCGACGAAGGTGGGAGTGACGGTGGACGAGGTGCACGCGGTGCGCACCGTGGAGGCGTCGGCGATCGAACCACCGCCGGCGATCTACCGCGGGCTCGCGCGGGAGTACCTCGAGGGGGTCGTGCGCGACGGAGGGGACCTCCTCGTGCTGTTGGACACCCGGCATCTCCTGACGTCGACCGAGTCGGTGGAGATGCAGCGGGCGATCACGATGGGAGGACGAGATGGCTGACGAGACGTTGGCGGCGTACCGCGCGAAGTACGCGGCGATCGACAAACGGCTCGACGCGGGGCTCGCCGATGCCGAGCGGACGGCGGTGAAGGGGGAGATCGTCGGCCTCTTCAAGTCGGTCGAGGCGCAGATCGCCGACCTCAGCGCGCTCAAGGACGAGATCAAGCTGCTCGTCGACAAGTGGAAGAACGTGTCGGGGGCGGCGACACTTGCCCCGCAGTTCACCGGCGAGAAACCGATGGTCCACGCCGACCACATCGGCGCGTCG
>JANNKK010000128.1:0-6395 GCA_031396245.1 Gemmatimonadaceae bacterium
GGAGGATGTTCCTGCCGCAGGTCGTGAAGTCGGCGCGCGTGATGAAGCGCGCGGTCGCGCACCTGATACCCTACATCGAGGCCGAGAAGGCGCGGAACGCCGACACGCGCGCGAAGGGGCGCGTCGTGATGGCCACGGTGAAGGGGGACGTCCACGACATCGGGAAGAACATCGTCGGCGTCGTGCTCCAGTGTAACAACTACGAGGTGATCGACTTGGGCGTGATGACGCCCTGCGCGCGGATCCTCGAGACGGCGAAGGAGAAGGGGGCGGACATCATCGGTCTTTCGGGACTGATCACCCCGTCGCTCGAGGAGATGGCCTTCGTCGCCAGCGAGATGGAGCGCGAGGGTTGGACGATCCCGCTCCTGATCGGCGGTGCGACGACGTCAAAGGTGCACACGGCGGTGAAGATCGCACCGAACTACTCCGGCCCGGTGATCCACGTGCTCGACGCGTCGCGCGCGGTCGGCGTCGCCAGCAACCTGCTCAGCGACAGCCTCAAGGCGCAGTTCGTGGCGGACATCAAGAGCGAGTACGAGGAGGTGCGGGTCCAACGCGCGGCGCGGCAGAAGGAGATCAAACGCCAGTCACTCGCGGCGGCGCGAGCGAACAAGCCACGGATCTCGTGGGAGGGCGTCACGCCCCCGACGCCGAGCTTCGAGGGCGTGCGCGTGTTCGACGACTTCCCGCTGGACGAACTCGTGCCGCGGATCGACTGGACGCCCTTCTTCCAGACCTGGGAACTCTCCGGCTCGTACCCGACGATCCTCGAGGATCCGGTGGTCGGCGAGGCGGCACGCAATCTGTGGCAGGATGCGCAGGAGATGCTGCGCCGGATCGTCGACGAGAAGTGGCTGCACGCGCGTGCGGTGGTCGGGTTCTTCAAGGCGAACTCGGATGGCGCCGAGGATATCATTCTCGGCGACGGCGGACGGCGGACGGCGGACGGCGGCAACGACGATGCGGGAAGGACCGTGATCCACACGATCCGGCAACAGATGGTGAAGACGTCCGGGCAGCCCAACTTCGCGCTCGCCGACTTCGTAGCGCCTCGCGATTCCGGCCTGACCGACTGGCTGGGCGCGTTCGTCGTCACCACCGGCATCGGCCTCGACGCGCGGGTCGCGGCATTCGAGGCGACGCACGACGACTACTCGTCGATCATGATCAAGGCCCTTGCCGATCGGTTGGCCGAGGCCTTCGCCGAACGGCTGCACGAGCGGGTCCGGCGCGAGCTCTGGGGCTACGCGCCCAACGAGCATCTCGACAACCAGGCGATCATCCGCGAGCAGTATCAGGGGATCCGTCCGGCTCCCGGCTATCCCGCCTGCCCCGACCATACCGAGAAGCGGACGCTCTTCGAGCTGCTCGACGCCGAGAAGAATGCCGGGGTGCGACTGACGGAGAGCTTCGCGATGCTGCCGGCGTCGGCGGTGTCAGGATTCTACTTCTGGCATCCGCAGGCGCAGTACTTCGGCGTCGGCAAGATCGAGAAGGACCAAGTCGAGGCGTACGCGGCGCGAAAGGGAATGGATCTGTCGACTACCGAGCGCTGGCTCGCGCCGATCCTCAACTACGACCGTGCCCGGTAGGATTATCTTTCGCCAATGACGCTCGGGACCGAAACACAGCACGTGCCGCTCACGCGGCTCTCCGATGAGGAGGAGGCGTTCCGCTCGGCGGTCGCCGAGTTCGTCACCGGCGAGGTGCGCCCGAGAGTGATGGCGATGGAGCGCGAGGGTCGGATCGACCCCGCGCTCCTCAAGGCCTTCTTCGATATGGGCCTGATGGGGATCCAGTCGCCGGAGCGGCACGGCGGTGCCGGTGGCTCCGTGATGATGGTGACGATCGCGGTCGAGGAGATCAGCAAGGTCGACGCAGCAGCGGCGATCGTCGTCGACGTGCAGAACACCTTGGTCGCGAACCCGTTGCTTGCCGCCGCGACACCCGAACAGTTGGGGCGCTGGGTCCCGCGACTCTGCACCGACACGATCGGCGCCTACGCCCTCTCGGAAGCCTCGAGTGGCTCCGACGCCTTCGCTCTGCAAACGCGCGCGACTGCGGTCGATGGCGGCTGGAAGCTCACGGGCCGCAAACTGTGGATCACGAACGGCGCCGAGGCCGGACTCTACGTCGTCTTCGCCACGGTGGATCCGTCGATGGGATACAAGGGGATCACGGCCTTCATGGTCGAGCGTTCGGCGAAGGGGTTCAGCGTCGGGAAGAAGGAGGACAAGCTCGGCATTCGCGCCTCGAGCACGACCGAGCTGATCCTCGACGAGGTTTTCGTCCCGACCGCCGACGTCCTCGGCCCCGTCGGACAGGGCTACAAGATCGCGATCGGTGCGCTGAACGAGGGGCGGATCGGGATCGGGGCGCAGATGATCGGGATCGCGCAGGGCGCGCTCAGCGCGACGATTCTCTACCTCAAGGAGCGGCAGCAGTTCGGCAAGCCGCTGACCGAGTTCCAGGGGATCCAGTTCCAGCTCGCGCAGGCGGCGACGGAGATCGAGGCGGCGAAGCTCCTCGTCTACAACGCGGCGCGACTCAAGGATGCCGGCGAGGACATCGCGCAGGCCGGGGCGATGGCGAAGCTCCTCTCGTCGCAGGTCTCCGAGCGCGTCACCTCACTCGCAGTCGAGCTCTTCGGTGGCTACGGCTACACGAAGGACTACCCGGTGGAGAAGTACTATCGGGACGCGAAGATCGGGACGATCTACGAGGGGACGTCGAATATGCAGCTGGCGACGATCGCGAAGGCACTGCTCAAGTAGCAGGAGGAAGGGGGAAGGGGCGCCGGGTAACGCTGGCGCGCCTTGTGCGTTCTTCCCCATTTCGCCTTCCCCCTTCCACCTTTCACCGGTGGTTCAGGGAATCCGGTACTTCTCCAGGCGCTGAATGCCATCTTCGTCCTCGGCGATCACGTACACGCCCTGCGCCCCGACGTGCACGATGCGACGGCCCGCACCGACCTCCACCTGCATCACGCGGCGTCCGGTGTGGTCGAACACGTCGTAGCGACGAGGCTTTCCCGGCTCTGCTGGAGCGCCGACCCAGATGCGCTCACGTGTGTCGGCGAGCACGGCGCCGGCATCGAACGGGGGATGCTCGGTGGCCCACTCGGTGATCTCGACGTCGCGCGCGATCTGGCGCGCGGTGGCCTCGGGGGCGCGCCCCATCCCGCCATTCTCCCCGCGGCCGCTCTGTGCGGCGCCGGCGGCGAACTCGCGCACGAATCGCCGCTTGTCGTCCAGCGTGACTGGCCGATGGGCGACTTCGAGCGGCGGCCCGATGCGTTTCGTCCCATCACCCGTGATCACCTCGACGCGATAGGGCGCAGTGCGCACGATCACGAGCGCCCCAGCCGGCGTGACCGTCCATCCGTCCTGCGCCGCGTAGCCGACCATGGGCAGTCTCGGTTCCATTGCGGGACTACGGTCCCGGCGCCAGCGGGTGCCCTGCACCACCGCGACGTCGGTTCGCACCTCGGTACCGGGCTTCCAGCGCACGAGCCGCACCGAGTCGTCGGGGAGCGCATTCTCACGCTCGGCCCACGACGGGATGGCGAAGTAGAACTCACCGTTCGTCGTGGCGCCGCGCACGCCGGACACTCCCGGCGCTTCCGCCAGGATGGTGTACGCGGCGCGACCGGCCGGCGTGAGCACGCTGATGCGGTTGTTCCCGAAGTCGAGCAGGAGGGTGGAGTCGCCGCGGTAGCGCACGAGGCCCATCGGGAGGCGCAGCTCGTTCGGACCCGGTCCCTCGCGCATCACTTGCGTGACCGAGTTGGCCGCGAAGTCGGCGAGCACCACGCGATTCTCGACCCAGTCGGCGATCAGGAGCTTGCCGGTGGCGAGTTCACGGACTCCCCGGATGAATGAGAAATCCTCGCTCAAGACGGCGGACGGCGGACCGAGCGTGAGGGATTGGGCGCCGATAGTGGACGCGACGAGCCCGAGGGCGGGCATCAGAGCAAGAGGGCGCATGTGGATTCGACCCCTTGGGGGAGAGAACGGTTTACGAACTGCAGGCGAAAGGTGGAAGGAGGATGGGGAAAGGTGACCAGCACTCAGCGAGCGTGAAAAAGGCGCGCCGGGTAGTAATCGGCGCGCCCCTTCCACCTTCCTCCTTCCTCCAGCAGTTCAACTACATCGTCGGCTTGTTCAACCCGATCAAACCATTGAACACGAGCTTGAAGGTCCCGTGCGGCTGCGCGCGGAACAGCGCCTCGGGTCCGATGAGACGCACCGTGCCACGCCCGACCTGCGCGTCGGCAGCTGCGACGCCGCCTTCGAGATAGTTCTGGCCCCACGCCCAACCGCTGCGGAGCGGCGTGTTCGTGTCGAACCACATCAGCGGCCGCACACCGCGCATCTGCGCATCCGGCGACAGCGTGAACACCGGGCTGTTGTCGAACATCACGATCGCACGCTTGCCCATTCCCACCGTGCCGGGCTGGGTGTTGTCCACTGCGACCTCGAGCAATGAACCCGGCACGTAGAACTTCGCGTTCCCGAGTGCACGATCGGCGCCCTCCGGCGTACGCTCGACCATATGATCGCTCATCGGGAGTCCGAGATGACCGGCGATGTTGGTCGAGCTGCCGATCGTGATGATGATCCCGCCGTTCTCCACGAACGACTTGATGTTCGGGATCGTGCGGTCCTGCGAGACGTTTCCGACCATCCGGCGCATCTCGGCCGGCAGCGAGGCCGTGTCGGGCGCGCCGCCGCCGAAGCCGCCACCGCCACCACCGCCGCCGGGCCCACCGGCGGGCTGGCCCGGACGACGCACTTCGGGGATCGCACCGTCGGGGAAGATGAGTGCGTCGTACTTCGCGTTCAGGTTCCCGGCATCGAGATCCTGCGGATAGACGACGGTGTACTGGAACTCGAACTGCTCCAGCAGCCAGCGGGTCCAGCCGCTCGGCATCGAACCGCCGAAGCGATCCCACAGGCCGACGCGGAGCGACTTGACCGGCGTGGCGCCGGTCGCGTTGCCCGCGGTGAAGCTCAGGCCGAGCTCACGCGCGGCCCGGTCGACGATCGGCTTGCTCGTGGCGTTGTTCGCGACGATCCAGGTGCCGTCGGTCTTGCGTGAGACCGTGGCGCCGGCCTTGAGCAAGCGGTTCACTGCGATGAATGCATCGTTGGTCGCTCCCGAGAGCGCCCAGGTCGAACCGCCCGCGACGGTGCCGGGAGTCGGTGCGAGGCGGGTCGTCGATGGGATCCTCTCGAGCGGCGCCTCGACGTTGTCGAGCACTCGGTCGAACTGCACTCCCATCTGCATCGCGAGGGTCCACCCGGCGTTGTCGTACGGCGGAGTGGGCGCGCCACCGGGGACGCGGAAGTCATTCGGATGGTCCTGCGGCTCGAACATGTCGAGCACGTGCGCTCCGAAGGCCTGCGCGGTCCTCACGACATACGAGCCGGCGGGATAGCTCTTGCCACCGTGCGAGAACGCCGCGCGCGAACGATGGACGTCGATGCCGGCCTTCTGCAGTGCGACGAGGAACTTGACCGCGGTCGGGAAATCGGCCTGGTCGGCGGAGATCACGTAGGCGCGCGGATCACGCATCGACGGATCGTTGAGCGCGGCCATCATCTGCGTGGCGGCCTCGCCGGTGCGACCACCACCGCCGCCGAATCCACCACCACCGCCTCCACCACCGCCGCCGCCGCCAGCAGCGCCCACTCGCTGCCGGTTCTCGGCGTCGATCCGGGCCTGGATCGACTCGATCCGCTTCGGCCAGATCGTCCACGAGTCGCGATTGCCCACCGCGATCCGGTCGGTCCCCATCTTCCAGATGTTGAACAGGAAATGCTCACGGTTCCGCGCGACGACATCGAGCACCGCCCGGTTGGCCGTCACCGAGTAGTCGATCGACTGGCGGAACTTCCACGGCCCCGGCTTCACCGGCAGCGGGAGATCGGCGCTCGCGATCTGCCGGCTCGCGATGAAGGGGATCTCGATCGGCGTCGGATTGCCGATGGTCTCGGTGAGGAGCCCGATCATGTTGTGGAAGTACACTGTCGTGCGCAGTCCACCGTTCCACCACGTCGAGTAGCTCGCGCCCGAGCGCATCACGACGCCGCCCTTCTCCTCGGCGACGAAGCGGTTGTGCATCGCGCCGCCGACGACATCGAGCCCGGTCTTGATGAGCGGGTGGATGTTGTAGTTCATCGGGTCGCGGAACGGGGGGGCGAACATCACCGTGCCGGCGGGGCCCGTCTGGTGGTGGTTGTACATCACCTGCGGATACCAGCGCATGTAGAGCTGGCGGTTCATGTTCTCGGATTCGGGCTGCGCCGCGAGGTAGAAGTCGCGGTTGTTGTCGTGCCCGATGTACTTCTGGTAGAGGCGCGGGATGTTCATCGTGCGGCGGCGCGGAT
>JANNKK010000255.1:0-15505 GCA_031396245.1 Gemmatimonadaceae bacterium
GCTCCGGCCACGGGACGGGCTGCAACCGCCGGTCGGCCACCGCCCAGACCCCGTACGCGAAGAGACAGAGCGCCGCCGAGCCGACCGTCCCCCAGCCGGGGAAGCGCGCCCACACGGTGGCCAGTCCGATGACGAGGCCACCCACCACATCTATGTAAAGGCGGTCCACCGGTGTCCGTCGCGCGCGGCTGCGGAGGACCTCACTCAGTGTCGCATCGGGTGGGAGCAGGGCGAGGATCATCGCGCGTTACTCCTCGCTCGACGGCGCACCACCACTCCGCGCCACCTGGTCGGCCTTCACGTTGGCGACGTTGAACCGCTTGGCGGCACCGAGGAGCTTCTCGATCGTCTCGTCGAAGTCGGGGTGTTTCTCCTTCACGAATCGCAGATAGTTGATGCGCGAGACCACGAAGGCCTTGAGGTAGGGGCTCTCGAGTCCCTTCTCCTTGAGCTTCTTCACCGCCTCGTTCACGTGTTCGTTGAGTTCGAGCAGCTTCGCGGCGCGCGCGCGCCGCGCAAGGAGGGCGGCCGAGAGCTTCGCGCTGGAGAACTGGTCGATCCGCTTGAGGATCGAGTGATAGGCGCCGCCGGAAAAACGGCCATTCTCCGCATAGCAGAGCCCGAGAGTGATGAACGCCGATTCCTCGAAGATCTCGGCGTAGCTCTTCTCCGACGCATCATCGAGTTCGCTCAGCGCCTCCGCCAGTCTCGCCACTTCCATCGACTTCTCGCGCAGATTGTGCGCCTTCTCGGTGTTGAGTGCGAGGATCCGGTGCGCGACCTCGGGCTCGGGGACCACGAGTGCGACGATCGCCTTCGCACCGAGCTGTTTCATCGCGCCCAGGCGATGATAGCCGTTGGGCGACCAGTACTTCCCGCTCTCGGCTGGCACCGCGACGATCGGGTCGAGGAACCGGTCGAGCTTGTCGATCGCGTCGGCGAGCCGCGCGACGTGAGTCTCGGAGAGGTCGCGCTGGTAGGGTGTCGGCTCGACGATGTCGATCGGGAGCGAGGCAAGGATCTGCCAGCGGCTACCGAGCGGGTCCCGGTAGGTCGCGAGCACGACGCCGCCGTCGTCGTCGATGCGCTTGCCGAGCGCCTCCACCGACGAGGGAGGCGAGGTGCTGGCGAGCTTCGTCGCGTCGAGACCGCGGGTGTGCGCGGCGGCGGCCTTCTTCGCCTTCTTGGCAGGGCGTTTCTTCTTCGCAGCGGCCACTAGCCCTTCCTCATCATCCCACCCGTCATCCCGATCGCCGCGCCGCCGAGCGCGCCGTGGACCAGCTCGAGCAGCGGGTCGACCAAGGTGCGATTGAGGTTCGCGATGTTGCTGAAGCCGTAGAGGCTGAGATCCGCCGTGGCCCAGATGAGGAATCCGACGACCGCGCCGACCTTCGCACCCTCGCCGATCGACCACTGCGCCGAACCGCGACCGAGCGCGTAGGTGATCGCCGCCGCGTAAGCAACGGCACCAACGACGAAGGCCCACATGATCTGCGCTTCAGGTGCCCGATCCACGCCGGTGGCCGATCCGGTGTTCGCGGCGTACCAGTCCGCGAAGAGATAGTTGAAGATCACCCACCCGGTCGCGAACAGGACCACGGCACCGACGATCGTTCCGACACTGAAGCGCTTGACGTCCACTGGCTCCTCCTGGGGGAATGAAGCGTTGACCTACTCAGCGTTCCTGATCGGCGTGCGTCTCGGGATCTGCGGACCCTTCGGCACGCCGCTGCCGATGCACCGCGCGCGGCCGCTGCGCTTGGCTTCGAGCAGCCGCTTGTCAGCAAGTAGCAGGAGCCGCTCGGCGCGGGTGCTCCCTTCCCGTCCAGCCGCCGAGACCGTCTCGTGGTCGGCTGGCGTGCCCGCGACACCGGCCGAGTAGTCGATCGTGATCGTCTTGCCGTCGCCGACGTCGAGCGGTTCGTCGGCGATGCCGATGCGGATCGCATCCATCCGCAGGAGCGCCGAGTCGGGAGGTGTCTCGGGCATCAACACGACGAACTCCTCACCGCCGTACCGGGCCACGAGGTCGGTGCGGCGAGTGGCCTTCTGCAGGCGCTCCGCGATCGCCCGGATCGCCCTGTCCCCCACGACGTGGCCGTGCTGGTCGTTGATCTGCTTGAAGTGGTCGATGTCGAGGATCGCGAGTGCGAGGGGGCGTCCGCCTCGCGCCGCGGTCTCCACCGCGATGTCGAGGGCGCGATCGAAGTGGCCGCGATTGTAGAGCCCGGTCAGGCGGTCGCGCGCCGCGAGGTAGAGGAGCCGCTGTGCGCGACGTACGAGGGTCACGGCGAGCAGGGTCGCGATCGCCATCAGGATGAGCCGCGTCGCGAGGTCCACCGGGATGTACGGGCCGGCGTCGGCGACGTACGCCGGGTCGGCGAGGTCGACCTGCCAGACCGCGATCGCCCACATCCCCCCGTACTGCACGATCGCGAGGGCCCCCGACGTGATGCAGATCCGCGCGTCGTAGCGGAGACTCGTCGCGGTGATCGCGAGGAAGTACATCTCGAAGGTCACGCTCGAGTTGAGCGCGACCAGGGGCGAGCTCACGATGTAGAAACTCACGAGCGCGGTACTCACCATCGTCACGTCGAAGGCGCTCGAGGCGAAGCCGATCCAGGGACGCCAGCGGCCGCGGCCGATCAGCTGCCAGATCACGATCGCGATGAGCGTCGCGCTCAGCGTCACCGCGAATCCCGCGACGTGGATCGCCATCTCGGGGTGCCGCGCGATGTTCCACGTCGGGGCGATCATCAGGAGCAGCATCGCGACGACGCGCACCCGCGCGACGACACTCTCGTCGCGCACCCGCGCGACGACACTCTCGCCCTCGATGCCGGCGGCGGCGAGCGAGGTGTCGGGTCGGACCCAGATCGCGGGCGCGATGGCGCCCTCGATGAAGCTCGGCGTCAGGGCGCGCTGCCGGACCGCCATCAGGGCGCCGCGACCACGCGGTTGCGGAGGACGCCCACTCCCTCGATCTCGATCTCGACCACGTCACCCGGCTTCATCGCCCGCGTCGTCTGCGGCGTGCCGGTGTAGATGACGTCCCCCGGCTCGAGCGTCACGTAGCGGCTCAGGTAGCTCACGATCGTCGGGATGTCGAAGATGAGGTCCTTCGTCCGCTCCGACTGCACGACCTCGCCGTTGAGCCGCGTCTGGAGCAGGAGGTCGTTGTAGTTGAGACCGGTCACCAGCGCCGGCCCGAGCGGGCCGAAGGTGTCGGAGGCCTTCGCGCGGAACCACTGCAGGTCGCTCGCCTGCCAGGCGCGCTCACTCACGTCATTCCCCGCAGTGACGCCGAAGATGTAGCTCGCCGCGTCCTCCTTGGACACGTGCGAGGCACGCTTGCCGATCACGATGACGAGTTCCCCTTCGTAGTGCAGGTTCGTCGCGTCCTTGGGATACACGATCGACGCCTCGGGCCCGATGATCGAGCTCGGGTACTTCGCGAAGAGCCCCGGCTCGGCGGCGACCGGGCGGGTGCCGAGGTGGGAGCGGTAGTTCAGACCGACCGCGATCACCTTCCCTGGCGTGACCGGGGCAAGAAGCGTCACCTCGGAGAGCTCTCGCGTGCGACCGGTCGCTCGCGCGCCGTCGAGCGGCGAGCCCGCGAGTTCTCGGATCGTCTCGCCCTCGAGGATCCCGTAGGCGGTCCTCGCTCCTGCCGTGTAGCGCACGTACCGGACGACCGTCTGCGCGTGCAAGGCGCCGGCGGCACAGACCATCGCCGCGACGAGAAGGATGCGGTTCCTCATGGGATCCTCGGCATGTCGAAGACTGCGCCTGGCTGCGAACCGCGGATGGCGGTCGCATTGCCGGTGGCGCCCACCCTGAACTCGAGCGAGATCGCGCGGTTGACGCGCAGAACGAACGTGGTCCCTTCCTCCGGCTCCATCACCGTGGGATTCCCGGTCCCCTGCTGCCACACCAGTTCGGTTCCGCGCAGGATGATCGTGACCACGGGTCCGGTCGGAAGCTGGTAGCGCCCGGTCAGTCGCTGCAGGAAGGCGGGATCGCGCAACCGCGCCTCAGGTTGCCGCCGGAGCACGATCGGCGCGACCGCCGGTTCGAGGGCGAGCAGCAGAGCATCCACCTTCCCCTTCGCGTTCGTGCGGAAGGTGAACTGTTGGTCGGCGAAGGTCGGATCGGCGGGGTTCCGCAATGCCGAGAAGGTCTCGTAGTGCCAATGCGCGAGCTTGGCCGGGATCCCGTTGTATCGGAACACCAGCGTGTCGCGCTCCAACGCGACCGTCGCCGGGCCGTAACCGCTGTCGGCGTATGTCGCCGCGTAGGCGGCCAGTGGATGCGCGAGTCTGGTGCCGGCGATCCGTGCCTCCCCCTTCTTCTCTTCGTTCTGTACTGCGCCCGCCGCCGCCGCGTCGCGCTGCCTCAATCCCTCGGCGTTCCACTCGCGGCGCTCGCCGCCGAAAAGCCGATCCATCGCGGTGCGTGCGATGATCTCATTGATCGCCGCCCCATTCTGGTTCGCGAGTACCACGATCCCCATCCCGTCGTTCGGGAGGAGCGTGACACCGGCGCTGAAGCCGTCGATGTTGCCGCCGTGCTGGGCCCGATAGCGACCGCGATAGGTATCCACGAACCAGCCGAGCCCGTAGCTCATCGGCCCCAGTTCGGTCGCGGTGCCCATCCCGCCGATCGGGGTGTAGGGTCGATACATGTCGCGGATGGTGGCCGGCTGCAGCACCTGCCGATCACCCGCCTTGCCTCCATTGAGATGGAGCGTGATCCACTTCGTCATCTCCTCGGCGCTCGAGTTGATCGACCCCGCGGGGCCGACGAGGGAGATGTCGCGGAAGGGGAGGCGTTCGATCGTGTCGCGCCGGACAGTGTAGCCAAGCGAGTGGTCGGGGTCCTTCTGTGAGGCCGCGACCGAGAAGTTCGTGCGCGCCATCCCGAGCGGCGTGAGCACGAGCTGCCGGATCCCATCCTCCCAGCTCGCACCGCTGAGCGTGCCGACGAGATAGCCGGCGGTGAGGAACATCAGGTTGTTGTACTGGAATCTCTCCCGCAGGTCCGCGCTCGGCGGGAGATAGGCGAGCCGCCGCACCAACTCCTCGCGCGTATTGGTGCTGTTGTTGTACCAGAGGAGGTCGTGCCGCGGGAGACCGCTCCGGTGCGTCACGAGGTCGCGTGGCGAGAGGCGCGCCGTGGCGAACTCGTCCTGCATCCGGAACCAGGGGAGGTAGGTCCGCAGGGGGACGTCCCAGGCGAGCTTGCCCTGATCGACCAGTGCCCCCATCGCGAAGGTCGTGAACGCCTTGCTCGAGGAGCCGATCGCGAGGAGGGTCTGCGGTGTCATCGGCAGATTCCGCTCGCGGTCGCGGACCCCGTGGCCGCGCAGGTACACCGTCTCGCCGTCGACGACGATCGCGACCGAGAGTCCGACCACGCGCCAGGCGGTCATCGCGGAGTCCACCCACGCTTCGAACCCCTTGAGCCGCTCGCGGGCGACATCGGCCGCCTTGGGCCCGCGGCTCATCGAGAAGTTCAGGACCGCGATCGCCTGACGGAACTTCCCGGTCACCGTTCGGCCGTCGCCGCTGAGCGAGCCGTTGAAGGTCGGCGTGCCGGGGACGCCGGAGATCGTGAAGCGCACCGAGTCGCCGGCGAGCCGCAGGTCCTGCAACGCGACGTCCTTGGCCCCCTGCCGCGGGATCGTGATGTCGCCGGTGCAGACGCCGCCAGCGCTGCGCGCGAGGTCGACGTCGAAATCGAGTTTGCTCCCCGGGATCTCGATCGCGCCGGTCCAGCGGCCGCTACAGGCGTCGGCGCGCGTGGCCCCTTGGGCGAGAAGCGAAGGAGCGACGATCAGGAGGCACGCGGGCGCGAGGGCGCGCAGACACGGCACGGGGGGCTCCGGGGTGGGCGGAAGGGGGAGAAGGTACCACTCGCCCACCAACGCCGCACCGCTGCGCGGTGCGAGGCGCGGTCCCTATCGCACGAACCGATACCTCACCGACACCCAGATGGCGACGGCGACCTCGGGCGCGCGCACCGGCTGCGTGACGCGACCGTCGAAGTTGAGATACTGGGTTCCCTCCTGCTGTCCGCCGGTATTCATCGTGACCTCTACGACCTCGCCGAGGCGGCCCCCGAGTGCCCGGGCCATCGCCTCGGCGTCGGCGCGAGCGGTCGCAACGATCTCAGGGAACCGAGCGCGGCGCACCGAATCGGCGGCCGAGGCCTCGTAGGCGATCGCACTCGCACCGCTGGACCCGGCTGCCATCGCGGCAACGAGAAAGGCCGCCAGCTGATCCACGCGCGCGACCTGAACCCGTATCGCCGAACGGGCGACGAACGAACTTGTCATCGGATTGACCTGGTAGCCGCTGGCTGGACCCGCTGGCCCAACGCCAAGCATCACCGGAGCCTCCGCTGTCGCCCGGAACGCTGGCGCGCGAATCGCCTCCAGGATCGCTCGTACCTTCGTTCCCACTCGAGCGACGGCGTCGGGCGCGAGCTCCGCGTTGCCCTCGACGAGCAGGAACAGGGAGGCGCGATCGGCGATCACGCGTTCCGAACGCTGCACGTTGAGCGAGATGGTGCTGTCGCGCGGCAACTGGCCTGCGAGCACCAACGGCGTCGCCGCGAGGAGGAGGAGTGACCGCATCATTTGTTGCCCCGTTGGGAAGCGTGGGCCGGGTTCGGGCTGCGCCCTCATACACCCGTTACCTCGTTAGCGCGCCTTTCCGTCTCGGGGTAGCCGCAGAATCGCTCACTACCTCACAGCAACGACCTGCTTCAGCATCGCGTCAGTGAACACGAAGTATCCGAGCCGACCCGACCCGGTGACGACGACGGTGGTCGCCGTGCCGCGGAGGAGTTGCATCGCCGGGATGCGCAGGAGGACCGGCAGTTTCCCGGCCGCCCGCAGCTCGAGCGCGATCTCCCGTGGTTCGACATCGACGTAGCCGGCCTCGGAGCCGAAGTCCACGCCCGCGAAGAGCTTGTCAGGCGAGTCGATCGTGCGAACGTCGAACTCCGGGCCGCCAGGTGCGGCGTGAATGACCCGAAGGCGAGCCTTGCCGCTATCGGGAATCACGTCGTCCTGCACGACCCGGAGTGAACGTTTCGACACATCCTCGGTGATGACGAATGCGGTGTAGCGCAGCCCATCGCTCAACATCTCGTCCACCCGGAGCGCGACGGTGTTGACGGCCGCGCCGGTCGCGATCACGGAGAACCGCGCGAGGTGGTCGTCGACCTCCCGGTAGTCGGTCACGACACCGGTCGCGATATCCAGATAGGACGTCCGCGAGCCGAGTTCGACGTCAACCGACTTCCCATCCGACGCCGCATTGACCACGCGCACGAGCGCCTTGCCGCGGAAGTCGACGGCCTGGGCGGTGGGCGAGTACTCGGTGCCGGCAGCACTCGTTGTCTTGATCGGCGTGGTGTCCTTCTGGCACGCCGCGACGAGCGCGAGCAGTCCAAGGAGGTGGAGCGGCTGGGCGGAGCGGCGCACGGGCACTTCCCTGGCGAGGTGGGGGCTACCCTAGGAGAATGCGCCCCCGCCGCAAGGCGGACCATCGCTCAACTGGGGCATCTCTGCCGTAGTCCTTCCGTGCGACCCGTCTGGGATGCCGGGTCAGCGCCTCGCGCGCAGCCCGTAGAGCTCCACCCGCTCGACGTCCAGCGAGTCGAGGGAGCGGCCGAGTACGTAGTCGGTGCCGATCCGATAGATCGTGAGTCGTGCCGGCGTCGGCACCACGCCGAGCCAGGTGCCCTGCGGGGAGATCACGTCCCACAGCCGCGCCGCGGTGTCCCTCGGGAGGCGGAACCGTTCGAGCCAGACCCGCTGGGCGGCATCCACCACGAGTTCCCGATACATCGGCGCGAACTCGGGGATCGGGAGGTCCTGCTTGTAGAAGTCCTCGTCGAGCATCCGGCTGCGCGTGTCATTCGCCGGGATCGTGGCGAGGTCCGCCTTCTTGTAGGCGTCGATGATCGTCGCGGAGCGAACGCGCTCGCGTTGCCAGCGCGCGACGCGAGTCACGTTGCCGCTGAAGTCGTAGTACTCGAGCTCCGGCTTATCGCCGCGGAGGACGACGACTGAGCTCCCCGCTACTCCCTGGATCGGTGAGGCGGTGAGCGGGACGTACGGAAAGTGCGTGATCCCGTTGAACTGGTGCGAATAGCGCTTGGCGCCGCTGAAGGTGCCGAGTGAGTCGAGTAGCACCCCGGCAGCGCTGTATCGCAGCAGCGAGAATCGCGACTCGATGATCGAGCCCGGCGGGCCGCTGATCCGGCCGCCGCCTTCGTACGCGAGTACGAGCCAGGTGCCGTCCGCGAAGATCCCTTGCAGGAATGGCCGCGACACCGAGGTGGAGAGGTCGAACCGCCGCGTCTCGATGAACTTGATGTCCTTGTCATAGACGTGGACGCGGAACGCACCGCCGTCGGGCACGATCAACTGGTCGCGGTCGGCGAAGACGCTGAGCGACGAGAACTCCGCGAACTCGTTCGGTCCTCCGCCCTTCCGGCCAACGCTCTTGACGTGCTTCCCCGTCGCGTCGAAGAGCCGGAGTTCCGGCGGGTCGGAGTTCGGCACGATGATGCGGCCGTCGGGCAGGCGATGGACGTCCCAGATGCGGCTGAGCTCGTACGCCTCCTCACCGGTCTCCGACGTCTCGACGCCGATCGTGAGGCGCGGCTTGGCGTCGAGAACGAATGGCGCCGTGGTCTGCGAGTCGGCGACGGCGCAGGCGCTCAGCGCGGCGAGCAGGGTGGCGAGCAGGGCGAGCAGGGCGAGCGAAAGGGGGCTTCTCGTTCTGGGCATCGCGACCTCGTCCAAGGATGTGCGAAGGGCGTGCGTCAGCGGCGGGGCGGTCTGACGAACGCCCGGACGAACTCGACTGCATAGCTTGAGCGCTCAATCGCCGCTTCGTCAAGCCGAGCCGCCCACTGCAGCGCATCGCTGTTGGCGAGTAGGATCAGCGTGAGCCGCTCCTCGGGTCTGTCGCCGAGGACCTTCAGATAGAGCGCCGAGTACTGTCCCTCCCAGAGCCCAGTGTGCCAGGCAACGCGGCGGCGATTGAGTTCACCGAGGAACCAGCCGAGACCGTAGGGAAGTGCGGTGCCTGAGGAAGTGCGAGTCGGTGCCCAGAGCATCGCCCGCGACGCGGGAGAGAGAAGGACTCCATTCGAGAGTGCGATGTCGAAGTGCGCGAGGTCGAGCGCACTCGCGATCACGCCGCCGGCGGCGCCATCTCCCTGCGGCGGCGGCGGGTCCGATCGTACGGCGCGTCCCAACGAGTCGAGGTGATAGGGCAACGCAAGACGCGCCGCGAGGTCGGCGCGGAGCGGAAGCCTCCGATTGGTCCGTGCCGCATCGCGCATCCCGGCCGGCCGAAGGACGAGTGAATCCACGAGCGTCGAGAACAGAACGCCCGTCACCTCGGCCATCGGCCGAGAGGCCCACGAGTACGCGGGAGGGTTGTACCAGAAGCGCTGGCCCGCCTCCCCGTTCGCCGTCATCGAGAGAAGGTGACGCAGGGTGAGTCGATCATCGGTACAGGCGAAGTCGGAGAAGAAGATCCCGCCATTTCCACGCGCGTCGGCGCAGTACTCGATGAAGTCCGCGTAGCGGCGCATCGGGCGATCGAGATCGAGGCGCCCCTCTTGCGCGAGGCGCACCGCGACCACGGCCGAGATCGGCTTGCTGACCGAGGCGATGTTGAAGGGAGTCTCCGGCGTCACCGGAGTGCCGCGTTCGACGTCGGCGAACCCCAAGCCGCGCGCCAGGAGGATCGTCGTGTCGCGGAGGATCACTACCGCGAGTCCCGGGATGCCCTGCACGCGCCGGAGCGAGTCGAATCGTATCGCGAGAGCTACCGCTCGAGCGGCGTCGCCGCCACTCGGCGTCGATCCACGCTGAGCGAGCACGTCGCGTCCTACGAGGCAACAAGTGGTCACAACGCCCACCGAACGGAGCAGCCGAGTCATACCGGTCGTACGGAGTGGTCCTCCCGATGTTTCGGAGGTGATTCGGCTCGCGCAACCGAGCGCCGTCGCGTACCGTAGGACCCCTATGCAACTCGAGATCCGGAATCTCTCCAAGACGTACCCCAATGGCGTTCACGCGCTCAGGGACGTCACGCTCACGATCCCCTCGGGGATGTACGGTCTGCTCGGCCCGAACGGGGCCGGCAAGTCCACGCTGATGCGGACGATCGCGACGCTGCAGGAGCCCGACGAGGGGACGATCAGGCTCGGCGACCTCGACGTGCTGCGTGAGAAGGAGAAGGTGCGTGAGACGCTGGGATACCTGCCACAGGATTTCGGGCTCTATCCGCGCGTGACGGCCGAGAAGCTCCTCGACCATTTCGCGGTTCTCGAGGGGATCCGCGAGAAGACCAATCGCCGCGAGGTCGTGGATGCCCTGCTCCGCAAGACGAATCTCTGGAACGTCCGCAAGCAGCGGCTCGGCGGCTTCTCCGGCGGGATGCGCCAGCGCTTCGGCATCGCGCTCGCGCTCCTCGGCGACCCCAAGCTCATCATCGTGGACGAGCCGACGGCGGGCCTGGACCCGGCCGAGCGGGTGCGCTTCCTCAACCTCCTCGGCGAACTCGCGGGCGACAGCATCGTGATCCTCTCGACCCACATCGTCGAGGATGTCTCGGAGCTCTGCTCGGGGATGGCGATCATCAATGATGGGAGGATCGTCCTCGAGTCCGACCCGCTGCGCGCGATCGACTCGCTGAGGGGCCGGATCTGGCGGCGCCAGGTGCCGAAGGAGGAACTGCCGCAGGTCGAGGCCGCGCACGCGGTCATCACGACGCAGTTGCTCGCCGGCCGGACCTACGTGCACGTCTTCCGGAAGGACGGCACTTCGCCGGGTGCGGGGTACGACGCGGTCGAGCCCGACCTCAAGGACGTCTACTTCTGCGCGATGGCCGGACTGCTGTGAGGTTCCTGGAGGTCCTCCGCTTCGAGATCGGTCACCGGTTCCGCCAGCCCTCGACGTGGCTCTACGCGGCGCTGCTCCTCGGCTTCCCGATCCTCGTCCAGCAGGGGAACGCCGACCAGACGCCCCCGCTCAACTCCCCGCTCTCCATCGCCGGTGTCACCTTCCTGACCGGCTTTCTGGGGATGTTCATCACCGCGGCCTTCGTCGGCGATGCAGCGACCCGCGACGACGCGACGCAGATGGATGCGCAGTTCTACACCTCACCGCTGCACCGGTGGGAGTACCTCGGCGGGCGCTTCCTCGGCGCGATGGCGGCCAATGGGCTGCTGCTCGTGTTGGTCCCGCTCGGGCTCTTCATCTCGACGAAGGTGCCGTACAACGAGCCGGTGGTCTTCGCCCCCTTCCGGGCGGCGGCGTACTGGCAGCCCTTTGTCGTCCTCATCCTGCCGACGACCGTCGCGCTGGGCGCCCTGCTCTTCGCGGTCGCGGCGTACACGCGACGGACGCTGCCGATGTACGTCGCGGCGACCGCCGCGATCATCGGCTATGCGATCGCCGCCGACCGGCTCCGGTCGCTGCGTTTCGAGACCCTCTCCTCGCTCCTCGATCCCTTCGGCGTGATCCCGCTCCAGCGCCACGCCGAGTTCTGGAGCCAGGCGGAGCGCGCTTCCTCGCTCATCGGCTTCCCGGCGATCGTCGTCTGGAACCGGCTGCTCTGGCTCGTCATCGGTGCGGGGTTGCTGGCGCTCCTCCACGCGCGCTACCGCTTCGAGCGGGCGGGCACGCGGGCGCGGTTCTTCTCGTTCGCACGCGAAGAGACGACGGAACCGGGGAGGGACGAGGCGCCGCTCGCCGCGCCATTGGTCGCCGCAGCGCACACGAAGGGGCGCGCCCAAGGACGGGGCGCTGGCCAGTTCCTGGCGATCGCGACGAGCGCCTTGCGCGAGATCCTCATCAGCAAGCTCTTCCTCCTCATCGTCCTTGGCGCGCTCTTCGTGACGGTGGTGTTCGGGCTCGAGGTCGGCGCGATCGTCTTCGACACCTCGACCTATCCGGTGACGCACCTGGTCGCGACCGAGGTGCTCTCGATCCCGGTGCTCTTCATCATGTCGCTCTTGATCGCGATCTACGCCGGGGAGCTCGTCTGGCGCGACCGTGACACCGGGATGCACGCGATCACCGGCGCAGCGCCGATAAGCGACGCCGTGGCGCTCGGCGCGAACTTCACCGCCCTCGTGGCGATGATCGTCGCGCTGCAGGGCGTCTTCATGGTCGCCGGAATGGTCGTTCAGGCGGTGCAGGGCTACTACCACTTCGAGCCCCTGCTCTACCTCCGGATCCTCTTCGGCTTCTCCCTCGTCGACTACCTGCTCTTCGCGGTGTTGGCGATGACCGTCCACGTCGTCGTGAACCAGAAGGTCCTCGGCCATCTCGTGATGGCGCTCTTCTTCGCGTTCACGATCGCCGCCGGCCCGCTGCTCGGCATCCGCCACCACCTCCTCATCTACGGCGACGACCCGGGCTGGGTCTACTCCGACATGAACGGTTTCGGACCATTCGTCGGGCCCTTCATCTGGTTCAAGCTCTATTGGGGCGCGTGGGCGCTGCTGTTGGCCGTCGTCGCGACGCTCTTTTGGATCCGCGGCGCCGAGCCGGAATGGAGTCAGCGGCTCCGGCTTGCCCGGGCGCGGTTCAGGGGACGCACGGCCCACGTGAGCGTCGCGGCCGTTGCGCTGATCGGCCTCTTCGGCGGTTTCATCTTCTACAACACCAACGTCCTGAATCACTATCCGACGCCCACCGAAGGCCGCGACCGGAGCGCGGCGTACGAGCGCAAGTACAAGCGGTACGAGTCCACGCCCCAGCCGCGCATCACCGCCGCGTCGCTCAACGTCGAGATCCACCCCGCCCGCCGGTCGGTCGAGATCCGGGGGCGCTACTCCCTCGAGAACCAGCACGACGTCCCGGTGGACTTCGTGCACCTTCGGCTCAGCCGTTCGCTCGAAGTGCGCTCGCTGGGGTTCGACCGCGCGACGATGGGCGTGCTCGACGACGTCGACCAGGGCTACCGGATCCTCGCACTCGCCGAGCCCCTCGCGCCCGGGGACTCGCTCCACCTCGACTTCGAGATCGCGTTCGGGCCCAAGGGCTTCCCGAACGACGGGATCAACACCGCGGTGGCTCGCAACGGCGCCTACTTCGACCGACGCTGGTTGCCGGTGATCGGCTATCAGGCGGCGTACGAACTCGCCGACGCGCCTTCACGGAAGAAGGCGGGCCTGCCGCCAGCGCCGGGACTACCTGCACTCGACAATCCCACCGGACGGATGCTCCGCTTCAGCATCACCGACGCCGACCTCGTGATGATCGATGCGGTGATCGGGACCGACGAGGATCAGGTCGCGATCACGCCCGGGCGTCTCGTCCGCGAATGGCGAGAGAATGGTCGACGCTACTTCCACTATCGCACCGACACGCCGCTCAGCTTCGGATCCCCCTTCCTCTCGGCGCGCTACGCGCTCTTCGAGGACCGCTGGGGCGCCGTGGCGCTCCGGATCTATCACCACCCGACGCACACGCAGAATCTGCATCGGCTGATGAACAGCATGAAGGCGTCGCTCGACTACTACACCGCGAACTTCGGTCCGTATCAGTTCCCCGAACTCAGGATCGTCGAGTTCCCGCGCTATGCGACCTTCGCGCGGGCACACCCGCACACGATCGCTTTCTCCGAGGGTGGCTCCCTCCTGACGCGCGTGGAGGAGTGGGACGTCGACCGGCCCTTCTTCGTGGTCGCCCACGAGACCGCCCACCAGTGGTGGGGCAACGCCGTCGCCGGGGCCAGGGTGAAGGGCGCGGCGCTCCTCTCCGAGACGCTGGCGCAGTACGGCGCGATCATGGTGCTGGAGAAGACCTACGGCGTCGAGCAGGCGCGCAAGTTCTACGCCTTCGAGATGGAGTACTACGTGCGCGGCCGCAACGGCGCCGTGGAGCGCGAACCGCCGATGCTCGAGGTCGAGGAGCAGTCGCACCTCTATTACCGGAAGGGGTCGCTCGTGATGTACACGCTCCGCGACCGGCTAGGCGAAGCGCGCGTGAACACCGCGCTCCGGCGTTACCTCGAGCGGTTCCGCGGCGCGCCGGCTCCCTTCCCGACCTCGCTGGACCTTTACGCCGAACTCAAGGCTGTCACGCCCGACTCGCTCCGCGGCCTCTTGAGCGACCTCTTCGAGAGGGTGACGCTCTGGGATGTGCGCACGGACTCGGCGCGCATCGAGCCCCTGGCGGACGGCACCTGGCGGGTGACGCTCGACATCACCGCATCGAAGACCTACGACGACACCACCGGGAAGCCGGTCGAGTGGCCGATGGATGAAGTCATCGAGATTGGGGCGTTCTCCGGGAAGCCGTCAGATGAGGTGAACGCGCTCGGCGAGCCGATCTACCTGCGGCAGCATCGGATCAGGAGTGGGCCGCAGCGGATCACGTTCGTGGTGGACCGTGCACCGGGCCGCGCGGGGATCGATCCCTACTGGAAGCTCATCCAGCGGCGGCGGACCGACAATGTGATCGCAGTGACTCGCTAGCCGCCGAGTCAGGGGACGGGCTTCATCCTCGAGAACGGGAAGCCGTTGCACCCGGTGCGCGGCGTCTCACGGTCGGCCGGCGGCGTCGCGCGCGCCTTCTCCTGCGTCGCCGCGCGATACGCAGTGAAGCAGAACCCCCAAGTGAACGGCGCCATCCCCTCGAAGCGCGTCCAGTCCACGCGCGTCCACTTTCCCGCGTCACCCTTGTTGGCCGCGTCGTTGCGCGCCACGAAGTAGCGTTCGGCGAGGTTCCACTCGACTATGTGGTACCGCGAGGACGGAAGCTGTTCGAAGAGCGAATCGGTGATGCGGAAGGCGTTGCCGTAGTCGTCGGTCCACCGGCCGAGGAGTTCGATCGCAGTCGGAGTAGGTGCCTGGGCCTTGGCAGCCGAGATGATGATCGCGCCGAGGAATGCCGATCGGATCGCGTAGGCGAGCGGAACGTGGAGACTCATCCCCAACGATACTGCGGCATCGCCGCATCCGCCTGCGTACATTCTCACTCCCTCGCACCCGCCCTCAGCATCCCCACGATCGACCTCTCCTCCTCCGCCGTCGCCCTCTGGTCCGCCCTGGCCACCGGCTTCGCCTTCGGCTTGATCCCAATCGGGCTCGCCGAGGCGGCCGCGCTGGCGATCGGCGCGGTGAGGCCACCCGCGCTGGCGTTGACACTCATCGCGGTCTTCACCGTTGCCCACGTCGCCGGCAAGATCGGGTGGTACTGGCTCGGCACCCGCGCCGACCTCGTGACCGAGCGCAGCCCACGCACGCACCGGTTCATCCAGCGCGCGCGGGAGGTGATGGCCCGCTACCCGGTGTTCGGCGTCGGGGTGTTGGCCGTCAGCGCAGTGGCGAGTGTGCCGCCCTTCCATCTCGCGTCGATCGCGGCGGGGATCGCCCGCATCCCCTTCGGCCGCTTCCTGCTCGTCTGCCTCGCTGGGCGGCTCGTGAGATTCGCGCTCATCGCTTCGGTGCCGTCGCT
>JANNKK010000138.1:0-15633 GCA_031396245.1 Gemmatimonadaceae bacterium
CAACGAGTCGAATTCGATGACCTCCAGCCCGAACAAATCCGTCAGGTCGTGCGGATAACCCGAGTCCGGGGCCATGTGATGCTCGTCCACCAGGCCCGTGTTGAAGGTGGCCACGAGAGTGCCGCCATTCTGAACGTAGAGCTTGAGCATGTCCGCCTCGCTGCCCGAAAGCAGGAAGAGCGACGGAGCGAAAACCAGCCGGTATTTTGAGAGGTCATCGCCGGGCCGGGCGAAATCCACGAGGATATTGCGATCGTGCAGCGCGGTATAAATGAGCTGGATGTGTTCGCGCAGGCTGAAGAATTTGTTGGGCTGGTTGGGTTGCTGGAGCGCCCATTCATTGTAATGGCTGTACAGGATGCAGGCCTCCGCCACCACCTGCGTGTCTTTGAGCACCGGCGCCAAGAGCTTCAGTTCCTCGCCAAGTTGGCTGACCTCCCGGAAAATCCGGTTATCCTTTTGCCGGCGATGCGGCATGACGGCGCCGTGGAATTGTTCCGTTCCGATGCGCGATTGCCGCCAGCGAAAGAACAACACCGCGTCCGCGCCCCGCGAAACCAGTTGGTAGGTGAACATCCGCAACACTCCGGGCCGGACCAGCGAGTTCACGTCGTTCCAACTCACGTTGCCCGCCTTGTTTTCGATGACCCAAAAGCCGGTTTCGCCATCTGGCGTCCGGATGCCGGTCTTCTTGAGCGACCGCAGCATGTCAATCTCGCACGCCGCTTCGGCGGATTTCGCCCGCACGACCGCGGCGCTTTCCGCGGCCACGAAGTCCAGCACCTCCGCGAGATCGAAGTGATCGAACTTGTGGATCAGGGGCTTGAGGTTGGTGGTGACGGGACACTTGGGCGTGAGTTCATGGAGCAGGTCGGCCTGCATCCGGACGTACTGCACAATGGTGTCGCTGCAGAAGCGGCGCCAATCCAGCACGAGCGCCGGATTGTGCCAGGTGGGCGCGTGGGCGGGCATGGGAACTTCGTCCCAGGCACTCACGACCTGGCCCCAATGCCGGAGTCCCATCTGTTCGTTCAGCTTTGGGATCGTCTCGTACTTCGCTTGCAACCACAGACGCCATTCCTTGCGCGTATCATCGTTAAACGCCTCCTCGGTGAAGTTGCCGCCGATGGCGTTGTCAATCTGCCAGCCCCGAAGGACGCGGGGATGGAGGCGCTGAAGCGCGTGCGCGCGAACACCGTCGAGGCGCGCCTGCTCAATGCGCGTGGCGAGCCGAACTTCAACCTGCGGTTCTTCGTGCTCGACAAGCGGGGGCGCAGCGCCGGCGTCGCGATGTACCACGCGGGGGAGACCAAGTACGCGCTCTGCACCGAGAACGGGGCGACGTCGCCGGACCTCGAACCACTGTTGTCAGGGGGACCGGAGGACTGACAGGGCGCACGACGGACCTCACTGACTCGCCCGCCTTCGTCGGAGGAACCTGCGCCACGCCTCACCAACCCGCGGCGACGTGAGAACCCCGAGCGCGAGCGCTCCGCCACTCGCCACGAGCCATTGCCAGGGCCGCAACCCGATGACCCAATCGCTCCCAAGCCACGCGAGCAGCCCGAACACCCCCGCGAAGAGCGCGAAGGCCCAGCTGTTCCGCCCGACGATCGGCGGCTCGTCGGGCGCTGCCTCGCCGAGCTCGCGGAAGAAGGTCACCCGTTGGATCTCGTCCAACAGGTCGATGACCGTGGCGAACCGGCGCTCCGGAGATTTCGCGAGGCAGGTCTCGACCGCGTCGGCGAGCGCCAGCGGGACCGAAGGGTTGATCGACCGGAGGGGGCGCGGCGGCATTGAAGCGTGCATCAGCATCACTTCGGCCGGCGAAGATCCCTGGAAGGGCGGTCGCCCGGTGAGCAGGTGGTACGCGACGACTCCGAGCGAGTAGATGTCGGATCGCTCGTCGGCGACCCCACTCCCGATCTGCTCGGGCGCCATGTAGGTCGGCGTGCCGACGAGCACGCCGCTCTCGGTGATCTCCTCCGTGCCATCGACCCGCGCGATCCCGAAATCGGTGAGGAGCACTTTCTCCTGCCGCCCCTCGAGGATCACGTTCGCCGGCTTGATGTCGCGGTGGAGGATGCCGGCCCGATGCGTCGCCGCCACCGCATCGCAGAGTTCGGCGAGGATCCGATGCGCGACCTTCGGCGGGAGGGGACCTCGCTGGTCGAGCTTCGCCGCGAGGGTCGGCCCGTCGATGAACGGCATCACGTAGTAGATCAGGCCATCGCGCTCGCGGATGTCATAGATCGGTACCACCGCCGGATGGCGAAGCCGCGCGAGGGCGACCCCCTCCTTCCGGAAGCGCTCGAGGAAGGCGGTGGCCCCCGCGAGGTCGGGACGGATCACCTTGATCGCGCATCGACGGTCGAGTCGGAGGTCGCGCGCATCATAGACGCGCCCGAACCCGCCCTGCCCGACCATCGGCCCCAGGGTGTACTCGTCGCCGAGGGCGGCCGCGAGCCGCGCGCGGAACTGCGGGTCGTCGGGGAGGCTAACCGACGGTGGCATAGTTCCTCAGTACGCCCTCGCGCACCGCCTCGGAGATCACGCCCTGTTCGAGCAGCGTGTCCACCGACTGCTGCATCGTGACCATCCCGACGTCGCGCCCGGAGAGGATCGTCTGCCGGAGCTGCGAGTCGCCGCCCGACTTGAGCATGTTGCGCGTCGCCCGCGTGCCCAGCATCACCTCGGCGGCGATCCGCTTGCCTCCTGTCACCGTGGGGAGCAGTTCCTGGTGCACGACGAGGTGCAGCACCTCCGAGGTCATCGTTCGGATCAGGTTCTCCCGACCCGGCGGCGCGTAGGAGAGGAGGCGGTCCATCATCCGCTCGATCGAGACGATGTGGAGGGTCGAGATCACAAGCATCCCCGACGCCGCGGCGCGGAGCGCGATCTCGATCGTGTCGTAGTCGCGCATCTCTCCGATCAGGACCACGTCGGGGTCCTGACGGAGCGCCGCCCGCAACCCTGAGGTGAAGGTGTGGGTGTCGCGCCCGACCTCGCGCTGGCGGATGAGCGACTGCCCCTGCGGATGGAGGTACTCGATCGGGTCCTCGATCGTGACGATGTGCTTCCGGCTGTGCCGGTTGATCGCGTCCACCATGCTCGACATCGTCGTCGTCTTGCCCTGACTGGTGCTCCCGGTGATGAGCACCAGGCCCTTGCCCCGGTGGGTCGTCGCCTCGACGAGCGGAGGGAGGCAGAGCTCCTCGAGCGGCACCGGCGTGCGCGGCAGGAGCCGGATCACCGCCCCGACGGCCCCGTGGGCGTAGCCGACGTTCAGCCGGTAGCGCTGCTGGTCGTCGTCGACGCACATCAGGTCGAGGTCGAGCGTGTCGTCGAAGGTCGCGCGCTGCCGCTCGCTCAGCATCGCGAAGGCCAGGTGCCTCGCCGTCGAGGCGCTTATGGGCGCGTCGGCGAGCGGGATCAGGCGCCCGTCCACCCGCGCGTAGACCGGTGCGCCGGCGAGGATGTGAACGTCGGTGGCCTTGAGGTCGCGCGCGAGCATCAGGAGTCCGTGCAGCGACGCCTCGCCGCCGGTCCCGAGCCAGAGATCTCCCGCCTTGCGGGTCCCGCTCGCGCGTCGCACCCTGGTCGCTGCCTGTGTGAGGGTAAGTCCCTGTAATCGAGGAAGCCGGTCGGTCCGGCGCAAGGAGACCAGCCGAGGGCGGGTCAACATCGCGGCGGCCATCGGAGTACTATTGATGTCGGGCAGACGCCCGGCCCCCCACCGCTGCCCTCCTCGCGGCCCCTGATCCCGATGTCGCATTCCAATCCCGTCCTGCTCGCGGTTGCCGCCGCAGCCCTCCTCACCGCCTGTGGTGGCACCCGTACGCCCCGCTATGAGACCGGTCCCGAGGCCGACAAGGCGCGCGCCCGCGCCGACTCGGTCCGCTACCCCTATGGCAGGGCCGACGTCGACTTCATGTCGGGGATGATCCACCACCACGCACAGGCCATCGTGATGTCCCGGTGGGCCCCGACGCGCGGCGCGAGCCCCGCGGTCATCCGCCTCACCGAGCGGATCATCAACGCCCAGACCGACGAGATCAAGATGATGCAGACCTGGCTCGGCGACCGGAACCAACAGGTGCCCCAGGTGGATGCCGACGGCAAGGTCACGATGCCCGCGATGGGGGAGCACGCCGGTCACAACATGGGCGGCGCGATGCCGATGATGCCGGGGATGCTCTCCGATGCGCAGATGAAGGAGCTCGAGGCGGCCCGCGGCGAGACCTTCGACCAGTTCTTCCTGTTGTACATGATCCAGCACCACCGGGGCGCGGTCGCGATGGTGCGTACGCTCTACGCCACGCCCGGCGCCGGGCAGGACCAGACGATGTTCAAGTTCGCCGCTGATGTCGAGACCGACCAGTCGACCGAGATCACGCGGATGCTCACGATGTTGTACGAGAGTCCCACGCCACCAACGCAGAGGAGTCCGGAATGACAGTCGCAGCACGCTTCACCTCCCGTGTCGCTTTGGCCGTCGCGTTCATCGCGGTGGCGGCGTGCGCGGGTTCGCCAAACGCCACGCCCACCTCAGCCCCGGCCCCAGTCGACCCGCGGATGGACTCGCGCGTCGGGCTCAAGTCAGGCCTGATGGATGCTGGCGAGGCGATCTCGAACCTGAAGGTCGTGTCGAAGGCGGTCTCCCCCGAGGGATTCCTCGGCCAGACCAACTCCGACCTCGCGTTCACCGGCAACTACGTGATCCAGGGGAACTACGCCGGCCCGGTGATCTGGGACATCTCGAACCCGGCCCGTCCGGTGATGGTCGCGGCCTATCCCTGCCCGGCGTCGCAGAACGACGTCTCGGTGTACCGGAACCTGATGTTCATGTCCTCGGAAGGCACGGGGAGCCGGCTCGACTGCATGCCCGGTGGCATCCAGGACACGGTGAGCGCGATGCGCATGCGCGGCATCCGCATCTTCGACATCAGCGACGTGAGGGCGCCGAAGCTCATCGCCAGCGTCCAGACCTGCCGTGGGTCGCACACCCACACGGTGCTCGAGGATCCGAAGGACCGCGAGAACATCTACCTCTACGTCTCCGGCTCGGCCGGCATCCGCTCGCCGAACGAGATGGCGGGCTGTGTCCGCGAGGCACCTGACCAGAACCCGAATTCCTCGCAGCTCAAGATCGAGATCATCAAGGTCCCGCTCGCGAATCCCGCCGCATCGGCGATCGTCGGTCGCGCCAATATCTTCAGCGGCCTCACCGTCACGCCCAGCCACGGGCCGGCGGACGAGGACCGGATGATCGCCACGCGTGCCGCCGCCCAGGCCCGCGCGAATGGCGGCTTCACCGCGGTCAACCCGATCACCGGCGCGGACGTCGTGCTGAGCAACTTCTTCGTGCGGCCGCGGCTCGATTCGATCATGAAGGCGCGTGGTGGTGAGGGCGCCCCGACCGGGGCCGATTCCGCCACGCTGCGCGCGAATGTGCAGGACCTCTATAACCGGACCGTCACGGCGCCGGTTCCGGGCACGCCGATCTCGACCGGCCGGCAGTGCCACGACATCACGGTGTACCCGGCGCTCGGCCTGGCCGGCGGCGCCTGCGAAGGACACGGCCTGCTGATCGACATCTCCGATCCGGTGAACCCGTACCGGATCGACGCAGTGGCCGACTCGAACTTCGCGTACTGGCACTCGGCCACGTTCAACAACGATGGCACGAAGGTCCTCTTCTCCGACGAATGGGGCGGCGGCGGTGCACCGAAGTGCCGCGCGACCGACAGGCCCGAGTGGGGCTCCAACGCGATCTTCACGATCGAGAATCGGAAGCTCAAGTTCCAGAGCTATTACAAGATCCCGACCATCCAGACCTCGCTCGAGAACTGCGTCGCCCACAACGGCTCGCTGATCCCGATCCCCGGTCGCGACGTGATGGTGCAGGCCTGGTATCAGGGCGGCATCTCGGTCTTCGATTGGACCGACGCCGCGAACCCGAAGGAGATCGCGTTCTACGACCGCGGCCCGGTGGACTCCACCCGGATGGCGATGGGTGGCTCCTGGTCGGTGTACTGGTACAACGGCTCGATCGTGAGCTCGGAGATCGCCCGCGGGATGGACGTCGCCGACCTCATCCCGAGCCAGTACATCTCGCAGAACGAGATTGACGCCGCCAAGACGGTGCGGTGGAACCAGCTGAACGCGCAGGGTCAGCCACAGATCGTCTGGCCGGCGTCCTTCTCGCTCGCCAAGTCCTTCCTCGACCAGTTGGAGCGGAAGGGGTGCCTATCGAACGCGCGAATCGCCGACGTGCGGAAGTCCCTCGCGACGGCGGAACGGGCGCTCGGACCGGCGCGCGCGACGGCGCTGAACACGATCGCCACGCAACTCGAGACCGACGCGCGCGGCTCGTGTGACGCGCCCAAGGTGCAGATGCTGCGCAAGGCGGTGATGGACTTGAGCACGGTCGTCGTGTCGTAACGATCGGCACTCAAATAGGAAGGAAGCGGGGGAGGACCGATGGCCGGTCCTCCCCCGCTTCGACATCCGGGACCTCAGGGAACCAGCGGATCCACCTGCAGCTCGAGTCGCCGGTTCTGCACCCGACCCTCGGGCGTCGTGTTCGGAGCGACCGGGCTCGTGGCGCCGTGCCCCACGACGAGTATGCGATCGGCGGCGACGCCATCGGCGATGAGCTGGCGCGACACCGCGAGCGCGCGTTGCTCCGAGAGCGACTGGTTCTGCGCTGCATCCCCTGAGTCGTCGGTGTGGCCGTGGATCGAGATCACGCTGAAGCGGTAGTCGCCGAGCACCTTCGCCACGTTCGCGAGCACGGTCATCGCCCGCGCCGAGAGGCGCGCGCTGCCGACCTCGAAGGACATCGGACCGGGGAACTCGATCAGGAGCGACAACTCACGCCGCGTCACTCGCAGGTCGGCCCCGCTCAGCTGCCGGAGGCGCGCCTCCTGAACGTCCATGTAATAGCCCACTTCGTCGCGGCTGACGCGGCGGCCGGCCGCCATCAAGGTCGCCTTGCGACGCGCCAGCGCGGTCTCGAAGTCGGATGCGCGGATCGTTGCACTCGCTGCGGGCGTGGCCGCCCGCGGGGGTGCGGTCGTGGGAGATGTCGTTGACGTCGAAGGTGTGGTCGAGGGTGTCTTGGTCGGCGCGGAGACGGACGCTGGGGGGCGCGCCCCTGGAGAGGGCGCCGTCGCCGGCTTCGCCGGCTTCGGCTGCCCTCCGCACCCGAGCGCGATCAGGCCGAGCGCCAGCGCCGCCCCCGCGATCCTCACGCGACCGCCCGCTTGCGCACGAATTCGGTGAACGCCACCGCCGTCAGCGGGACGCTGTAGAGGTAGCCCTGTCCGAAGTCCACGCCGTGCTCGATCAGCCACTGCCGTTGCTCCTCCGTCTCGACGCCCTCGGCCACGGTCCGCAGCCCGAGGGACTGCGCCATCTCGATGACATGGACGATCACGTGGCTCGTCGCGGCACCGGTCCCGATCGCATCCACGAATGACTTGTCGATCTTCAGCACGTCGAGCTCGAACGAGGAAAGGTACGAGAGACTGGAGTATCCGGTCCCGAAGTCATCTACCGCGACTTCGTGTCCGCGTTCCCTCAGCCGACGGATCATGTTGCGCGCCGAGTCGGTGTTCACGAGCGCCCGCTCCGTGATCTCGAGTTTGATCGCCGTGTTGGGGACCCCGCTCGCGCTGAGCGCCTCCTCGAGCGCCTGAGCGAATCGTTCCGACTTCAGATCCTCTGGACTGAGGTTGATGTTGATGCTGAGCGGGGCGCCGCCCACGAGCAGCGTTCGGAGCTCGCGCAGGGGCGCGGCGAGCATCGCCACCGTCAGGTCGGTGATCAGTCCCTCGCGCTCGGCGACCGGGATGAAGGTGTCCGGACGGATGGTCTCGCCCCCCTCCATCGTCCAACGCGCCAACGCCTCCGCCCCGACGCACTTCCCGCTCTTGAGTTCGACTACCGGCTGGTAGTACGCGACGATTCGTCCTCGCGCGAGCGCCTGCCGGAGGAGCGTGCCCATGCTCAGCCGGTGTCGCGTGTACCGCATCAGCGCATAGATCCAGCCGCCCAGAAGGAGGAGTCCGACCGCCGTCCCGAACGCGAGCGTGGCGGCGTAGCGGCCGAGGAAACTGTCGAGCGGCTCGATCGCGACGACCTCGATCGGCAACACTCCCGGACTCGAGAAGCGCGAGATCGCGCGCCCCCCTTCCCGGTCGATGGTCAGTCCCATCGCGAGCGACGAGGGCTCGGGAAGGTCGGCGTCGGCAGGCTGCGTCGCGAGTCGGAGCCCCTCGACCCAGAGTCCCGCCTGTCGGTGTTGGAGCGGTCCGATGTCCAGGAGCGCCCGCGGGTCGATCGCCGCGTCGTGATCGCCGAAGCGCATCAGGAAGAGGCGCACCCCGCCAACCTCGGTGAACGCACTGGGCCACCACGCGATCACTCCGGAGTCGTAGATCTTGTCCGCGTTGCGCGGCTTCAGCGCGCTCGCCTGCAGGAACCCGACGCTGCAGAGCCGCTCATCCGCCCGCCACTGGCCGATCGACCGGATGTACGGCCGGCTCATCGCCGCGTCCTGCATCGCGCGCAGGTGCGCAGCTGAACAACGGGCGTGCGGTAGATCGTCGAAACGCTGGAGCAGGTCGCGGGTGTCGACGATCATCGCTTCGGTGCGCTGTCCGAGCGAGGTCGCGAGACCGCGCACGAGGTTCTCCTCGGCGGTGATCGACTCGCGCCAGAGATACACGACCACCGTGCCGAACAGCACGGCGATCCCGGCCAAGGCGGCGAAGGAGACGCCGATCATCACCCGCTCCCTGCGTCGCACCACGCGCCTCCGAACGGCTGGGGAACTCCCCACACCCGAGACCTGCGAATGTGACCCCGCCGCCGGTGGATGTCGAGGCCGGATATCGGCCGGGCCTGTATCGTACCAGTACGATGTCACGCAACGCTCCAGAACCGCTCGCCGAGACCGTGTCGGCGGTGACCCTACTCACCGCCGACGCGTTCCCGATCGCGGCGACCTCCTGGATCGGCGAAGGAGCGCGCCGCGGCACCGTACTGATCGGGCCGGCGACCGGCGCGCCGCAGCGGTTCTATCAGCCCTTCGCCGCGTTCCTGGCGTCGAAGGGCTTCGACGTGCTCACCTGGGACTGGCGTGGGATCGGCGAGTCCCGGCACGGGTTCTCACTGCGGGACGCCCGGCTACGGATGCGTGCGTGGGGGGAACAGGACCTCACCGCCGCCATCGCCTGGGCAGAGCGGCGGCAGAGCGCGGGGGGTATCGCCTTCGTCGGACACTCCTTCGGTGGGCAAGCACTCGGCCTCGCGCCGAATGCCGCGTTGGTGCGGCGCGCGGTGTTCGTGGCCTCCCAGCACGGATGGCTCGGCAACTGGCCGCTCTACAAACGCCCCGCTCTCGCGCTCTTCTTCCATCTCGCGATGCCGCTGGCCGCGCGGATCCTCGGGCGGTTCCCCTCCTCGCGCGTCGGACTCGGAGAGGACCTTCCCGAAGGTGTCGCACTCGAGTGGGCGCGGTGGTGCCGCAGCCGCGACTACCACGGCACGTGGACGGGCCACGCCCGGCTCGAGATCCCGCTCTTCCTGATGAGCTTCGACGACGATCCGATCGCTCCCGAGCGGGCCGCGGCCGCGCTCCTCCTCAAGTATCCCAAGGCGCGAACGCGGCACACGCACCGGAGCGCCGAGGGACTCGGGCACTTCGGGTTCTTCCGCGCGGGTCGCGCCCCGGCACTCTGGGACGAAGTGGCGGCCTTCTTGCTCGAAGGCGACGCGCCATAGCCCGGCGTGACTCCCGCATCGCCGTTACTTCCGTCCGCCGTCTGCCGTCCGCATTCTTCAGTGTGATGGACTCCCTCTTCCTCGACTTTCAGGAATCCCTCGCCGGCCGCTACTCGCTCGACCGCGAGCTCGGCCGCGGTGGGATGGGGATCGTCTACCTCGCGCGCGAGGTGCACCTGGACCGGCTCGTGGCGATCAAACTGCTCCCGCCGGAGCGCGCGATGGAGCCTTCGCTCAAGGACCGCTTCCTCCGTGAGGCGCGGCTCGCGGCGAAGCTCTCCCACCCGAACATCATCCCGATCCACGCGGTCGAGGAGCGGGACAGCTTCGTCTTCTACGTGATGGCGTTCGTGGATGGCGAGACCCTCGCTCAGCGCGTGCGCTCGCGCGGCCCCCTCACGAGCGCTGACGGGACGCGGGTCCTGCGCGAAGCGGCGTGGGCGTTGGCCCACGCGCACGCGCAGGGCCTCGTCCACCGTGACGTGAAGCCTGACAACATCCTGCTTGAGGGCGCCGCGGGTCGCGTGCTCGTGGCCGACTTCGGCATCGCCGCGGCATTCGATGATCCGACCGAACCGGGCGTCGTGGGCACGCCGGAGTTCATGAGTCCCGAGCAGGCCCTGGGCCAGCCCCTCGACGCACGCAGCGACCTCTATGGGCTCGGCGCGACCGCCTTCTACGCCTTCTCAGGGCGCTGCCCGTTCGAGGGCGCGAGCGCGACCGAGGTGCTTGCCAAGCAAGTCACCGAGCCGGCGCCGCCGCTCGCCTCGCTGGGCGTGGTCGTGCCGCGGAAACTGGCCGCGCTCATCGATCGTTGCCTCGCGAAGGATCCGCACCAACGCCCCGAGAGTGCGACGGCGCTCGCCGAGCAACTCGGAGTGGCGCTCGAGCAGCGGCGCGAACTGCCGGTGGCTCTGCGCGCGTTCGTGAAGCGGAGTGGCCGGCTCGACGGGAGCGGCACCCTCGTCGCGGCCCTCTCGCTCGTGCCGGCCGCGGCCCTTACGTCGTTCGCCTTCGGCATCACGGCCGGCTACATGACGATCGTGGTCGGGGGCATCGGCCTCCCGATGGCGTACCTCGTCGCCCAAGCGCGGCGGCTGATGAAGATGGGCTTCGCTCACCAGGATCTGCGCCCGGCATTCGACGCCGAGGCCGAGCGGGCGCGCGAAGAGATCGCGAGTAGCCGCCGACTGGCTCCGCCCGGACTGGTCGAGCGGTCGCTCCCCACGATCGCGCGCGTGGGCCTCGGTATCTTCGGGCTCTTCATCGCGAGCGACCTCGCAATCCTTGTGTTCGGCGGCCCCGCCATCGCGTCCTACTGGGTGAACGCCGTCGGTGCTTGGCCGATGATGGGCGGGGCGGTGGCAACGCTGGCGGCGGTCGGTTCGATGCTGCTGGCCCAGCGCCGCCGCGACGTGGACACCGAGTTCTGGGCGCGACGGTGGACGGGTCGGTTGGGGAAGTTCCTTTTCGCGCTCGCCAAGCGCACCCTCGGCGACAGCACGCCCCACTCGGCGATGACCCACCGCGCGACCGAACTCTCGCTTGGCCTCGCCGCCGAGCAGCTCTTCGAGTCGTTGCCTCGCGAGCAGCGGCATGCGCTCGGCGACCTGCCGCCGATCCTCAAGCGATTGCAGGACGACGCGCAGGCGCTGCGGCGCCGCTACGACGATCTCAAGGAAGCGATCGCCAACGCCGGGGACGCGGCGACCGGTGCCGACTATACCGACGTGCGCGAGGCGCGCGACGAGATCCACGCCAAGCTCGGCGAGACCGTCGGCGCGCTGGAGACGATCCGACTCCAACTCCTTCGCCTGCACGCCGGTTCGACATCACTGCAAGGTCTCACCACGCACCTCGGCGTCGCCGCCGAGGTCTCGGAGCAGGTGGAACGGCTCATCGCGGCGCACGAAGAGGTCGAGCGCGGGCTCGCCTTCCCACGCCTACCGACACCGACCCCTGCCTGAGCTTCCGATGCGCCTGACGTTCGTTGCGTTCCTGCTGACCGCTGGTGCCGCCCAAGCGCAGCCCGTCGCACTCGTACCAGCGGCAACCCGGGGCGTCGTTTTCGAGGACCGAAATGCGAATGGCGTGCGCGACGCCGGCGAACCGGGACTCTCCGGTGTCGTCGTGTCGAACCAGGATGAGGTCACGCGCACTGACGCCAGCGGCCAATACACGCTCGGCGCGAGCGGCTTCGGTGCGGTGTTCGCCTCGCTTCCCGAGGGGTTCCGCTCGGTCGGCTCCTTCTGGCGCCGGGCGGACTCCCCTGGCAGCGTCGACTTCGCGCTCGCGCGCCGTGCGGCGAACGCACCGTTCACTTTCGCCCTCGCTTCCGACACGCACATCGCGCCGCAGAGCGCTGCGCGCACGCGGCGGCTCGGCGCGATCGTCGACTCGGCCGCGCCCGCCTTCCTGCTCATCACCGGCGACCTCGTGCGTGACGCGCTGCGCGTCGGTGAAGCGGAAGCGACGGGCTACTACCGGCTCTTCGCTGAGGAGACCGGACGCTTCAAGACACCGACATTCACGGTGCCGGGGAACCACGAGGTCTTCGGCATCGAGCGACATCTCTCTCTCGTGCCGACGACGCACCCGCTCTACGGACGAAAGATGTACCGCGCCTTCCGGGGCCCGGACTACTACTCGTTCAACGCCGGCGGCATCCATTTCGTGGGCATCAACAGCGTCGACATCGCCGACCTCTGGTACTACGGGCACGTCGACTCGCTGCAGCTCGCCTGGCTCAAGCGCGACATCGCGATGGTGCCGGCCGGCGTGCCGGTCGTGACCTTCAACCACATCCCCTTCGCTTCGAGCGGCGAACCGCTCAACGGCTTCAGCGACGACGGGCCCGCTCCCTCCACGATCACGATCAGGGGGAAGGCGCAGTTCCGGCACAACGCGTCGAACCTGGATGAAGTGATCGCCGCGCTCGGGGACCATCCCTTCCCGATCGCGCTCGGCGGTCACCTGCACATCCGTGAGAGGATCACGCTCGAGCTCGCGGGTCGCACGATGCGCTTCCACCAGTCGGCGGCGACGGTCGGCGACGGCCGCGCCGGTCCCTTCCCGATGCCCTCCGGCGTGACCTTCTATCGCGTCGTGAACGGCGTGATCGACGAGGGGACCTTCGTCCGGCTCGACCCGCCGCGCTGAGCCGGACCGGTCATTAGGATGAGGGGAGTGCTGCACACCCTCCGCGTCATCCTGGCACTCGGGCCATTCGCTCTCTCCTTCCTCCGCGACCGGCATCGCTGGATCTGGCGGGGTGGGGGTCTCGCGCGCAGCGCGAGCTTCCATGAACGTCGCGCCGATCGCCTCGTCACCCGCGTTGCGACACTCGGCGCGACCTTCGTCAAGCTTGCGCAGGTCTTCTCCGCGCGAGCCGACCTCATCCCCGAGCCCTACCTCTCCAAGCTCGGCACCCTCACCGACCAGGTGCCACCGGTGCCGTGGGAGGGGATCGAGCGTACGATCCGCGAATCGTACGGCGCCGCGCCTGAGGAGGTGTTCGAGCGGATCGATCGGACGCCGGTCGCCGCGGCCTCCCTCGGCCAGGTGCATCGGGCGCGGTGGCGCGGGCGCGACGTCGCCGTGAAGGTGCTCCGCCCCAACGTCGAGGCGCAGGTCGCGCGCGACGTCGCGGCCGCGCGGACGCTCAGCGGATGGGCGGCGCGCCGGTGGCCGATCCCGCACCTCCTCGGCTTCGCCGCGCTGGTCGAGGAGTTCGCGGCGCGGATCGCCGAGGAGATGGACTTCCGGCTCGAGGCCGAGTACGCGACCGAGGTGCGGGCCAACTTCGCCGGGAATCCGCGCGTGCTGATCCCCGAGGTGATGCACGAGCTCACCCGGCAGCGCGTGCTCGTGATGGAGTTCATGGAGGGGACGCGGCCCGATCGGCTGGCGCCGGAGTCGGTGGATGCCCAGCGACTCGCCGCGCAGGTGATCGAAGCGTATGTGCAGATGATGCTGGTCGACGGACTCTTCCACGCCGACCCGCACCCGGGGAACCTCCTCGTGCGTCCCGACGGGTCGGTCGTGCTGCTCGACTTCGGGATGATGGTGCGGGTGCCGAAGGAGCTGCGGCTCCGCTTGCTCCGCGCGGTGTTCGCGGCGATCCGCCGCGACGCGAAGGCGCTCGCGAAAGGCTACTACGCGCTCGGACTCATCGCGCCGGGGGCCGACCCGGCGCTGATCGCCGAACTGACCGAGACGTTGGTCAAGCTCCCCGAGCGGAAGACGACGACGAAGGACCGGATGGAGGCGCTGCTCGCGACGCGCGTGATGGCCTCGCTCTACGACTTCCCGATCATCCTCCCGCGCGACCTCGTCTACTTCGGGCGTGCCGCGGCGCTCATCGAGGGAATGGGGATGCGCTACGACCCCTACTTCGACGCGGTGCAGTGCGGCACGCCGGTCGTCCTGCGGATGCGCTCGCGGATCCTCCGTTCCCTCGGCGAGGAAGCGCAGCCGAGCGTCGAGGAGCTCGCCTCGGTCGCGGGCTGGGCGGCCGGCCGCGCCTGGCGCGATGCACGCGAATGGGTGCAGCGGGTCACGGCTCTCGAGTCGCGGGCCGCAGCTGAGGGCCGAACGAGATGACCCTCCGCGCCTTCATGTCGTAGACGTCGCCTAGGCCGAGCACGAACCAAGGTCTCTCCCACGGTTGGTGAGCACGCGTGTTGTCGTGCACCGCGACCTTCCAGCGACCGATCACCTCGAAGCGGTCCCCGGTGACGACGATCGCCGTCCCTTCGGAGAGGCCGATCCCGAGCAGGTCGGGGAATCGTTTGATCACCGGAAGCAAGTCCTCCCACCGATTGCGCGCGTCGATGTGCTGGTCGATCGCCGAGCGCCGGAGGAACCCGAACGCGTCCTGATGGTTCGGTTCGTCGGTCATCATGATCTGCGCGCCGGCGGTGGCCCCGCGCACGAGGTACGCTCCCTGGATCGTCGCACCGGCGGAGGTCCCTCCGATCACACCGCCACGCGCGAGCACCGCGTGGAATGCGGCGAAGGTGCGCGTCTTCGCATACGAGTCCACGATGTTCCACTGACGTCCACCGATGAACCAGACGGCGTCGGCGTCGGCGAGCTGCGCCGCGAACGCCTCGGTGTCGGCCACCTTCGGGTCGTATGTATGCAGCATCCGCACATTGGCGAGCCCCCGCGCTTTCCAGGGGGCGAGCACCACCGAGTCGACATAGACCGTCGGCGTCCCGTCCGCTCGGCGATTGCCGCCGGCCGTCGGGACGATCACGAACTTCTTGTTCGGCCCGCCGGCGAGCACGATGAAGCGCTCGAAAATTCCGGTCCCCTCGAGATTGCCCCCGCCGACGATCAGGAGCGTGCCCTTCGCTGGCCCGTACTCCGGCGCGGCCTGGGCCAGTGACGTCGATGCGGCGACGATGCCGACTAGAATCGCGGCCCACCCGCGCCGCGCGTGGGATCGAAGGGAGTTCGTCATGCCGCAAAGATAAGGGCGGATGGTGGACACCCGCATCCACCACCCGCCCTCTCGTTCGGCTGTCCGCCTACTGCCGTCCGCCGTCTGCCGTCCGTGGGGAAACGCTACCGTCCCCCGATCGACAGTGTGAGCCCCATCCCACTGTCACTCCGTCCCTCTGCCTGCAGCACCGACGCGGCGATCTGGAGATTGATGATCCCGAGTTCGAGTCCGAGGCCGCCGCTCATCCGCATCCCGTCACCGAGAGACGTCACACCGGCGCGGAAGGGGATGAGGGGGATCAGACGAAGTTCGGCACCGACGCCGATCTGCGTGTTGGGACCGAGCTCGAGCTTGCTGTCACCGACCTTCTGCTTCAGGTCGGCGGCGACGGT
>JANNKK010000150.1:0-3166 GCA_031396245.1 Gemmatimonadaceae bacterium
GCGCCTCTGGCGCAGCGATGACCGTGGCAACAGCTGGACCGCGATCAGCGGCGACCTCACGCTCGGGCAGGACCGCTACGCGCAGCGCTACTTCGGCCGCGTCTGGAGTGTGGACGCATTGCACGACAACGGCGCGATGTCGAAGTACGCGACCACCACTGCGATCAGCGAGTCGCCACTCCTCGCCAACACCATCGCGGTGGGGACCGACGACGGACTCGTGCAGGTGACCACCGACGGCGGCGCACGCTGGACCCGCGCCTCGAATCCGCCGGGGCTCCCGCCACTCGCGTTCGTGAATGACGTCGAACTCTCGCGCCACGATGCGCGCACCCTCTTCGTCGCCGCCGACGCGCACAAGTCCGGCGACTTCTCGCCATACCTCTACGCGAGCAGCGACCTCGGCCGGACCTGGCGTTCGATCGCTGGCGACCTCGCCAAGGGGACGATCGTCTGGGCGATCCAGCAGGATCACCTGCGCCCCGAGCTGCTCTTCGCCGGGACCGAGTTCGGCGTGTACTGGAGTCCGAATGGGGGAGTCAACTGGCACAAGCTGAGCGGCGGCATGCCGACGATCCCGGTGCGCGACATCAAGCTGCAGGCGCGCGACGGCGACCTCGTCGCGGCGACCTTCGGCCGCGGCTTCTACGTGCTCGACGACTACGCGCCGCTGCGCAGCGTGGCCGCGGGGATGACCGCCGCCGAGGGTGCGCTCTTCCCGGTGCGCGACGCGTGGTGGTACATCCCCCAGCAGGTCGCGCAGGCGCCGGGTCGCCCGGAGTTCGGCAGCGACGACTTCACCACCGACAACCCACCCTTCGGCGCGCTGCTCACGGTGTATCTGCGTGACGTGCCGACCACCGCGCGCGAGGCGCGGCAGGCCGAGGAGCGCGGGCAACGCGAGCGCGGCGTGGACTCCCCCTTCCCCGGCTACGACCGCCTTCGCCAAGAGGCGATCGAATCAGGCCCAAGGGTGCTCGTGGTGATCAGTGACGCGGCGGGTCGCCGCGTGCGCAGTGTCGAGGCGCCGGCCCGTGCCGGACTGCATCGCGTCAACTGGGACCTGCGCGCCCCGAGCCCGCAGCCGGTGGTGCTCGACCCGCCGAGCTTCCGTCCCCCGTGGGCGACGGAACCGGTCGGCCCACTCGTCGCGCCGGGCCGCTACACCGCGGCGCTGATGATCGTTTCGGCGAGCGGCGTGCGCGAGGTCGGCCCGCCGCAGTCATTCGAGGTGAAGCCGGTGCCCACGGTGCGCGGCAGCGTGGACTTCGTCGCGGTCGCCGCCTTCCAGGCACGCACCGCCGAGGCAGCGCGACAGAACGCGGCGGTCTCGTCGGAGATCGGGCAGTTGCGCGGCGAGTTGCGGCAGGTCCGCGCGACGCTGCTGGCTACGCCGCGAGCCGATCCGGCGCTCTTCGCCCGGATCGACGGGGTGCATGCGGCCCTCGCCGCGCTCTCGATGCGGCAGGACGGCGACGCGGCGCGGCAGCGGCTCGATCAGTCGACCGCCCCGTCGATCTCGAGCCGCATCTGGAACGCGGCGAGCAGCTTCGACACGCGGCTCCCCGCCACGGCGACGCAGCAGCGCGACCTCGAGATCGCCACCGCGGACCTGGCGGCGCTCGCGCGGGACTTGAGGACGCTCGTGGAGGGCGAGATCGCGCAGCTGCGTCGATCGCTCGAAGCTGCGGGAGCGCCGTGGACGCCGGGGCGGCGGCCGACGGGAAGGTGACCGACCGTACGCTCATCACAGCAGCGGAACCACCCGCCCCACGACGTCGAGTTCGCATCCCTCACCGGTGGCATCCATGAGCTCTGAAGATCGACTCCGCACCCATCCGAAGGATCGGCTCGCGGCGCCGGTACAGCGGATCGACCTGGCCGCCGCCGCGGCGCAACTCCGGTCGGAGGCGCACCCATCGGTCGCTGGTCATCGGCAGGTCGCGCTCGTCAAGCAGGGCCCGTTCTCGCTGATCCTCTTCCTCTTCGAGGCGGATGGGCACCTGAAGGAGCACAGGACGGAAGGTGAGGTCACGATCCACGTGCTCTCGGGTCGCCTCGCGGTGACGACCGGAGCCGAGTCAGTGGAGCTGGGTCCGGGAGGACTCATCGCCCTCGCCCCGGGGCAGTCGCACTCGGTGCGCGCGCTCGCAGCGAGCGAGATGCTGCTCACGGTGTGCCGGGTCCAGCGGTAGCGGCGCCGCGACGTTCTCTGGCCCGTGCTCGTGGCCACCTGTAACTTCCAGCTTCTCTCGTTGTCGACCCCAACCACGATCCATGGACCTGCGCGAGCGGCTGCAGTCCGAGCTCGGCACGGCGTACACCATCGAGCGCGAACTCGGCGGGGGTGGGATGTCGCGGGTGTTCGTCGCCGAGGACACGGCGCTGGGTCGCAAGATCGTCATCAAGGTGCTGCCGGCTGACACCGGTGCCGGAGTCAGCGTCGACCGGTTCACCCGCGAGATCCAGGTCGCGGCCCGGCTGAGCCATCCGCACATCGTGCCGCTGCTCGCCGCCGGCGAGGTCGACGGACTGCCGTACTACACGATGCCATTCGTCAAAGGCGAATCGCTGCGCGCGCGATTGGCGCGCAGCGGCGAGCTCGCCGTGGGCGAGGCGATGCACATCCTGCGGGACGTGGCCTCCGCCCTCGCGCACGCACACGGCGAGGGCGTCGTGCATCGGGACATCAAGCCCGACAATGTCCTGCTCTCGGGCGGTGTCGCCGTGGTCACGGATTTCGGCGTGGCGAAGGCGGTCGATGTCGCGGCGACGTCGGGAAATGCCGGGCGATCCGGACTGACCTCGTTGGGCGTCGCGCTGGGGACCGCGGCGTACATGGCGCCGGAGCAGGCGAGCGCCGATCCGCACGTGGATCACCGGGCCGACCTCTACTCGTTCGGCTGTCTCGCGTTCGAACTGCTGGCGGGGGTAGCACCGTTCGCTGGTCGCTCGGCGCAGCAGATGATGGCAGCGCACGTGACCGAGGCGCCGGAGCATTTGGCCAAGCGGCGGCCCAACGTACCGCCGTCGCTCGCGGCGCTGATCATGCGATGCCTCGAGAAGCGTCCCGGCGACCGACCGCAGTCGGCGGGCGACCTCCTTTCCGCACTCGACGCGATCACGACGCCCGGGGCGGGATTGCCACCGACGCAACTGCGCGCGG
>JANNKK010000159.1:0-29246 GCA_031396245.1 Gemmatimonadaceae bacterium
GCCGTCGCCCCGAAGAAGATCCAGTCGGCGAAGGTGACCCAGTCGAGCAGGTCACCGTAGCCACCGGTGAGCAGGAGGGCGATCGCCCACCCTCCTTGGAGCGCGATCGCCGCGACGGGGGTCCTGGTGCGCGGGTGCAGCGTCGCGAGGGAGCGGAAGAAGACGCCATCGCGCGCCATCGCCTGGTAGACGCGCGGCGTCACCAGGATCACGACGTTGAGGAACCCTGCGGTCGAGATCGCGATGCCGGCCGCGATGAGCGTCCTGCCCCGCGCACCGAATCCGATCTCCATCGCGTCGGCGGCGGGCGCACGGCTCGCCGCGAGTCCTTCGACACCGAGCGTCCTCAAGTACGTGAGGTTCACGAGGAGATACGCCGCCGCGACGATGAGCACCCCGAGGATCAACGCCCGCGGCAGGTCGCGCTTGGGCTCGACCATCTCCTCGGCCACGAAGTTGGTCTGCTGCCAGCCGCCGTAGGCGAATAGCACCGGCACGAGGGCGGTGCCGATCGCCACCGCGACCGCGGTGGCTCCGCTCGGGACGACGAGTGGCGCAGCGGTCGAGACTGGCGCGACGATCTCGGCTCCACCGACGAGACCAAGACCGCCGGCGACGAGCACAGCGATGGCCGCGAGCTTGAGCAGCGTGAAGGCGTTCTGCACCCACGCGCCCGGCGCGACGCCGAACACGTTGAGCAAGGAGAACGCCGCGATCGCTCCGATCGCGAGGGGCTTCTCGGCGCCGGGCGGAAGCGAGAGCAGCGGTGCGGCGTAGGCCGCGAAGGTCACCGCCACGGCCGCGGTCGCACCGGTCGCGATCGCGAGCAGCAACGCCCAGCCGTAGAGGAATGCGGGGAGCGGACCGAAGGCATCGCGCAGATAGGCGTACCCGCCGCCGGCCGCGGGGGAGCGCGCGCCGAGCTCGGCGAAGATGAAGGCCCCGAGGATCGCGACGACAGCGCCGAGTCCCCAGGCCACCATCGTCAGCGTCGACGTGCCAACGCGCTGCGCGACGACCGCGGGGTTGAGGAAGATCCCCGACCCGATGATCCCGCCGACGACGAGGAGCGTGCCCGAGAAGAGCCCGAGCCGCCGCGCGTACGTCGTCGGCGCGACGGTCACGGGCGCCGTGTGCGCGCGGGAGGTGCGGGTGGTGTAGTCGTGGGCAGTGGACGGGCGATCGAGCGATAGTACTCCTCGACCTGCGCGCGGAACTCGCTCGGCACCGGCGACCGCGCGCCGAGGGCGGCCTTCGGCCCGGCGGCTTCGGTGAGCTGTCGGTTGAGCGCGAACTCGAAGGCCTTCAGACGGTCGAGCACCGCTGCTTGCAACTCCGCGCTCGCAGTGTAGTTCGTCATCGCACGGCTCTGCTCGAGCCGCCGGAGGTCGGCGATCGCGCGATCGAGCTCGGCGACGTCGACGCCCTGCCCACGCGCGAGGTCGCGAAGCGCCTCGGCGTCGGCGCGCCGGAGACCGAACTCGCGCGCGAACTGCCGCACCGCGTCGGCATTCATCGACGGCGCACGCCCATCGGAGAAGTTGACCCCGTCGGGCCGGCCGGCGCGCTGCGCGCCATCACGCGCGCCTCCCCCACGCTGTCCTTGCTGCTGGCCCTGCTGTTGACCCTGGCCTTGTTGTCCCTGTTGTCCCTGTTGTCCCTGTTGTCCCTGCTGTCCCTGCTGTCCCTGCTGCCCCTGCTGCCCCTGCTGCCCCTGCTGCCCCTGCTGCCCCTGCTGCCCCTGCTGCCCCTGCTGCCCCTGCTGCCCCTGCTGTTGCCCGCTCTGTGCCCTCTGTGAACTCTGTGGTGATTGCTGTTGCCCCTCGCCCTGCATCCGCTCACGCAGCGATTCCATTCCCTGCACGAGTTCACGCGCGCTCTCGAGCGACCGCTCCTGCGTGCGGGTCGCCGACTCTCCGCGCAGCGCCCCGACCGCCTCACGCAGGTTCTCCGCGGCCTCGGCGATGTTGTCCCCGATCTGCCCTTCGAACGCGTTCGCGTACTCGGGCGAACCACCGCGCATCACGTTCTTCGAGAACTCGATCTTGTCCCGCACCCGTTGGTCGCGGATCGTCTCCGCCGCCTCACGCAACCGATTCGCTGCGCTGGGCTGGTCGCGACGCCCTTCGCGCGCGAGCCGCTCGGCCTCAGTCTCGAGCCGCTGGACGTCTCCGCCCAAGGCATCCTTCCGCGCGTTGAGGTCGCGTTGCTGTTCGACCCGATCGGCGCCGGTCGCTCCCTGCATCTTCTTCACGTCCTCGGCGATCTGGCGCTGCCGCTGCTCGAGTTCGCCGGCGCGTTCGGAGAGTTCCTTCACGCCCTCCTGTAGGCCGGCGTTGCGCGAATCCTCGACGCGCCGGGTGGCGCGCTGTAGTTCTTCGAGCGCGGCGTTCCCCTGCGACTCCGAACCACTCGCGGCCTGTCGCATCGCATCGGCTGCGCGCTGCATCTGCTGCGCGGCCTGTGCGAGTTCCTGGTTCTGCTGCTCTCGGGCCAGCCGCTCGAGCCGGCGCGCCTCCTCCTCCGCCTGCTGGGCGAGCTCGCGCTGGGCGCCGCCACCACCGCCGCCGGCCTGACGGCCCATCCGGTCGCGCATCGCCTGGGCCTGCCGCTGCAGGCGCTCGTTCTCCTGCTGCTGTCGCGCCGCCAATTGGCGAAGGCGCTCGAGGGTCTCATCGACTTCCTGCGCCGCGCCGCCCTGCGTGGCCGACTGCTGCACCGCCTCGTACTGGTTCCGCATCCGGTCATTCTCGAGCTCGAAGAGATCGGCGAGATCCTGCGACTGCTGCTGCCCTCCGCCCCCTCCACCGCCGCCGCCGCCCTGTTGCTGCTGCAACTGGACGTCCTTATAGAGCGCGTCGGCGCGCTGGAGATGGCGCAGGGCGCGCTCCTCACTCGGCAGAGCAGCGCGTCCGTCACGCGTCCCGAGTTTCTCCTCGGCACCAGCCATCTCCTTCGACGCCTCGACGAGCAGTGCCTGGATAGCGGCCAGCTCTTGCTTCTCCTGCGTCATGCCCCGCTCGAGGAGCCGGTCGGCGAGGGTCTTCACGTCCTCGCGCAGACTCCCCTGGGCGATCGCGAGCGTCGCCGCGTCCTCATTCCGCGCGCGCTCCACTCGCTTGGCGCTGTCGCGCACCCAGTTGTAGGTGCCGGCCACGATGTCGCGCTGCCGCTGGACGAGTTGTCCCGGCTGCTGCTCGGCTCCGCCACCGCCTCCGCCGCCTCCACCACCGTCATTGGACTCGGCCTGACGATAGTTGCGCTGCCAGGGCCGTACCTCGACGAAGTAGACGTCGCTCAGGGACTCGTGACCGGTCGCGTCACGCGCCACCGCATTGTAGGCGATCAGGTCGCCAGGCTTGAGCCCGAGTTCTTCCAACAGGAGAGTGTGCGCCGCCTGCGTCTCGGTCGTTCCTTCGACGGGTGAGACGAGCGGCACGGTCTTCTCCTCGCCGCCGTTCACGCGATAGCGGAGTTCGAGCGACCGAACGCCATAGTCGTCACTCGCGGCGGCCTCGATCGTGAGCTCCTCGACGGCGGTGACCTTGGTGTCGCGCCCCGGCTCCTTGATCCGCACGTCGGGACCACGATCCTCGAGCACCTCGATCGCGTATTGCACCCCGCCGGTCACGCTGCGTCCATCCTCGGCGGTGAGGTCGATCCGATAGAACCCGTTCGTAGCCAGCCGGAATCGTGCCCGCAGTATCCCCATTGAATCGGCGACGAGCGGCAGCACACGTCCATCGTCGAAAGTGAGGACCCCGCCCCGGACGGCGCGGGAGATCTCCGGTTCGATCGTCACCATCGTGCCGACGACGGCGGCGATGTCGCCCCCATCCTCGATCCGTTCCATCTCGCGCTTGGTGTACGCCGGATAGCGGAGTTCCACGGCAACCTTCGTGACCGCCGGGAGGTCGGTGATGCGGAGGCGAAAGGTCGGCGAGCGGACGCCGTTGGCCTCGACGTAGTACTCGGTCGGCGCGGCGAGGTCGAAGAGCCGGCCGGCGAATGCCCCTTCCGACGACTCGCGTCCCATCGGGAGGCGCACCCACTCGGCGGCGCTGTCAGTGCGGAAGACGATCTCGGCGCCATCGGCGGTGAAGTGCTCGAGCGTGGCCTTCACGTCAAGCGCGCCGCCACGCGGTACGTCGGCATTCCCCGGCTCGACCGACACCGCGGGCACGGGGACCGTCGCCGCGACCGCGACCGACCAGGGGACGAAGAGGAGGCGCGCCGAGTCGCGGAGTCCCGCCGGTCCGAAGGCGAGGAGGAGGATCGCGCCGACGGCAGCCGCAGCGAGCAGCTTCCACGCGCGCTGCTCACGCGGCTTCTCGATCCGTCCATCGTCTGCGATCGGGCGCAGGTCGCGCACGGCGTGTTCGACCACGCGCGCGGTGAGCGCCGGAGAAGCCTGCGCCTCCGTGGGCTGCCCGAGTTCGTGGACCGCCGAGATCAGGGCCTGGCGGAGCCCCGGGGCGCGCTCCTCGACGTAGAGAGCGAACTCGGCGTCGCTCGCGCGACGGAGCAGCGGCTGGACGAGGAACCTCCAGACCGCGCCCAGAACGAGCGCGTAGCCGACCAACCGCGCCGAGGTGACGCCGGTGCCGGTGCGACCGAGTACCGAGGTGACCACCAGCCCGACGACGATCGCCGCGACGATCACGACGAGGACGATCGCGGCGGCTTCGAGCAGAAGGCGACGCCGGCGCTGACGGCGCAGCGCGCTCAAGAGGTTATGGAGGTGCGTGGCTGCGGTCATCCCGGACTCCGCTCAGATGCTACGATGGTCGCCCGCCGCGCCTTCCCGCGCCAGCCCCGCGACGCGAGGATGGTCTCGACGGCGAGCAGCAACAGCGCGGCGAGGAGCAGGAGACTCCACCCGCGCTGACGAGATTCGATCTCCAACGAGGTCGGTGCCGTGACCCCCTGCAACGTCGAATCGGCGGACTCCCCCACCCCGAGCAGGAGTTCCCGGGGGTCCGCCGGCGTCAACTCCGATTCGGCCGCGCTGACGTTCACCGCAACGCGCGCACGCGGCGTGCCATCGACGCGGCCCTCATACGCCGAATACACCCCGGGCAGCGCGAGGGTCAGAGCGATGCCGGTGGCCTCGCCCTGTGTCGATCGCTGGAGCGTGCCGTCGGGAGCAACGATGACCGGGTCGCGGCGCACCGCGCGCGGCATCCAGCTCTCCCCGGTCACGCGCCAGAGCGGCGTGGACTCGTGGCCCGACGTGTGGAGCACGAGCCGGCGCATCAATGGAAGGAAGGCAGGTTGCAGGGGAAGGTCGCCCTCTCGCGTGTCGAGGCCGAGCCCGACGATGAGGATGCGGCCTTCCCCGAGCGGGCGCTCGAGGATCGCGGGCGCGCCATCGTCGAAGCGCGCGAGGATGTCGGCGCCGACCGCCGGTTCGAGGCGCGGGTAGCGATAGAACCTCGGCGCGATGAGCGCACCCTGTGACCCGCGGAAGGGCGCGAAGAGGGGGTGTTCGTCCCTGATGTCGCCAAGGATCGCGCCGCCACCGATCCGTCGATCGGCGATGCCGGTGACGGCGACGGCGCCAGCGAGCGCCGACTGCCGACGCGCGCCGAGTCGGGGCCCGATGTAGAGGACGTAGCCGCGACCGGCGGTCACGTAGGCATCGAGCGCCGCCGCCGCGGTCCCCGCCGACGGCGGGGCGACATCCCAGTAGAGCACCATCGCCGATCGGTCGAGCGCAGCGGCGTCGAGCGTGCCTGGCCGCCGACGCTCGATCCGCACCGCGGGAGCCCGGCCGATCGCGAGCGCGCGTTCGAGGAAGTGGGTCTCGTCACGCGCGAGGTCGTCGGGAGCAACGAGCTGTACGACCAGGGCGTCGTCGGCCGGTAGGGCGAAGTGGAAGGTGTCGTCGGCGGTGAGTTCATCGGCCGCGATCGTCACCAGACCGGACACCGCGCCGACCGGCGCCGGTATCGCATCGAAGACCACCGGGAGGTCGCCGCTGATCGGCAGCGCTGCGGTCCGCGTCCCGACCTCGCGGCCGCCGAGGTTGAGCGTGAGGCGCGCCGTACGCGGTGCCTTCAACTCGCGCGTCGTGACGCGCGCGAGCACTTGGAGTTGGACGCGCGTACCGTCCACGACCCGCCGCGCCTCCACCGTCCGCACGAAGGTGTTCGGGCGCGTCGTCGGCTCGACACCGATCACGCGCAGGGGGAGACCGGCGGGGAGTTCGAGCCCCGCGACGCCGGTGAGACCGCTCCGCTGGAGGTCGGTGACGATCACCATCTCGGGCGCCCCCGGTGGCGCGCCGATGAGCGCACCGCGGGCGACTCGCAGCGCGGCGCCGAACCGAGTGCCACGCGACACCGGCTTGGCGGCGTCGAGGACTGCGCGCACAGCCCCGTGATCACTCGTCCAGCGCTGGGCGACCTCCGCTTCCTCGTCGAAGAGGACGAGCGACACCTGATCGTCAGCGGCGAGCCCGTCGAGCACCGCACGCGCCGAGTCGAGCGCCTTGGCCCAGGTCCCCTCGTAGCCCATGCTCATCGACCGGTCGACGAGCAGCACCACCGCGCGCACGCGGCGGTCGGCGGCGACGTTGGCATCGCGCCCGACGAAGGGACGCGAGAAGGCGAGGACCAGGAGGGCTACAGCGAGGGCGCGAAGGAGGAGCAGCGGCCAGTCGGTGACCTTCCGACGATCCGAGGTGCGGATCGGGAGCCGCACGAGGAACATCAGCGAGGGGAAACGTGTCGGCGTCTCCTCGTTCTTGTCCCGCAGGTGGATCAAGAGCGGGATCGCGAGCGCGGCGAGGCCGGCGAGGAAAGCGGGAACGAGGAAGCCGAGTCCCATCAGCGCACCCGACCCCGCGCAAGGCGGTAGTCGAGGTAGGCGTAGAGCGCGCGGTCGAGCGGCTCGTCGGTGCGCAGCGGGATGTAGTCCACTCCGGAGGCGGCGAAGCGACCCTCGAGCGCGGCGCGATGGGCGCGCCACATCGTCTGGTAGCGTTCCTTGAGCTCGTCGGGCCGGAGCGGGAGCCGCAGTCCGCTCTCCCCATCCTCGAACACCGCCGCCGCCTCGAACGGGAAGTCCTCCTCGGCGGCGTCGAGCAGATGGAAAACGAGGACGTCGTGCCCGCGCGCGCGCAGCGTATCCACCGAGCGGCCGATCGCATTCGGCTCGTCGTAGCAGTCCGTCACGACGATGATGATCCCCGGACGCGAGGCGACGTCGGCGACGCGATCGATCGCGAGCGGGAGCTTTCCTTCTCCGGCCGGCTTCGCCCGACCGAGGACGTGGAAGAGCATCTGCAGGTGGCGGGTCGATGGAGGCACCATCTCGACGAGCTTGTCGGCGAAGGTCGCGATGCCGACGCGATCCCCCTGTCGCTGGGTGAGCCACGCGAGCGCAGCCACCAGCATCCGCGCGTAGGCGAACTTGTTCACCGCCCCGCTCCCGTAGTCCATCGACCCGGTGACGTCGAGCGCGAAGAGGACGCCGGCGTTCGTGTCGGCGTCGTACTCCTTCACGTAGAAGCGGTCGGTGCGAGCGTACGCCTTCCAATCGATCCGCCGCAGGTCGTCTCCCGGCTGGTACTGCCGGTGCTCGGCGAAATCGAGCGAGAGTCCCTTCCGCGCCGACCGGTGCAGCCCGTGCATGAAGCCATCGACGACCGTCCGCGCGAGGAGCGGGAGGTCGGCGATCCGCGAGAGAAGTGCGGGATCGAGGAAGGTCGCGTGGCCCGGCGCGGTCACGGGATACGGGATGCGAGTTGCACAGGCGGTACGGGGTGCGGGATCGGTACGGGATGCCGGAAACGAGCAATCCCGATCAGTCGGCGGACGTCTCGATGCAGGATGCGGGAGGGAATGCGGGATTCCGCATCTCGCATCGAGATGCTTGCGACGGAGAGAAGGACGGATCGTTTCTCGCATCCCGCATCAGATCCGTATCCCGTACCGCCCATACAACCGGCATCCAACATCGCCGTCTCCCGCAGCTCCCGCATCAGAGGTTCGACTTCGGGTGCGGCACCGCCTCGACCAGTTTTTCGACGATCTGATCGGTCGTGACCTTCTCCGACTGCGCCTGGAAGTTCACGATCAGTCGGTGGCGGAACACGGGGCGAGCAAGTGCCTTGATGTCGTCGTAGCCGACGTGCGCGCGTCCCTGCAACAACGCCCGCGCCTTTGCGCCGAGGATGAGACCCTGCGCGGCGCGGACGCTCGCGCCATACGACACGTACTTCCGCACGTACTCGGGCGCCTGCGGATGGTGCGGTCGGCTCGTGCGGGCAAGCGCGACGGCGTATCGCGTCACCGGATCGGCGACGGGCACGCGGCGCACGACCCGTTGGAAGGCCAGGATCTCCTCGCGCGTGACGACCGGTTGCACCGCGTCGGGCGGGAGCGAGGTGGTCGCCTTCGCCACCGCGACCTCCTCCTCCTCGTTCAGATAATCGAGGAAGACCTCGAACATGAACCGGTCGAGCTGGGCCTCGGGGAGCGGGTACGTCCCTTCGAGCTCGATCGGGTTCTGCGTGGCGAAGACGAAGAAGGGGGGTTCGAGGTCGTAGGTGCGCCCCTGTACCGTGACGCGCTTCTCCTGCATCGCTTCGAGCAGGGCCGATTGTGTCTTGGGTGGCGTGCGATTGATCTCGTCGGCCAGCAGCACGTTCGCGAACACCGGACCGGGCATGAAGGCGAGGCGCCGCTGTCCCGTCTTCGGATCGTCCTGGATCACGTCGGTGCCGGTGACGTCCGAGGGCATCAGGTCGGGAGTGAACTGGATGCGTGAGAACTTGAGGTCGAGGGCGCGCGCCATCGTCGAGATTAGCAGGGTCTTCGCGAGCCCCGGCACGCCGACGAGGAGACAGTTGCCGCCGGCAAAGAGCCCGATGAGCGCCTGCTCCACTACCGCGTCCTGCCCGATGATGACCTTGCGGATCTCGGCCGTGATGCGGCCGCCCGCCGCGTGGAGGCGGTCGGCGAGTGCGCCGTCATCGAGGCCGGCAAGGGGATCAGCAGTCGCGGTCACGTCGGGTTCTCCAGGGTGAGGATCAACGGGTCAGTGCGTAGATGATGTAGTTGATGCCGATCTTGTACGCTTCGTTGGTGATGTCCACCGGATACTGGCCGGTGTCGGAGTACTCCCAGACCTCCGAGATGTCGTTGTCGCGATTCGCGAGCGCGATGATCCGCTTCTTGGGATCGTTGTCCTCGAAGAGCACCCAGAAGGTCGGCGCGATCCGGCCGTACGAGAAGAGCGTCTCCGGATGCTCGACCCGGTAGAAGGAATCGAAGATCGGATGCGTGCCGTCGATCTGCGCCCATCGGTGGTCGGGGAGCGCGCGCCGCATCTGCTCGACGAGATTGAACCAGTCATCCTCGCGGAAATCGTCGAAGAGGATGAAGCCGCCCTTCTTGAGATACGTGCCGAGCGCCGCCGCCTCGGCGTCGCTCGCGCGCCAGAAGCCCGGCTCCGACATATAGGCGACGGGATACTTGAAGAGCTCGGGATCGATCAGCGAGAGCACCACGCTCTCCTCGGTCCGTGTCCGCACTGCCGTGAGCTCGGCGAGGATCTGCGTGAAGTTCCGCTCGCCGCGCGGATAGTCGTGAGCCCAAGGGGGGCGGTTGTCGCCGCGACCACGACGGAAGAACCCGCCATCCCCCAGATCGTAGCGGATGCGAGCGAAGGCATAGCGACCGTCGTAGGCCGGATTGTCCCCAGGCTCCTCATACCGATCACCCCGCTGCGCGTCGGCTGACGTCGTGAGCAGGAGTGCGATGAGGAGACTCTTGATCAGCGCGCGCATCAGGGCCCACCCCCGGGTGGCGTCGTCCGACGGATCTCAAGGAGGAGCATCTGCGCGCCCTCGAAGGTCGGCGCCGACTCGAGCACATCGAGCACCTCGCGCCGCGCCGCCGTACGATCCCCAGCGGCGAGCAGCGCCCGCGCGAGGTGGACCCGCGCCGCAAGGCGATCCGACGGCCCGAGCGCGATCACCGCGCGACGCTCACGCACGGCGCGCCCGTGTTGCCCGAGCCGCGTCGACGCGTCGGCCAGCTTCACGTGCGTCTCGGGATCATAGGGCCAGACCCAGATGAGTTTCTCCAGCGCCGTGACGAGTCCGGCGTCATCCTTCGCGCCTTCGCGAGCGCTGACCTCGTGGATCAGCGGCTCGAGCGCCGCATCGCTCGCGACGGTATCGGGCGCCGTGACGCCGCGGAATCGTCGCGTGATCCACGCCTCGAACCGCCGGTCCATCGTCTTCTCGTCGAGCTTGAGCACACGATGGAATACCGCTGCCGTCTCCAAGCCGTCACCCCAGGCCCGCAGCATCGCCGGAAGCGCGGGCGCGCCGAACTCGGCTTCGATCATCTCGCAGACGAGCGAAGCGTGGTAGTAGCTGAAGAGCACCTCGGCTGAGTTCCGCGGTCGGACGAAGCCGTCGTTCAGTGCGCTCACCGGCCGCATGAACCCCTCACGCAGTGCGGTGAGGTACGGCGCGTTGAGCTCGGCGCCCCACCCCGCGCGGGCGCGGCGTTCCTCGAGCACCGACACGCCCTCGGAGAACCAGCGGGGCACCCGATTCCCCGAGAGTCCGAGCGTGAAGGTGTGCGCCAGTTCGTGCCAGGAGGTCGAACCCCAGTTGAACGTCCCCGGCGTCCGCGACGACGGCGCGTCGATCGCGAGCACGCGGCCGAAGCTCACTCCGAGCGCGCCCAGCCCGGTGAGTCCGACGGTGCGCACCGAGAAGTCGGCGTGGCGATCATAGATCTCCAGTCGCACCGGCGTCGGCGGGCGGTACTCGTACCGCGCCGCGAGCTTCTCGTACGCCTCTTCGAGCAGCGGTGAGAGATAGGGCAACAGCACGTCGGCCTCGCGCACCGGCGCGACGAACTCGAACCGACCCATCGGCACGGTGCGGAACTTGGCGAGTTCGTCGAGCAGGTCGAGGGTGTTCTTGTGCCAGAGATTGAAGGGGTCCAGCGCGAAGGCGCGCTCGATCATCGCGCGCCCCGCTGCCATCTCCCCACCTCGCAGGCGGTTCGTGCCGAGCGCGCCGAGCGCCGCCACCGAGAGCGAGTCGAGGGCGAGTCCTTCGGCGCTGAATCGCTCGGCGTCGGCATAGCGGCGTTGCCGTGCTGCGGCATCCGCCAGCATCACATAGAAGGTCGCCGAACGCGGTGCCAGCCGGCCGGCGCGTGCGCGCGCGTCACGATACGCCGCCGAATCGCCGCGCGCCCACGCCACTGCGCCGATCACCGCCCACGCCTCGACGGCCGACGGATCGACCGCGAGCGCGCGACGTGCCGACACCTGGGCCGAATCATCCCGCTCAGCCTCGAGATGGAGCCGCGCGACGAAGAGATGCGCCGCGGTGAGCGAGGGGTTCACCTCGAGCGCCTCGTTCGCCTTGGCCATCGCATCCCCTTTCCCGTCGAACTCCATCACGCGGGCGAGTCCGAGCTGGGCCCAGGGATTCCCGCGGTTCCGCTGCAGCACTCCGTCATAGCCCTGCTTGGCGTCGGGTCCATTGTACTTCTCGAGCAGGAGGTCGGACGCGCGCAGTGCTGCTTCGTAAAGGCTCGAGTCGAGATCGGCGCCGCGGTCGAACGCCCTCAGTGCGCTGCGGACCGCGTTCGCATCGGCCGCGGAGAAGACGAGGAAGGCACGCCCCGCCGCGAGATTGTCGCGCGCCGACCACCGCGCGTTGTCGCGCTGGTACTCCGCGAGGAGGTTCGACGCCTCGCGTTCGGCGATGGCACGGTCGCCGCGTCGCATCGCCAGTTCGGCCAACGTAACGCGTGCCGTGCGGGACTCGGGCGACCGCGCGACGATCGCCGCTCGCAACACCGAGTCAGCCTCGCCGAGTCGACCACGAAGCACGAGCACGTCGCCGAGTGCGACCGCGAGCGGCGCTCCGGCGGTGCGCGCGGCGCGTTCGGCTTCGTCGAGCCGACCTGCGCGGAGATGCGCGTCGAGCGTCAGGCGCGCGTCGGACTGGGCGAGGAGCGCCGGGGCGACCAACAGGAGGAGGAGCCGCGAGCTCACGGGCGACCCCCGCCGAGCGCATTGATCGCCTGCGTCTTCTCGGCGATCGCCACAAGGAGGCGTTCGAGTTCGCGATCGTACTCGGGCGCTGGCATCGCCGCCTTCCGGGCGCGGAGCGCCGTCAACTCGTCCTCGATCGCCTTCCGCTCGGCGACCAGCGCGACGACCCGGGGATCCGCGCTTGCGACGGCCGCCGCGTACACCGTCCGCGCGGCGAGCACCGAGTCACTCACGACCGCGTGCTCGGTGAGCAGCTTCTGCTCTTCGGTGTAGACCCTCGCCACCTCACGCGTCGCGTAGCCGAAGGATTCCAGCACGGTGAGACGACCATCCTTGTCGGCGTCGGCTTCGACGGTCGAGAGGCCACGGACGAAGTGCCGCCCGAAGAGCGATTCGTTCCGCTCGAAGCTCGACTTCGTCGCCGTGATCACCACCCGGTTGGGGCCCTTGAGGACATCGACGAAGTCCCCGCTCCCGCTGGCCGCGACGACGAAGACGACGGTCTGCTTCGCGAAGCCGGAGATCCAGCCGGCGAAGTCGGCGGCAACAGGATCGGCGCCGGGAAGGTTCACGCGCGATTGTACCCGTTCTCCGCTCCCGTGCCCGATCAGCACGACGACGACGACGTCGCCGGGAGCCACGCGCCCCGAGAGTGTGAGGAAGGCTCCCGACACTGCCTCGCGCGTCGCGCGTCCGGCGATCCGATCGGGATCGCGCGACGGATCCTCGGCGAGCCAGATGAGGCTCGAGTCGGCGACGCGCCACAGTGTGCGCGCGGCGGTGTGGAGTGTCGCGCCCTGATCCGCGAAGGCGATCGAGTAGTTCGCCTCGCCGCCAAGCCCGGTGATGATGAGCGCGTGCGTCCGCTGCGCCGCCAGCGGCGTCGCGCTCGTGGTCACCGCGCAGGCGAGAAGGAGTGCGCGCTTCACGCCAGCCCCCGCGACCGGCGCAGTCCCCACTCGCTGGCGAGGAGCGCCGCAAGGAGCAGGAAGACGATCGGCATGTCCCAGAGGTCGAGCGATTCCCGCACCGAGACGCCACTCTCGGTGAAGTTCACGTCGTCGGCCAGTGTGGAGACACCCGTGAGCGGGTAGTAACGACCGCCTGTCTCGCGCGCGACGCGTTTGAGGAGCGGCGCTCGCAGCTCGGCCTGCTCGACGTCGGCGCCCTGGTCGTCGGCGAGGAGTGCCGCAGGCACCGCGCGCAACGTGTCGCGGCCGCGCGCTGCGTCGGCGCCGACCGAGTACACACCCGCCTCCTCGGCGACGAATCGGCCGACGTAGACGCCATTCTCGGCGAGTGCCCATTCCATCGGGACGGCCGTTCGGCGACCCGACGGGCTCGTGACGTGAGCGACCACCGAGGCATCGTTCACATCGAGGTACTGCTCATCGGCGACGCGCGCCCGCAGCTCCACCGGCTCACCCGGTGCGACTCGCGCCGGCATCACTGCGATCTCGGTGCGCTCGGGACTCTCCTCGGTGAGCGACCGGGCGAGCTGGCGCCAAAAGGTCACGTGGCTCACGTCCTCCACCGCGACATCGGCGTGCATCTTCCAGAGCCAACTGTCCTGTGGCGAGAAGACCGTCGCGGTGCCGCGTCCGAATCGTTGGGCGGCGAGGATCGGCTGGTCGACACTCTCCCCTTCGCGCCGGCCGGTGAGGTAGGCAGTGGCGCCGGGCCGCAGGGACCCGAGGGAGTTCACGATCGTGATCGGCGGGAGCGAATCCCACTTCCGCACCGACGCTGAGTCGGTCAACGCGAGCTGGAGCGCCGGCTGCGAGAGGCCGGCGATCGTCGGACGCACGCGAAGCTCGACCGCAGGATCCTCGGCTTCGCGCGGAGAGCGGTCGAGAGCGATCGGCAACACCTCGGCCAACGGCGTGCCGCGGAACCCGCCCTCGGCGAGTGCCGCGCGTCCGCCGATCGCGAGCAGTCCCCCGCCCCGCTGACTCACGAAGTCGGCGAGCATCCGCAGCTGGTCGGGCGTGAAGAAGGAGGCCTCGATGCTCCCGAGGATGATGCCGCGATAGGCGAAGAGCTCCTGACGCGAGGTCGGGAACCCACCGGCCAGCTCGAGCGAGTCGCGCACGCCGAGCCGGAGGAACTTCTTCTCGGCGCTGCGGAGGAGCGTGACGAGCTGCAGCGCCGTGTCGGTCGCGATCGCGCGGCGGATGAAGCCGAGTTCCGGTCGCGGCTCTCCTTCCATATAAAGGATCCGGTCGGGCCCGCCGCGGACCTGGACCATCCCGTGGGCTTCGTTGTTCTCGGCGACCGTCTCGCGTTCAAGGGCGGCCGCGCGCACCGTGATCCGATGGTTGCCGGGAAGGAGCTCCGTCAAGCGGAGGCGCGTCCGCATCGTCTCCTCGCGCCCGGGGAGCGTCACGGTCTCGCTCGCGACCATCCGACCATCCGACTCCGCGGTGAGCGTCAGCCGCTCACCTCCGACGCCCCTGAGGCGCAGGGTCACGTCGATCAGGAGGTTCGAACCGACGAGAGGACGCGCCGGCAGCGCGACGCGTTCGATCGCGACGTCGCGCGGGAAGCGCTCGAGCCCCACGCCGACCGCGTAGACCGGCACCTTGCGCGCACGGAGGGCGAGGAGCGACGCATCGAGATCGCCGCCGGCGTTGTCGGCACCGTCAGTGACGATGACGATGCCGGCGACCGGTGTTCCCGCGAGCTCCTGGCGTGCACCATCGAGTGCGGCGGCGAGATCGGTGCGCGTGCCGAGTGTCTGGAGGCCCGAAGCGCCCGTCGCGGGCCGAACGTCGGCGCCAAAGCGATAGAACCGGAGCGCGAATCGGTCGGCGAGGGCTCGGACGAGCGCGCTCGAGTCGGAGAAGGTGCGGCCGACTGCGGCAGCGCGCGCCTCATCGTCGACATCACGCAACGCCATCGAGCGGGAATCGTCGAGCAGCACCGCCAACACGTTTCGCTGCGCGACCGCGGTCGAGACCACCAGGGTCGGCCGCAGGAGACAGCCGACGACGATGAGCAACGCGACCAGTCGGAGTGCGAAGAGGGTCGTTCCCTGGACTCGCGAGAGGCCGCTCACCCGCCGGAAGGAGTAGGCGGAGACACCGATCGCGGCGAGTGCGAGAGCACCTATCACCCACGTGGGCGCGACCGGGCTCCAGACGAGGTCCCCTCGTTCCCAGACCCGCGACGGATACTTGAAGAGGAAGGAGAGGACGGCGTCCATTGAGGTCTGTACGCGTGATGCGTGGTCGATGCTGGCGCCGCGGGAGCTCGATCAGGTCCTGAACGTCCCTACTGGCTACCCCACACCCGTTCAGCCTGCTCGAGATGGCGGTGCTTGTGGCGGCCCAGCGTGAGCATCCCCGAATAGGCGTCGTACTTGGCACCCTTCACGAACGGGGACTCCATCCGCACCCGGTGGAGCGGCAATCCGTCGGCCTTCTCGACCAGCTCGAGCTCGGCAGCGGTCCACTCGGTGAACTCTCGTACCAATTGTTCCCGTGGCAAGTCTCCGCCCGGGATGAACGCAGGCGCCGTGTTCACCCGGCCGAATCGGAAGCCACCGAGGCGCCAGAGCGGCCCCGTGGTCGCCGAGATCACCAAGCCGAGCGCGGAGCGCTTGAATCGGTATGGCGACCCTCCTCCGAGCACTCTGGCCTCGTCGCACGCGACCCGCAACCGCGGGACCATCGCCGCGGATGTCAGGTTCAGGTGAGCGATGCACCCGGCGACCGACCAGGAACCGGGAACCGCGCGTTCCTGCCACTTCTCCGATGGTGTCGCCGCAAGGAGCCGCTCGAACCGGGCTTGAGCGTCACGCAGGTCCCGCGCGATCGCCGACAACTGGGGGTGCATCCTTGTCCTCGTGCGGGGAGTTCCGGTAAGATGGCGGCAGTGACTTGAGGCAGTAACTCCCCGACCCCACGCCGATGCGAACCCGCGCGCTCCCGCTGCTCCTCTTGGTCACCGTCGCCTCGCCGCTCGTTGCCCAGTCGAGCCGCGTCTATGTCGAGCTCGACCGCCGAGTCGAGACGGTGAACCCGAAGGTCATCGCCTGGCGCCGCGACGTCCACGAGCATCCCGAGCTCGGGATGCAGGAGACGCGCACCGCGGCCCTCGTTGCGGCGCATCTCAAGTCGCTGGGGATGGAAGTCCGCACCGGCGTCGGCGGCACCGGCGTCGTGGGCATCCTGCGCGGGGGTCGGCCGGGACGCGTCGTCGCGCTGCGCGCCGATATGGACGGTCTTCCGGTGACGGAGATGACCGACCTTCCATTCAAGTCGAAGGTCCGAGTGCAGTTCCTTGGTCAGGAGGCGGGCGTGATGCACGCCTGCGGTCACGACAATCACGTGGCGATCCTGATGGGCGCCGCCGAAGTACTCGCTGGGATGAAGGCGCAGATCCCGGGCACCGTGGTCTTCCTCTTCCAGCCCGCCGAGGAAGGGCCCGGCGGCGCCGAGCCGATGATCCGCGACGGCGCGCTCGACGATCCCAAGGTCGAGGCGATCTTCGGCCTGCACGTGTGGCCCGGCCCGGCGGGAGACATCACCTATCGCTCCGGCGCCGCGATGGCGGCGACCAACGAGTTGAGGATCGTGGTGCGCGGTCGGCAGACGCACGGCGCGAATCCGTGGGGGGGCGTGGACCCGATCGTACTCGGATCGCAGATCGTGCTCGGGCTGCAGACGATCATCAGCCGTCAGATCGACATCACCACCGCGCCGGCGATCGTGACCGTCTCGATGTTCCACGGCGGGATCCGTTCGAACATCATTCCCGACACGGCGGTGCTCGATGGGACGATCCGCACCTTCGACCCGGCGCAGCGCGCCCAGATCCTGCAGAAGGTCAAGCAGACCGCCGAACAGATCGCCTTGAGCGGGGGCGGGACCGCGGAAGTGAGTACGGGAGCCGGCTACCCGGTGACGGCAAACGACCCGTCGCTGACCGAACGGATGCTCCCGTCGCTCCAACGCGCCGCTGGCGCCGACCGCGTCAGTGTCGGACAACTCGTGACCGGCGCGGAGGATTTCGCGTACTTCCAAGCACGTGTGCCCGGGCTGTTCGTGTTCCTCGGCGTCACGCCGCGCGATCAGGACGCGAGCAAGGCGCCGAAGAACCACTCACCGTACTTCTTCGCCGACGAAAGTGCGCTGCCGGTGGGCGTGCGCACGATGGCGTCGTTGGCGATGGACTATCTGACGGGGCCGGTGCGCTAACCGACCGCGAGGCGGCGCCCGCAGTCCGAGCAGAAGAGCGCGTCGGACTCGGGTCGCGGACCGTCCATCGGGCAGGAGCCCGCCGTCGTCGCGCGGGCGCGGGCGATGAGCGCCTCGGCGGCGTCGACGGCAGCTTCGGCGCTCGTCGTGGCGTCACGGGCGCGGAGTTCCTCGACCGCACGCGGTGCGTAACGCACGCGCAGTGCATCGTAGTCCTCGGTCGAGAGCTTGCCGGTCGCACGATCGAATTCGATCTCGCGCAGCGCCTCGATCGCGCTCGCGTCGATCGCCGGTTCCGGCGCACCACCGGACTCGGCAGCGTGGCGTGCACCGCCCAGGATCGGCCAGAGCACGAACGCGAGAGCGAGAGCCGCCAGCAGGCTGCCGAGGAAGAGGTCGATCACCTCAGCCCTCCTCGCGAAGGGCCCTGTCCAGCCGAGCCATCTCCTCGTCGGTCACACCGGGGATCGCGCCACCCTTCGCGACTGGCGCGGGCGACGCGGCGGTCGCCGCTCTCGACCAGCGCAGGATCGTCATCGTGATGGCGATCGCACCAATGCCGAGCGCGGCACCGGGGGCGAAGTAACCGGCCCAGTTGAACCCTTCCTTCTTCGGTTCCGTCAGCGCCACTTCGCCGAAGGTCGCGACGAAGGCGGCGAGGATCTCCTTCCCGTCATAGCCGCCGTCCACGAGGCGCAGCACGTCGCGGTGCATCGCGGGCGACACCGAACAGGTGAAGTCGGTGGTGCGGCAGGTGTAGACATCGAGTGGGCAGCTGCACTGGCACTTGATGCGGTGCTCGAGCGCGTCGCGCTGCTCGTCGGTCAGTTGCCGCGTCGCCCCCGGCTTCGCGGGACGCAACGTCGGACGATACGCGCCCTGCTCCATCTGCGCGAAGTTGCTCTGCGACGGTTGCTGTGGCCGCGCGGGTCGCGCGAGCACGAGCGCAGCGACGCCGCCGAGAGTCGGGATGAACGCGCGCCGCCTCACGCGGTCGCGGCCTCGTGTTGCGGGGCGAGCTCAGCCACGTAGCCCCCCTGCCGACGCCGCTTCTCCGACTGCGGCCACATCACGATCAACCCGCCGATCGCCATCAGCACGCCACCGTGCCAGACCCACACGACCAGCGGATTGAAGTTGATCCGGACCTCGGCCTTCCCATTGATCGCGCCGGCGAGGACGAGATAGACGTCTTGCCGCTGCGTCACGAGGATCCCGACTTCGGTCGAGGGCTGGAAGGTCGGCTGTCCGTTCGAATCGAAATGTTGGCGCTTCTCGCTGGTGAGGGGCTCGAGCGTCTTCCCATCCACCGTCGGTATGAGCGAGATCGCCTGCACGTCGCGATTGAGCACGCGGTACTGCGATAGACCGTCGCTCCGGAAGCTCCACTCGCGGCCGTAGGGATCGATCACCTTGTGCTCTTGGCCGTCGGCGAAGGTGACGTCGTACTCCTTCTTGAACGCCATCCCCGCAAAGGCGGAGAAGAGGATCGCGATCCCAGCGTGCACGATGTAGCCGCCGTAGCGCCGCCGGTTCCGGGCGACCAACCGGCCGAGTGCGACGACCGGGTTCTCGCCGTGCATCTTCCGCCGTGCGCCGACGCCCTTCCAGAACTCCTGCAGGATCGTTCCGGCAACGAATCCGGCCAGGCTCCACGCGACGAGTGGCGACACGCGACGAATCCCGAGCACGAAGAGCGCCGCCCCGATGAGCACGCCCATCGAGACCGGGAAGGCGAACTGCCTCCGCACATTCGCGATCGATGCCTTGCGCCACGCGATCAGCGGTCCGATGCCGGTGAGCGCGAGCAGCAGCAGGCCGAGCGGCACGTTCACCGCGTTGAAGAACGATTCGCCGACCGTGATCTTCGTCCCGCGCACCGCTTCGCTCAGGATCGGGAAGAGCGTCCCCCAAAGCACGCTGAAAGCGATCCCGACCAACACGAGGTTGTTGTAGAGGAACGCCGCTTCGCGGCTCACCATCGCCTCGAGTTCGGCCTTCGCCTCGAGGTCCTTGAGCCGGATCGAGACGAGCCAGATCGAAACGCCCAGCACGAGCAAGAAGAAGGCGGCGAACCAGCTGCCCACCGCGCTCTGCGCGAAGGAGTGCACCGACTGGATCACGCCCGAGCGCGTGATGAAGGTGCCGAGGATGCTCAAGAGGAAGGTCGCGACCACGAGCGTCACGTTCCACTTCCGCAGCATCCCCCGCTTCTCCTGGATCATGATCGAATGGAGGAACGCCGTGCCGGTGAGCCAGGGCAGCAGCGAGGCATTCTCGACCGGATCCCACATCCAGTAACCGCCCCAGCCAAGCTCGACGTACGCCCACCACATCCCGAGCACGATGCCGAGAGTGAGGAACACCCAGCTCACCAGCGCCCACTTCCGCACCGCCCCGAGCCACTCGGCGTCGAGGCGGCGTGAGACGAGCGCGGCGATGGCGAAGGAGAAGGGGATCGCGGTGGCGACGTAGCCCAGATAGAGCATCGGTGGATGGATCGCCATCGCCGGATTCTGGAGCTGCGGATTGAGTCCGCGGCCATCGGGCGGGAGCCACTCGAGCCTTTCGAATGGATTCGATGCGAGCGCTGTCGTCGCGACGAAGAAGAGAAGGACGAGCGCGTTGGCGCCCGTGACCCAGGGCATCAGCGCGCGATTGCGCGAGCGGTTGGTCCAGGTGGCGAGCGCCGCATAGCCGGCGAGGATCAGGCACCAGAAGAGCATCGACCCCGCCTGCCCGCCCCAGAACGCCGAGATCTTGTAGACGACTGGGAGGTTCGCACTCGTGAAGGAGGCGACGTAGCGGAGTGAGAAGTCGCTCGTGAGGAGCGCCGTCCAGAGTCCGAGCGAGGCAAGCAGAACGAAGCCGAAGCCGGCGTAGAGTCCGCGTTCACCCGAGGCGATGAGGTCACCGCGCTGGAGCCGGCCGCCGGCGAAGGAGAGCGTGGCGGACCAGACGCACATCAGGAGCGCGATCCAGAGCGACAGCTCGCCGACGAGGATCATCCCTGAGCCGCCTAGCGCGGCGAAGGCACTGACTTCGGGACTTCCGCCGGGTGCATCGTCTGCTCGTAGGCGTCACGTCCCTTCACCGGCGTCCCCGCCGGCGCGGCCTCGTAACGCGAGGCGCACTTGGCGAGCAGCGTCGTCGCGCGGAAGGTGCCGTCGGCGCCCAAGCGACCCTCGACGACCACATCCACTGAATCACTGAAGGTGTCGGGGATGATCCCCTTGTACACGACCGGATACGTCACCTTGCCGTCGGTCATGTTGAATGACACCTCTCGTCCGCTCGAGTCGCGTACGACCGAGCCCGGCACGACCTTCGCGCCGACCTTCACGCCCGTCTCCTGCATCCCCGGGTCCACCCTGACCTTGGCGTGCAACTCCTCGGGAGTGAGGAAGTAGATGGCGGTGTCCTTGATGCTGCCAGCCATCAGCCAGCCGGCAGTGCCGAGGACGAGGACGCCACCGATGAGGAACTTGGTGCGGGGGTGCATCACGACTCCGAGGACCACGTTGGCATCACTCGGAATATAGCCGGTGTCAGGGACGCCACGCGGGTTGCGAGAGGCTCTCGGCGAAGCCACGGGCGAGACCGAGCGGCAAGGAAAGCCCGGACTCCACGTTCACAAGTGTCACGCCGAGACTGGTCACGGTGACGAGCCACTGCCCGTCGGGGGACCAGGTGAACCCCTTCTGCGCCTGATTCGTCCCGATGTTGCGTATCGCCGAACCATCGGCGTCCATGAGTTTCAGCTGGAACGGGTACTCGACGTATGCTATCGAAGTGCCGTCGGGCGACCATCGGGGCGACAGCCCGTTGACGCCTAGCGGCCGGATCGTCGAGTCGGCGAGGGTGAGGACGAAGAGAGGTCCGCCGTCCTCCTGGCTCGAATATGCCAGGTACTGTCCGCTCGGGTCGGGCGAGGGCCAGGCGCCCTGGATGGGCCCTGACGACGTCTCAATTCTCGTCGGATTCGATCCGTCGGCATTCGCGACCCAGAGCTCAAACGCCCCACCGCCTGCGACCACCACGAAATAGAGCTTCGATCCGTCGAGGCTGAACTGCGCGGCCATGTCCTGGACGACCACCTTTCCCGCCGGGAGCGCCGTCGGGTCGACGAGTGGCGAGATGACGCCGGCGGTGTCCAGGTCGAACAGCTTCCCGCTCGACGACACAACGAGGCGATCAGCGTCCGGGTGCCACACCGGCCACGACCCCGCAGCGGTCTCATTCGTGAATGGGGGTGACCCCGCGTGGAGCAGCCGGTACCCCGCGCCATCACTCCGGAACACCGCGATCCCGTCCGGCGGATCGAACGCGTGGTTGTAGGCGGCGGAGAGGTGGCCCTCCGGCACGACGCTGAGCCTCACGGTGCTGCCGAACGCACCGAGCACCCCTTTGATCTCGACGCGTCCGATCGCTGTCGCGCTCACGATCCCCGATGGGGTCACCGTCGCCGGACCGCTCAGCACGGCGAACGTGATGGGATCGACCCGTGGATTCGAGTACGTGTCAATCACGCGTGGCCTCAGCTGATAGCCGCCGCCAACGAGTGCCGCGGTGTCCGATGGCCCAAGTTCGAACAGGACGGCGTTTCCTGGGCGCACGGTGAACGCCACCGAATCGAGAACTCCAGTCGCAGCGAGGATATCGACGAAGACCTCTCCCGCTGTGATGCCGAGCCTCACGTCGACTCGCACACGGCCATTCGTGTTCGTCCGAACGACCGTCGAGTCCGCATACAGCCCGGCGCCCGGCGCACTCAGGTAGGCGTTGGGGCTCCCCCGGAGCAGTCGTGAGGAGAAGAGAACGTCAACGCCGGCGAGGGCTCGTCCGGCGGCATCGCGCACCTCGACCACGAGTGGCTCCGACAGATACGTCTTGATCGTGTCGGACTGCGAGGCACCACCGGAGATCGTTAGACCCGGAGTCCCGAGGACCGCGGTCGGTGCCTCCGCACACGATTCGAGCGCGATGAGCGCAGCCCCAAGCAAGAGCGGTCTGAATCGCTCCACGTGTCGCATCCTAGCGGTACATCTGACGCACCAACACCGCCCCCGTCCCGCCGCCGACCGCGTCCGCCCCAAGATCCTTCCACGAGAACGGCTTCCCGACGTGCACGTCCCAGAACTCCTTCGAGAGCCCCGCCGCGAGGGTCGTCGCCCCCGCCGTCCACGCCGCATCTCGGTACTTGAACCCGTTGGCCCGCAACACCGAGTGCGTCGCGCTCTGGATCACGAGCGAAGCCGAGAAGTGCAGCAGCTTGTCCCGCGCGATCCACCGATCCCCTCGGTGCTGATGATCCTGCGGGCCGCCGAGCGGCGACGTGAAGAGTACGAACGCGAGCGTGAACTCCATCACCCCTCCCGGTCGCGGGCCCAACTCACGGCGGCACGCACGGCGCGACGCCAGCCGCCCAATCCGGTTCGGACTCGATTGGCATCCGCCGCCGGCGTGAATCGATGATACGACCTCGACGCGAAGAACTCCCCAGCGTCCTTCCATACACCAGACGCGATCCCGGCGAGGCCCGCCGCGCCCATCGCCGTCGTCTCGATCACGTCGGGCCGCTCAACGGGAACCCCCAGCAGATCGGCCTGGAACTGCATCAGCCAGTCGTTGAACGTCGCGCCGCCATCGACCCGCAGCACGTCGAGTGAGGTGCCACTCGCGCCGCGCATCGCCTCGAGCACATCGGCAGTGCCGTAGGCCATCGCCTCGAGTGCAGCGCGCACGAGATGTTCGCGCCTGGTGCCGCGGGTGAGCCCGACGATCGTCCCGCGCGCCTCAGGTTCCCAGGCCGGCGCGCCCAGACCGGTGAGCGCCGGAACGAAGTAGACGCCGTCGTTGCTCTCCAGCGACCGCGCCATCGCCTCGCTCTCCGACGCCTTGCCGAGTAGCCCGAGTCCATCGCGCAGCCACTGCACCGCCGCGCCGGCGATGAAGATCGACGCCTCGAGCGCGTACGAAGCCTGGCCCTTCGCGTCGCAAGCGATCGTCGTGAGGATCCCCTGCCCGCCGGGGGGGCGTGTCGCGCCAGCTTGGAAAAGGAGAAAGGCACCGGTTCCGTACGTGTTCTTGCTCTCCCCCGCGCTCCAGCACCCCTGCCCGAAGAGCGCCGCTTGCTGATCCCCCGCGACCCCACGGATCGGGATCACGTGCCCGAGATGCTCCTTCGCACTCGTGCCGAAGTCCCCCGACGACGCGCGCACCTCAGGGAGCATCGACGCGTTCACGCCGAACAAGGCCAACAGTTCCGGACTCCACCGCATCGTGTTGATGTCGTAGAGCATCGTCCGCGACGCGTTCGACGGATCGGTCGCGTGCACCGCGCCATTGGTCAGCTTCCAGATGAGCCAGCTGTCGATCGTCCCCGCGGCGAGTCGCTCGATCGGCACCTGTGAGGCCGGCGCTTTGTGCTTCAAGAGCCACTCGAGCTTGGTCGCCGAGAAGTAAGGATCGGGGACGAGTCCAGTCGTCGCGTAGATCGCGTCGGCCTGGCCCGCCACGCGCAGGGCGGCACATCGCGCCGACGTGCGCCGATCCTGCCAGACGATCGCACGATCAATGGGCCGCCCCGTCGCACGGTCCCACACAACGATCGTCTCGCGCTGGTTCGTTATCCCGATCGCGTCGGGGATCACGCCTGCCTGCGCGATCGCCTCACGCGCCGCCTTGATCGTATCGGTGAAGATCTCCTCGGCGTCGTGTTCGACCCACCCCGGCTGCGGGAAGTGTTGGCGCAGTTCGTGCTGGCCGCGGCCGACGACCTTTCCATCGGCCGCGACGACGAGCGCGCGGGAACTCGTGGTGCCTTGATCGAGAGCGAGGACGTGGCGCACGCGATTCCGTGAGTCAGGGAGGTGGAGGGAAGGCGCCGGTGTTCGGGGCGAGCATGTAGGGCGGTGAGAATATCCCGCGGTCGGTCACGATGCGATGGATGAGCGTGTGCGGCGTGATGTCGAAGGCCGGGTTGTGCACCGCTGCGCCGGCCGCCACGACCCGCGCGCCGCCCAAGTGCGTGACCTCCATCTCGTCCCGCATCTCGATCGGGATCGCCCTCCCCTCGGGCGTCGCGACGTCGACCGAACTCCAGGGTGCCGCGACGACGAATGGGAGGCCGTGGTGCTTCGCCAGCACCGCCAACGTATAGGTGCCGATCTTGTTCGCCGCGTCGCCATTCGCGGCGATTCGGTCGGCGCCGACGATCACGAGATCCACCTTGCCCGCGGCCATCAGGCTCCCCGCCATCCCATCGGTCAGCACCGTCACCGGGATCCCCGCCTTCGCGAGTTCCCACGCGGTGAGCCGCGCCCCCTGCATCAGCGGTCTCGTCTCGTCGGCGAAGAGCTCCAGCTTCATCCCACGTGCGTGGGCCACGTACACCGGCGCAAGCGCAGTGCCGATCCCGCTCGTCGCGAGCGCACCGGCATTGCAGTGCGTGAGGATCCGCATCCCATCCCTGAGAAGCGTCACGCCCTTCTGACCGATGGCACGGCACATCGCCACGTCCTCGGCGTGGATCCGTTCGGCCTCGGCGCGCAGCGCGTTCTCCACGGTGCCTTCGGGCGCCGCGTGCGCTGCGGCCAGCATCCGGTCGAGCGCCCAACCGAGGTTCGCCGCCGTCGGGCGCGTGCCGCGCAGGGTACGCGCGGCGCGTTCGACCTCCGCCATCGACGCACCGCGCGTGCCCCCGGCCAATCCGATCGCCGCCGCGACGCCGATCGCCGGGGCGCCGCGCACCGCCATCGTCCGGATCGCGTCGGCGACCTCGGCGATCGTGAGAAGGTCGCGATGCTCGACCCGCTCGGGCAGCAGTCGCTGGTCGAGGATCCGCAGGTATCCGTCCGCGGACCAACCGACGACGAGGACGGGGGGATCGAGGGGTTCCATTCCGGTAACGTATAGATTGCGAGTGGCCCGCTCCAGCCGACGGAACAAGGAACCCAACGCCACGATGCCCGAGACCTTCGAATTCCTTCGCGTCGAGATCGCAGACCGCGTCGCGGTCGTCACGATCGACCGCCAGGACAAGCTCAACGCGCTCAACGCGCAGGTGATCGCCGAACTCGACCGGATGTTCACCGGGCTCGCGAGCCGTGAGCAGGTGGGCGCGATCATTCTCACCGGAGCGGGCCGCGCCTTCGTCGCCGGCGCAGACATCTCGGAGATCGCCGACGCGGCGGCGACGCCGGCCGGCTTGGAGGCCACCTCGGCGTTCGGCTCGGCGGTCTTCACGCGGATCGAACGGCTTTCGAAGCCGGTGATCGCCGCCGTGAATGGCTTCGCCCTCGGCGGCGGATGCGAACTCGCTCTCGCCTGCCACATCCGCGTCGCGAGCACCCACGCGAAGTTCGGCTTCCCCGAGGCGAAGTTGGGGCTCATCCCCGGCTATGGCGGCACGCAGCGACTTCCGAGGCTCGTCGGCACCGGTCGTGCCCTCGAGATGATCCTCACCGCGGAGATGGTGGACGCCGCGACTGCGGAGTCGATCGGACTCGTGAATCGCGTCGTGCCGCCTGAGGGATTGATGGACTGCGCCCGCTCGATCGCGCTCGCCGCGACGAAGAACGGACCCCTCGCCCTCGCGCACGCGATCATCGCCGTGTGCGAAGGTGCGGGACTCTCGCTCGACGACGCGCTCAGCCTCGAATCGAAGCACTTCGGCGCCGTGGGCCGCTCGGCCGACATGCGCGAGGGCACGCGCGCCTTCCTCGAGAAGCGCGCCCCCGATTTCCGCGGAGCCTGAGTGCGCGGTACGCCGGTCGCAGCACCGGTGGTGGCGAGGGCCGCTCAACTCGACGCGATCACCCTTCGCGACTTTCGAAACATCGCCGAGGCGGAAGTGCGGCTCGAGGCGAACGGGATCGTGGTGGTCGGCGACAACGGGCAGGGGAAGTCGAACCTCGTCGTGGCGATCGCCTACTTCCGTCTCCTCCGATCGGCGCGCGGGGCGCGCGACCGCGACCTGATCCGGTTCGGCGAGAGTGCCTTCCATCTCTCGGTCGAGCTCTCGGACGCCGGTGCGCATCGGGCGGGGATCGGCGTGGACAAGCAGGGCCGCAAACGGGTCACGCTCGATGGCGGAGAGCCGGAGCGGCTCACCGATGCGCTCGACACCCTCCCCTCGGTGACCTTTGCGCCGCGCGACGTGGACCTCGTCGCCGGAGCCCCGGCCGAACGCCGGCGATATCTCGACATCACGCTCGCGCTCACGTCACCGGCGTACCTGAACGCGTTGCGACGCTACCGGGCGGCGCTGCTGCGTCGCAACGCTTCACTGCGTGGTGCGTCCCGCGCCGGTCGCGGCGCACAGGGTGCGATCGCGGCCTGGGAACCCTCCCTCGCCGAGGAGGGGGCGGTACTGGTGGCCCATCGGCGCGAGTGGGTCGCCGAGCAGGGCGCGGAGTACGCGCGGCTCTGCGCGGCCGTCGGTGAGGCAGGCGTGAGCGCGATCGCCTACGACTCCACCCTCGCCGACGCCGCGGACCCGCGGGCCGCGATCCTCGGCCAGCTCGAGCGGCAGCGGGAACAGGACATCCGCCGGGGACTGACGCAGGCAGGGCCGCATCGCGACGATCTCGCACTCTCGCTCGATGCACACGACCTCCGCGTCGTGGGCTCGGCCGGCCAGCAGCGCTCCGCCGCGATCGTCCTGCGGCTCCTGGAATCAGCGACGCACACGAGCCGGTCCGGTGTCACGCCACTCCTCCTCCTCGACGATCCATTTGCCGAGCTCGACCGTCATCGCACCGCGCGGATACTGAACCTGATAGAAGCATCGGCTCCCGGCCAAGTCGTGCTCGCGGTGCCGCGCGAGGACGAGATCCCAGCGCGCTTCACGCGACTCGCCCGCTGGCGAGTCGAGCGAGGCGCCTTCGCCCCCGAGGAGGGCGCGTGACCCGCGACCGGAGCGGCAAGCCGGGGAAGTTCCGCCCGATCGGCGAGGCGCTGGCAGAAGTGCTGAAGGCGCACGGCCTCGACGATGACGTGGCGCGCGCCGGTGTGCTCTCGGAGTGGCCGACGCTCGTCGGGACGCAGATCGCGAGCGTGACGCAGGCGCGGATGATCACCGAGGACGGCACGCTGGTCGTCGGCGTGAAGACCCACGGGTGGATGCAGGAGCTCACGATGATGGAGCGCAGCCTCATCGAGCGGGTCAACTCGGGGAGCGGGAAGGCGCGGGTCCGCCGGATCCGCTGGGAACTGCTCCGCTAGAGGGAAAATCGCCTTCGATCCGCGTTGCTTTCGCTCTGGCAGGGGCCTAATTTCAGAGCAATGGCCAAGACGAACGACGCCGCCGAGTCGCATTACGACGCCTCAGGCATCCAGGTACTGAAGGGCCTCAAGGCGGTTCGTAAGCGCCCGGGGATGTACATCGGGTCCACATCGCACCGCGGCCTCCACCACCTCGTCTACGAGGTGGTCGACAACTCGATCGACGAGGCGCTCGCCGGCTTCTGCGACTCGGTGCGGGTCACGATCCACGCCGATAACTCGGTCACCGTCGAGGACAACGGGCGCGGGATCCCGGTCGACATCCACCCCACCGAGAAGATCCCCGGGGTGGAGCTCGCGCTGACAGTGCTCCACGCCGGCGGCAAGTTCGACAAGAACACGTACAAGGTGTCGGGCGGCCTTCACGGCGTCGGCGTCTCGGTCGTGAATGCCCTCTCGGAGTCGCTCAAGGTCTGGGTCAAGCGCGACGGGAAGGAGCATTACATGGACTTCGTCCGCGGCGACACGCTGACGCAGCTGAAGGTGCTCGGGAATGTGAAGTCGAAGGACACCGGGACCAAGGTGTACTTCAAGCCCGACCACACGATCTTCACCGAACTCGAGTACGACTACGCGACGCTCTCGACGCGCCTGCGCGAACTCTCCTTCCTGAACAAGGGCGTCACGATCGTCCTCGTCGACGAGCGTGCCGACAAGGAGAAGGAGGAGACCTTCCACGCGAAGGGGGGCCTCAAGGAGTTCGTCGCCTTCCTCAACGCGAAGATGAAGCCCCTGCATCCCGAGATCCTCTATCTCGACGGGGAGAAGGACGACATCGGGATCGAACTCGCGCTCCAGTACAATGACGGCTACAACGAGAACGTCTTCTCGTTCGTGAACAACATCAACACGCACGAGGGGGGCACGCACCTCACCGGCCTCAAGTCGGCCCTCACGAGTGTGATCAACAAGCACCTCGACAAGTCGTCGTTCGCCAAGAAGGACAAGGAGGTCAAGCTCTCCGGCGACGACGTGCGCGAAGGATTGACCGCGGTGCTCTCGGTGAAGGTCCGCGAGCCGCAGTTCGAGGGGCAGACCAAGACGAAGCTCGGCAACTCCGAGGTCGAGAGTGCGGTCAAGACGCTGATCAACGAGTGGCTCGCGTCGTACCTCGAGGAGCATCCCCGGGTCGCGAACATCGTGCTCGAGCGGGCGCTCGGGGCCGCGCGGGCCCGCGAAGCGGCGCGCAAGGCGCGCGACCTGACGCGCAAGAAGTCGGCGCTCGACGTCGGGAACCTCCCCGGCAAACTCGCCGACTGCTCCCTCTCCGACCCCGCCCTTTGCGAGCTCTACCTCGTCGAAGGCGACTCGGCCGGCGGCTCGGCCAAGCAGGGGCGTGACCGGATGTTCCAGGCGATCCTGCCTCTTCGCGGCAAGATCCTGAATGTCGAGAGGGCCCGCTTCGACAAGGTCATCTCGAACGAGGAGATCCGGACGATCATCACTGCGATCGGCGCCGGGATCAAGGAGGAGTTCCAGCTCGAGAACGTCCGGTACCACAAGATCATCCTGATGACCGACGCCGACGTCGACGGCGCGCACATCCGGACCCTCCTCCTGACCTTCTTCTACCGGCAGATGCAGGAACTGATCGACGCCGGCATGATCTACATCGCCCAACCGCCGCTCTTTCGCGTCGCCAAGGGGAAGGAGGAGTACTACGCCTACGACCTCGCGGAGCGCGACGCCATCGCCGCACGGATGGGGAATGGGGACGGC
>JANNKK010000164.1:0-6953 GCA_031396245.1 Gemmatimonadaceae bacterium
CCGCAGAAACGGCCCTGATTCGAACGGCGCGGCGCCTTGCCGCGTCTGTGGGCGCCCGTCACCTTTGACGTCGTTGCGGGTGCGCGAAGCATCCGCCGCGACCTCCTGGGGAGCCGCCGCTGTCCGACACTTGCCCGAACTGTGGGAGTCCGCGCGACACAGAGGCGATCTTCTGCGCGCGTTGCGGGCGTGACTTCTCGACCGAGTTCAAGGGCACGCCACTTGGCGAGCTGAAGGAGGTCACGGAGACCTTCCGTCGCCTGCGAGAATCGATCGGCGACCGTTACGCGATCGAACGGGAGCTCGGACGCGGCGGAATGGCCACCGTCTACCTCGCCCGCGACACCAAGCACGACCGCGAGGTCGCGGTGAAGGTGCTCCTCCCCGAGCTCTCGGCGTCGATCGGTGCCGAGCGATTCGAGCGCGAGATCAAACTCGCCGCCAAGCTGCAGCATCCGCACATCCTGGCGCTCTACGATTCCGGCGTCGCCGACGGCCTGCTGTACTACGTGATGCCGTTCGTGAAGGGGGAATCGCTCCGCGACAAGCTCGACCGCGAAGGGATGCTCCCGGTCGAGGATGCGTTGCGACTCACGCTCGAGATCTGCGGCGCACTCCAGCATGCGCACGACCAGGGGATCGTCCACCGCGACATCAAGCCCGAGAACATCCTCCTCGCCCACGACCACGCGTTGGTCGCCGACTTCGGCATCGCGCGCGCGGCGAGCGAGGCCGGCCAGCAGAAGCTCACGCAGACGGGGATGGCGGTCGGCACGCCGGTGTACATGGCGCCCGAGCAGAGCACCGGTGATGTCGTGGGGCCGACGGCCGACATCTACTCGCTCGGCTGCATGCTCTACGAGATGCTCGCCGGGGAGCCGCCCTTCACCGGCCCGAACTCGATGGCGATCATGGCGAAGCACCTGATGGAGCAGGTGCCGAGCGTGCGCGTCGTGCGGAACGCGGTTCCCGAAGAGGTCGAGCAGGCGATCTTCTTCGCCCTCGCCAAGACGCCGGTCGACCGGCCGAAGAGCGCGCAGGCTTTCGCCGAGGTGCTTGGCACGCCGATGGGCGCGACCGCGACGATGCGGGTGATGCGCGGGTCGGCGATGATGCGCGGGTCGATGGCGATGCGCCGGTCGCCGTCGGGGGAGATGCTGGGCTTCGCCGAGCCGGTGCCGCTCTGGAAGCGGCCGGCGACGTTGATCACCGCGGGCGCGCTCGTCGTCGCCGGTGTCGTGAGCACGTGGGCCCTCACCCGCGACCGCGGCGCTGCGCCTGACGACCCGAGTGCGCGCCGGGTGGCGGTGCTCTACTTCACGGATCTCAGCCGAGACTCGACCTTGGGGCCGGTCGCTACAGGGCTCACTGAGGGCTTGATCAGGTCGCTCGGGCGCATCTCGGCCATCAGCGTGATCTCGCGCTCCGGTTCGGAACAGGTCCGCGGGATCGTCGAGAGCGACTCGATCGCGCGGGTGCTCAACGCCGGGTACCTCGTGCGGGGCGAGTTGCAGCCGATCGGAGCGCGCGTCCGTGTGAACTACCGGCTGGAGTACAAGACCGGCACCGTGGTCGGCGACGGGTTCGTGACCGTGGCGCGGGACAGCCTCCTCCTCGTCCAGGATTCGATCGCCACCCTCGCCGCTGACCTGATCCGGCAACAGCTCGGCCCGCAGATCCGGCTCGCCGAACAGCGCATCGCGACCTCCAGCAACGCGGCGTGGTTGGCGGTGCAGGAAGGGGCCCAGCTCCAGCGCCGGGCCGACGCCGCGCAGGGCCAACGCGACACGACCTTAGCCCGGCAGCTCTTCGAGGCGGCCGATTCGGTGTTCGCGCGCGCCGAGGCGGAGGATCCCCGGTGGACCGAGCCGATCGTGCGCCGCGCCACCCTCGCCTACCGCCGTTCGCGGTTGGTGCCACGTCAGCCGGCCGCCATCCGACCCTGGGTCACGGCCGGCGTGGCACACGCCGACCGCGCGGTCGCGCTCGACGCGCAGGACGCTGACGCGCTCGAGTTCCGCGGGACCCTGCGATACTGGGGGCTGATCAACAACGTCTTCGCCAGCGGCGCCGAGTCGGACTCGGCGCTGGCGCGCGTGCAGCGGGACCTCGAGGAGGCGACGCGCGTCAATCCGATGCAGGCCGGCGCGTGGACCTCGCTCAGCGCCGCCTACTACCGGATCCCCAACAAGGGTCTCAGCGACGTGATGTTCGCGGCGCAGAAGGCGCTCGAGGCGGATGAGTTCCAGGCGAATGTGATCCTGGTGCGGGCGCGCCTCGCGAACGCGGCGTATGACAATGGCGACTTCGACCGCGCGGACCAGTACTGTCGCGAGCTCGAGGTCAGGTACCCGAGGGACCCGCGCAGTCTTCGCTGTCGCCTCTACCTGCAGTCGGTGCCCGGACTGCCGGCGTACGACATCGACCGAGCCTGGCGGCTGACCGACGCTCTCGTCGCCGTGGCGCGCACCGCGAATGACAGCACACTCTACCGCCTCACCGGCGGGGCATTCACCGCCGCGACGATCGCCCGCGCGAGCATCGCCCAGCGCTCGGCGACGCTTGCCGACAGCGCCCGCGCCGTCTCCCGGAGATCTGAGGGCGACGCAACGATCGATCAGCCGCGCGAGCTGATGCTCTTCACGGCGGTCTCCTCGACGGTCCTTGGTGACACGGCCGAGGCGGTACGGCGACTGACGGCGTATATCGCGGCCGATCCGAGCCGGGCCGGAGCACTGCGACGGGACCCGGGCTGGTGGTTCCGACCCCTGTCCTCCGCGCCGGAGTGGGCCCGCCTGGTGGGACAGGGACCGTAGCGTCAGCGCCACCCCCGACGGCCCCGAGGGTCCCGGGGGGCCGGAAAGCGCAGCGGGGGTTACACTTGAGCCACCCACAATTAGTGGCCCGAATCACTTATCGGGCCACGACTTGCGGCACTTGAATTGCATGTGCAGTTTCGCTTGTCGGGCACGGTCGAGCGTTTCGGCGGATGGTTGAGCCGCACAGCGACGCGCCACGGACCCGCCTACTGGAGCCTCCTGATGCACCGCCCGATCCGTCTCGCCGCCGCCTCTGCCCTCGTCCTCCTCGTCGCCGCTTGCGTCGACCTCGCGACCACCGCGCCCGAATCGGCGTCCGTTCGCAAGGTGTCGACGGCGAACATCACGCCCGGGACCTGCACGAACCTGTCGCAGCTCAATGCGCTTGCGGCGACGATCTTCATGCCCGGCACATCGCCGAACATCAACTCGGTGCTCGGCAAGCTGAAGAACCTCGACAAGCTCGTGAAGAAGGGGAGCTTCGCGTCGGCCGAGGTGGCGGCGACGGACATCGTCGCCTTTACGCTCAAGAAGTACAACCAAGGCGGTCTCGCGGGCACGTCGGCGCAGGTGGAAGCCTTCACCAACGCCGTCCTCTGCTTCGCCGGTATCGACATCGACGTCGAGCAGCCAGAGAATACGTTCTTGATCCTTCCGTCGGACGTGCCCCAGATCGTGACGAACACCGAGGGGACGGGCGGCGTGTCGTTCCTCGGCAACCCGGTCTTTGAGCCGACACTCGTCGAGATCGAACTGATCCCCAACGACTTCCCGACCGCCGGCGACGGTCCGCTCGACACGAAGCTCGACCAGTACCCAGGCTTCATCCAGATCACGCAGACCTCCGAAGGGGGTTCGCCTCTCGCGAAGCCCGCGGTCGTCGGAGTCTGCGCCACCGGCGCCATCCCGCAAGAGGTGCGCGATCGCCTGCGCCTCGGCCACGGAGCGGTCGCCGGATTCGAGATCACGCCTTCCGCCGACGCGAGCTTCCTCAATTGCCCGACCGAGCTCGCCGATGCGGGGTCGCAACCCCTCTGGCGCCGTCTCGCGCAGCTGGTCGTTCCGCGCGCACTGCACGCCAGCTCCGCGCTCGAGGGCGGCGGTGTCGGCGGGACAGTCACCGAGTTCAGCCCCTTCGCGCCGGTCGATGTTGAGCTGGCCTTCGGCGGCGGCGTGGGCGGCACGGTCACCGAGTTCATCCGCGAGTCGTCGCTCAGCGCGATCGTGAGTTCGTCGACGCCGATGCTGCTGACGGACTGCACGACGGCCATCGGCGGGAGCGATGTCGCTGCGGAATGCCGTCCGATGATCACCATCAAGACCGCGCTCGGCACGGTGCTCGCTGGTGTGCCGGTCAGCTGGAACGTGACCGCAGGCGGCGGAGCAGTCGCAACGCGCACGACCCTCTGCGGCGCCTCTGGCGCCTCGGCGGCCACGACCACGAATGCGCTCGGGCAGGCGGCGATCTGCTGGACGCTTGGCGGTCTCGGAGCGAACAGCGTCAAGGCCAGTCCGAGCGCCGGCGGCGATGCGCCGGCCGGTGTGAACTTCGTCCCGGCCGACACCACCTTCACGATGAATGCAGTGGCGGGTCCGCCAGTGCTCATGCAGGCGCTCTCGCCGACGAACCAACAGGGCGTGGCCGGATCGGCGGTGCCGATCGCGCCGACTGTGCTCGTGACCGACTCGTACGGGAATCCCGTCGCTGGTGTCACCGTCAACTGGGGGTTCATGGTGGGTGGAGGCGCGCTGGGTGCGAACACGACCGTGACAGGCGCCGCCGGTCGCACCACGAACAGTTGGATCCTCGGACCGACGATCGGTTACCAGCGCGTCTACGTCTACTTCGCTCACGATGAGGGTGCGTACAGCCTCTTCGAGGCGACGGCCATCGCGCCGTAGCGATCGGATGTCGTGAGAACGACGAAGGGCCCGGCGGAGATCGCCGGGCCCTTCGTCGTTCTCAGGCCGTCTCAGGCCGTCTCAGGCGACGACGGCAAGCGCCTCTCCGGCAGACTTCCCTGGCTCCGGCAGCAGCGCGATGGCGAGCACCTGCTCGAGCGACTCCACGAAGTGGAAACGCAGCTTTGCGCGGGCCTCTTCCGGGACATCCTCAACATCGGCCTCGTTGTCCCTCGGCAGCACGACGTCGGTGATGCCGGCGCGGAGCGCACCAAGCACCTTCTCCTTCACCCCGCCGATCGGAAGCACGCGGCCGCGGAGTGTGATCTCCCCAGTCATCGCGATGTCCCGGCGCACGGGGCGTCCGCTGAGTTCGCTCGCGAGCGCGGTCGAGATGGCGACGCCAGCCGAGGGGCCGTCCTTCGGGATGGCCCCGGCCGGTACGTGGATGTGCGTCTCGACGGTGCCCAGTCGCGACCGGGGGATCCCGAGCTTCTCGGCGTTCTTCGTCACGTAGGTGAATGCCGCGCGCGCCGACTCCTTCATGACGTCGCCCAGCTGGCCAGTGAGGATGAGAGCGACCGGTGCTCCGCCGCCGTTGCCGTCGGAGGGTGTCGGTGTCGCAAGCGGGCGCACTGACGCCTCGACGAACATGATGTCGCCGCCCATCGGCGTGTAGTACATCCCGGTCGCGGTGCCCACCTCGTGCGCCGCGATCGCCTTCTCAGGATGGACCCTGGGGCGGCCGAGGAGCCCACGGACCTCATCGACCGAGATGATGCCATCGGCGATCGGATTCACCCCCTGCTCGGTCGCGATCCGGCGCGCGACCTTCCGTGCGACCTTGCCCACCTCGCGCTCGAGCTGTCGCACGCCACTCTCGCGCGTGTACTTGGTCACGAGCGAGGCGATCGCCTCATCGTCGAAGGTGACGCCCTTGCCACCGAGGCCATTCTCCTCGAGCTGACGGGGGATCAGGTACTTCTTCGCGATCTCGGCCTTCTCGCGCTCCGTGTAGCCGGCGAACTCCACGACCTCCATCCGGTCGAGGAGGGGACCGGGGATGTTCTGGATGAAGTTCGCGGTCGCGATGAAGAGGACCTCGGAGAGGTCGAAGGGGATCCCGAGGTAGTGGTCGGTGAAGGAGTCGTTCTGCGCCGGGTCGAGGACTTCGAGAAGTGCGCTTGAGGGATCCCCCTGGAACGAGACGCCGAGCTTGTCGACCTCGTCGAGGAGGAAGACCGGGTTCTTGGTGCCGGCCTGCTTCATCCCCTGGATGATCCGGCCCGGCATCGCCCCGACGTAGGTGCGCCGATGGCCGCGGATGTCGGCTTCGTCGCGCGCACCGCCAAGGGCGATCCGCACATACTCCCGTCCCAAAGACCGGGCGATCGACTTCGCGATGCTCGTCTTGCCCACGCCCGGCGGGCCGGAGAAGAGGAGGATCGGACCCTTCGCCATCGCACGCGCCTTCGCCTCGCGCTTGTCGGTGATGGTGCGTGCCGGCTCGTCGTCGCTCGACTTGCGCGGTTGTGGGGCGGAGGGCGCCTCCTCGCGCGGCTCCTTGAGCTTCGCGATCGGGAACTCCCCCGTGCGGTCCATCTCCTCGGAGAGCTGTTGGGCGCGGAGCTGGCGCACCGCGAGGAACTCGATCACCCGGTCCTTCACGTCCTTGAGGCCGTAGTGGTCCTCGTCGAGCACCGTGACGGCGTGCTTGAGCTCGAGCTGGTCGTCGGACCGTTTGTTCCACGGGAGCTCGGCGATCCACTCGAGATACGTGCGGATGACCTGCGCCTCAATCGACTCGCGACCCGAGCGCTCGAGGCGTCCGAGTTCACGCTCGACCTCGGTGCGCGCGACCTTCGTCAGCTCGAGCTTGTTGAGCTTCTCGCGGAGTTCCTCGATCTCCTTCGACTGGTCGTCGTCGCCGAGCTCCTTCTGGATCGCCTTCATCTGTTCGCGCAGGAACATCTCGCGCTGCCGCTCGCCGAGTTCCTCCTGCACCTGCGACTTGATCTCGTCCTGCGCCTCGAGGAGGGAGATCTGCCGTTGCACGTGCACCAACACCTTGCGGAGGCGCTCCTCGACCGAAAGGGTCTCGAGGAGTCCCTGCTTCTCGGGCACCGAGAGTTCGATGTAACCGGCGACGAGGTCGGAGAATTTCCCCGGCTCGGTGACCGAGTCGAGCACCTGGTGCACGACCTCCTCGGGGAGCCCGCGCCGTTCACCCAG
>JANNKK010000207.1:0-6323 GCA_031396245.1 Gemmatimonadaceae bacterium
CGCCTTCATCTGTTCGCGCAGGAACATCTCGCGCTGCCGCTCTCCGAGTTCCTCCTGCACCTGTGACTTGATCTCCTCCTGCGCCTCGAGGAGGGAGATCTGTCGCTGGACGTGCACGAGCACCTTGCGCAGGCGTTCCTCGACCGAGAGGGTCTCGAGGAGCCCCTGCTTCTCCGGCACCGAGAGCTCGATGTAGCCGGCGACGAGGTCGGAGAACTTCCCCGGCTCGGTGACCGAATCGAGCACCTGATGCACGACCTCCTCGGGGAGACCGCGGCGCTCGCCCAGCTCGGCGGCGCGTTCGCGGATCTCCTTGTGGAGCGCCGAGAACGCCGCGTCCTGGTCGTCGAGCGGGCTCATCTCCTCCACCGGCACGACGACTGCGGAGAGAAAGCCCTCGGTAGTCGTGTACTGGAGCGAGCTCGCGCGCTGTTCGCCGTGGAGCAGGAGCTGCACGCCGCCCAGGCCGCGCTGGATCTGCCCGATGCGGGCGATGACGCCCATCGAGTAGAGGATCTCCGGCGCCGGCTCTTCGGCGTTGTCGCGCTGGGCGACGGCGAAGACGAGTCGGTCCCCCTTCAGCGCCGATTCGATGGCGCGCAGCGTACCGGGCCGGCCCGCAGCGATCGGCGCCGTGAGTCCGGGGAAGATGACGGTCCCCCTCAGGGGGAGGACCGGAAGAGTCTGTCGTGTGCTCATCAGGACTTTTTCGTCAGGACGATGTGAATGGCGTGCAGTGAGACCTGAATGAGCAAGGAGTGTTCCGGTCTGACTTACGACATACTGGCGGGGATTGCAACTTTCCCGCGCCGTACTGACGTAAGGACTGTCAGAGCGGCGACCGGTCCGGGCGCGTGGTGCGCGCGCTCGTTGGGTGATATCCTTGACCATCTCGCTCCCCCCGTTGCCCCCTCAGTGAACGAACCCCGCATCAGCCAGTCTGACGCCGAGTTGCGCTCGCACGTCGTGCGAGTGCTGGAGTCGCAGTACGAGGTCGAGAAGGAGATCGGCCGCGGGGGGATGGGGATCGTGTACAAGGCGCGCGACAAGCGCTTGAAGCGGCCGGTCGCGATCAAGCTGCTGCCACCCGAGCTCGCCTTCCGCTCGGAGATCCGCACGCGCTTCCTCCGCGAAGCGGAGATGGCGGCGCAACTCAGCCATCCGCACATCGTGCCGATCTACAGCGTCGACGAACGCGAAGGCCTCGTCTACTTCGTGATGGCCCTCGTCGAGGGAGAGAACCTCGGCACGCGCATCCAGCGTGACGGGCCCATCAAGCCCGACGAGACGCGGCGCATCCTGCGCGAGGTCGGGGACGCGCTCGCCTACGCGCATTCGCAGAACACCGTCCACCGCGACATCAAGCCCGACAACATCCTCATCGACCGCGCCACCGGGCGCACGATGGTCACCGACTTCGGCATCGCCCGCGCCGTGAGCGAGGGCGCGGAGCAGAAGCTCACCGGCACCGGGATCGCGATCGGCACGCCGGCCTTCATGTCCCCCGAGCAGTCGGCCGGCGACCGTGACATCGATGGACGCACCGACCTCTACTCGCTCGGCATCGTCGCCTACCAGATGCTCTGCGGCGACCTGCCATTCAACGCGACGAGCACCCCGGCGCTGCTGGTGAAGCATCTCTCGGAGCGGCCGATGCCGATCGACCAACGCGCGAACGTGCCGGCCGACCTCGCGCGCGCGGTGATGCTCTGTCTCGAGAAGAACCCTGCCGACCGGTTCCCCGGCGCGCGGGAGTTCGTCGAGGCGCTCGAGACGGGGCGCGTGCCGAACCTGCCGGCGCGGGCCGGTACGGCGTATCCGCAGGCCGCGCCCTCCTGGACGGCCGCGCCGGTGATCACCGACGGCCCGACGATGGAGGAGAAGGAGCGCTGGTCACACCCGCGTGTCGTCGAGTTCCGGAAGGCAGTGGCCCCGTTCCTCTTCGTGACCGGCGCGCTGATCGTCGTGAACATCGTCCTCGGGCGCAACCTCCTCTTCATCTCGGCCTTCTGGGCGATCGGTGTCGCATACCGGTACGCGCGACTCTGGAGCGACGGCTACGACTGGCGCGACGTCTTCAAGCATTCGCGCGACAAGATGATCATCGACGTTGCCGCCGAGACCCTCGACGACGCGAAGGCGATCTTCAACTCCGAGAAGCGCGCCGAGGTGCGCGAACGCGCGCGCCGCCGCCGGATCAGCACCGGCATCGACTCTCCGGTCGGCGGCTCATCCGCAGGGAGCGCGGCGGTCATGTCGGCGCTCGGCAACGGGCCCTACTCCGGACCCGTGCGGCAGGCCTACCTCGACCGCGACGAGATCGTGCGACTCTTCGGTGAACTGCCGAAGTCCGACCGCGACCGCCTCCCCGACGTGACACCGAGCGCCCAGCGCCTCGCCGAGAAGGTGATGGGGCTCGCGACCGCGCTCACCACCCTCGAGCGCGACACCGGGACCCTCGGGGTCGAAGCGATCGAGAAGGAGATCACGAAGCTCGAGGAACTCGCGAATCCCCTCGAGGGGGAGGCGAGCGAGCTTCGGGTGAAGCGACTCGCGATGCTGAAGCGCAACCGGCGCACGGTCTCCGAGGGCTCGAAGCGGCGCGCCGAGATGAAGGCGCGGCTGGAGAACTGCGCGCTCACGCTGCAGAACATGAAGTTCGACGTGCTCCGCCTGAAGACGGGGCACGAGAGCTGGCAGCGCGTGACTTCGGTGGCCGAGGCGGCGATGGCCCTCGCGCGCGAAGTGGACAGCGCCATCTATGTGGGGGACGAACTGGCGCGGCTGCAGCGTCCCGCCACGCGTGGCTGAGGACCCCCTCCTCGAGCGCTGTTCCGCTGCCGTCGCCGGCCTCTACGACATCGAAGCGGAGATCGGCCGCGGCGGGATGGCGGTCGTCTACCGGGCGCGCGACCTCCGCCTGCGGCGGAAGGTCGCGCTCAAGGTGCTCCCCCCCGAGCTCGCCTTCCGAGAGGAGGTGAAGTCGCGCTTCCTCCGGGAAGCGCAGATGGCGGCGCGCCTCTCCCATCCCCACATCGTCCCGATCTATTCGGTGGACGACACCAGCGGCGTCGTCTACTTCGCGATGGGGTTGGTCGAGGGGGAATCACTCGCCGCGCGGCTCGCGCGCGAGCCGCGCCCGTCGATCGAGGCGGTGCGGCGGATCCTCCGCGAGGTCGCCGACGCGCTGCACTATGCGCACCGGCAGGGTGTGGTGCACCGGGACATCAAACCCGACAATATCCTCCTCGAGGCGACAACCGGGCGGGCGATCGTCACCGACTTCGGCATCGCACGCGCGGCCGAAGGGGACCAGCGACTCACCGTCACCGGGATCGCCGTGGGGACGCCGGCGTATATGAGTCCCGAGCAGGCGATGGGGGAGCGCGAGGTGGACGGGCGCGCCGACATCTACGCGCTCGGCATCGTCGGATACCAGATGCTCGCCGGCGAACTCCCCTTCCAGGCGACCAACACGCCGGCGATGCTGATGAAGCATCTGAGCGAACGCCCGCGCGCGCTCTCACAGCTTCGCGACGACCTGCCGCCCAATCTCGTTCAGGCGATCGAACGCGCGCTCGCTAAGGGTCGGGACGAACGGTGGCCCGATGCCGACGCGTTCCGCGTGGCGCTCGCCGACGACGCGGCGGTCGCGCCAGCGCCGCGCCCCTCGCTCCAGCGACGCAGTCATCCGGCGACGGCGGGGACGGTGCAGGGGCACGTCGAGTACGAGGACCCGATCGACCGGCTGAAGCACGCGACCCCGCTCCCCGCGCCGCCCTTCCCGCCGTTGCCGCGCGACTGGATGTTCGACGCGACGGCGCGCGAGAGCGGCAAGGAGATCCTCCGCCGGTGGCGCGAGGAACAGCGGCGCTGGAAGGAGGAGGTGCGCGGGAGGCCGAGCGGCGTGCGCCCGGAGTTCCGTGCCGCGGCGATCGAGCTGCAGCATCTCGAGCTGACGAAGCGTTCGCCGGCCGAGCGGATCGCCGGCGTGCGACGCCGGATGGCCGGCAGTGCGGTTACCATCTCGATGCTTGCGATGATCAACATCTTCATCACGCCCGGTTTCCCGTGGGCGATCTTCCCGGCGATCGGATTGGGATTCGGCGTCATCCGCGGCCTCTCCAATCTCTGGGCCGACGGGATCCCGATCCGCGGCGTATTCCTCAAGGAGAGCTACGCCGGCATTCCCGGCAGCGAGCAGCCGCTGCGCCGCATCGAGGCAAAGCTCCCGGCGCCACCGGCGAACTCCGCCGCCGAAGCGATCCTCGAAGGGGTGCCGAGCGAGGTCCTCGAGGGAGCGCAGGGTCGGTCGGTCCGCGACGCCTACGCGTCACGGGCGCAGATCCGCTCACTGCTCGCGCGGCTTCCGGAGAGCGAGAAGGCACTCTTGCCGGAGATCCTCCCGACGGTCGAGTCGCTCGTCGAGCGCGTGCGGACCCTTGCCGGGGCGCTGCATGCACTCGACACCGACGCGTCGCCCGACGCCCTCGTGCGACTTCAGGGGCGGATCGCCGAGGCGGAGAAGCTCCCCGCCGGCGCCCCCGAGCGCGAGCGGCGCGTCCAACTCCTCGAGCGCCAGTTCAAGACCCTCAGCGAGCTGGCCGAGCGTCGCACCGCCCTCGCCCAACAGCAGGAGAATGCGCTCCTCGTGCTGGAGTCGATGAAGTTCGACCTGATGAAGTTGCGCAGTTCAGGGCTCGACGCGCGTCTCTCCGACCAGGGGCCCGTCACGCAGGAGATGCGCGCCCTCGCCCGCGACGTGCAGAGGGTCGCCGAGGCGGTCGACGAGACACGGAAGGATCTCTGAGAGGGCAGATGGGAGATGGGAGAGTCACCGCGCGAGCAGAGCATTCAATGTCGCGATCACCCGCTCGGGCGCGTCCTCAGGGATGAAATGCGACGCCCCGGGGATGATCTCGAGCGTCGCGTCGGGGATCGCGTCGCGCAGCTGCTCGGCGAGCGCGGGAGGATAGAAGGGATCGGCACCGCCCCAGAGGATCGCGGTCGGGACGCGCGGATCGGTCGAGATGGTTCGCGCGGTCTCGCCGCTGGAGGGTGTGAGCACCCGCAGGTGTGATGCGAGCAGGCGACGGCCGGCCTGCGTCGTGAAGGGCTGCAGGCAGGTGTCGAGCGTGAGTCGGCTGCGCTCGGGGTCCGCGAAGCCCCTCAGGACCGAGCCCTGCACGAGTCCGGCGAGGAACCCCGGCGGTGCGCGTTCGGCCAGCGGCAGCAGCAGTCGGGCGAGCCGGGCGAGGTGCCTTGGCGCCACCCCCGAAGGCGGCGTCGCGAGCAGGGCGAGGTGCGTGACGCGCGAGGGCGCCTCCTGCAGCACCCGCCGGGCGATGGTGCCGCCGAGACCGTGGCCGACGAGGCAGGCGCGCGGGATCCGCAGCTCGTCGAGCATACCCACGATATCACTGGCCCATGATCCGACCGAGAATGCGCGAGGAGGATCCGACCGACCGAAGCCCGGAAGGTCGCAGACGACCAAGCGGTGTCCGGGCGGGAAGTCCCGCACCACAGCGTGCCAGAGCCGCGATGAGGTCGGGAAGCCGTGCAGGAACACCACCGGGTCGCCCACCCCCCGCGAGCCCGCCGCGTAGTAGTAGACCCGGAAACCACGGATGTCGACGAACTCTCCCCGCATCGGCGCTGAATCTGGCGCTTTCGTGGTGAAATGGTATCCTTTAGCCTTTCGGAGTGCGGCGGATCGTTAGTTTGCCTCCATCTGCTTGTTTCACAAGGTCTTAGCCTCGGATCCGACCGTTGACCACACCTGTCGTTACGCCTCCATCGGTGTTCTCGCCGCCGCCCCCGCCCCCTGCATCGGTGCCATTCCCCTTGGAATGGATCCTCGATCACGCTGCGGGACCGATTCAGTGTCGCTCCACCATCGAGGTGGCGCGGCTGGGTGCGGTCGCGTCGCCCAGCGTCAAACTCCTGCCCTACACGGATCGCGGGGCGCTCGAACTCGCCGTCCAAGCTGCCGTCGACGGCGTGTGGAATGGCTCGATGCTGAGCCTCCCGTCCCAGCGCGCGGAGCACTTCGAGGGAATCGGGACGATCCCTGCGTTCCGTCGCCTCACCGAATGCGGGTGGGACAAGGACGCGCCGCCGCTCGTTCACACGCGGCGCGTGCTCTTCCGGCTGCTCGCCGAGGACACCGACCGCGCGCAGCTCTACGAACTGGCGCCGACGAAGCCGAAGGTCGAAGAGGAGTACCTGCTCCTGCTTCGGCAGTCGCTTCGTGAGGCCGCGGGTGCGGCACTCGCCGGCAGTGGGTTCGAAGGGGATCCTCGTCTCCGCGGCGTCGCGCGTCG
>JANNKK010000249.1:0-2196 GCA_031396245.1 Gemmatimonadaceae bacterium
CCCCCCCGGGGGGCCCGCCCGGGGGCCGCGCGCGGGCCCACTCGGGTGGGGGGGGGGGGGGGCGCCCCGCCGGTGGCGCGCCGCGCCCCGCGCGCCCCGCCCCTCCCTGCTCACGGACCCACCGACGATCCGCGACTTCAGCGTGCTCGCCACGCTTGCCGTGACGCCGGACTTCGACTTGGTCCGCGCCGACCTGCGCTTCAACGGCACACGCGTGCTCGTCTACGTCGACACGCTTGTGCGCAGCGTGTACTCGGCCGAGGAACTCGAGGCGATGGGACAGCTCTACGACGAAGTGCTCGCCCCTGCCGTCTTCGACACCTTCGGCGGCGGCAGCGACATCGACGCCAACGGTCGTGTCATCCTCCTCCTTACACCGACGGTCAACGCCATGGTCTCCTCCGCCTCCTGCGCGGTGAGCGGCTACGTGCGCGGGTTCTTCTATTCCCACGACCTTGCCAGCACCGCAGCGACCTCCAACCGCGGCGAGATCTTCTACTCCTACGTTCCCGATGAGTCGGGCACCTGGAGTTGTTCGCATCCGAAGAGCGCCGTGGTCGCGAACACCGCGCCGACCTTCGTCCACGAACTGCAGCACCTCGTCTCCTTCGGTGAACACGCCATCATCCGGAGCGGTACCACCGAGGAACCCTGGCTCAACGAGGGATTGAGCCACATCGCCGAGGAACTGGGCTCGCGCTACTACGAGGCGCGTTTCCCCTCACCCTCCGGGCGCACCGATCCCGAACAGATCTTCCCCGACTCCTCTTCGGTGTTCATCACGCCGAACCTCATCTACTCCTACCGGTTCCTCTTCTCGAGTCCCTACTATTCGATCACCACCTGCGCACCAGGGAGTTTCTGCACTCTCGCTGAGCGAGGCGCCAGCTGGCTCTTCCTGCGCTGGCTGGCCGATCTGCGCGGTTCGGAAGTCCTCGGCCAGCTGGTGCGCACGCCGCTCACCGGGCGCGCGAACCTCGAGGCAGCCGCCGGCGAGAGCACCGCATCACTCCTCGGCGACTTCGCGATCGCGGTCGCGGTGGACAGTCTGGACGGCGTCGCGCGAGCAGACATCCCGGCCCGCTACCGCGTGAGGAGCCGCAACCTGCGTCGGATCTACCGCGCCCTCTTCGAGGTGTACGGCATCGCCGGAGGAATCGCCCGGCCATATCCTATCGCCCCAGCGGCATTGGCCCCCGGCGCGAGCGTCACCGGCACGATGCGTCCCGGAACGCTCTACCCGTTCAGCATTCGCGTTGGGGCCTCGACGGCGGTGGCGCTCCTCCGGTTCAGCGCGGTGGAAGGCTCCGACTTCCCGACTAGCAGCGGCGCCCAAGTCTCGATCTTCCGCCTGCCGGACTGACGCCGTTCGCCAGCGGACAGGGCGCTTCAAGCGTTCAGGAAGGCGACGCCGTCGCCATCATCGACGGTGAGACGGAACTCCACCGCGCTTGGGCATCGGTGAAGCGAAACGTGCGTAGGGGCTCGCGCGTCAATGCCGGATCGCGACTGCGCCCCCACCCTCGCGCGAGCTCAATGCCTGCAAGTCCCCTGATCCTGATCGGCGGCGCCTCAGTCGCGACGCTGGCGATCACGCTGGTCTCGTGGCGTGCCCGACGACTCTCGCGCGAGTTGAGGCAGACCCGAGAACACCTCGCCCTCGTCACCAACGTCCCGAGCGGCGCTGGAGCGGGCCTCTCGAGCGAGTGGCTGACACTCTGCGCCCGCAGCGCCCAGGACGCACTCTGGAACTGGGACATCGTCGGCGACCGCGTCCACTTCTCCGATCGCTGGAGAGAACTCGTCGGACTGCCGGCCGAGGAAGTGGATCGCTCGACCGAGGAGTGGTGGGCGCGGGTGCATCCCTCGGATCAGGGTCAACTCCACGTCGACCTCGCGGCCCAGCTCGCCGGCGCGGGGACCCGCTTCGCTGCCGAGCATCGCATCCGCCACGAGGATGGTCGCTGGCTCCGTCTGCAGTGGACCGGCGTCATCCTTCGCAACGGCGAGGGGCGCGCCCTTCGCGTCGCCGGGTCGGTCCGCGACGTCACGGCACAGCACGCCGCCGCCGAACGCCAGCGCCGTGATTCCCTCTACGACCCGCTGACCGGCCTGCCGAATCGCGCGCTCGCGATCGACCTCCTGCGGCGCGCCATCAAGCGCACACACCGGCAGGGGGAGCGGCGCTTCGCGGTA
>JANNKK010000254.1:0-26248 GCA_031396245.1 Gemmatimonadaceae bacterium
GAGGGACGCCGAGTGGCGGCCCGTCGCGAGTCCTTCCCCAGCGGCCTTCGCCCTCCTGAGTCGGCTCGAGGGGATCATCCCCGCACTGGAAACGGCGCACGCCGTCGCCTGGCTCGTCGGTCAGGCAGGTCGATTCGAGAGGGACGATGCGATCCTCCTCTGCGTGAGTGGTCGCGGGGACAAGGACGTCACGCAGGTCGCGGCGCGGCTCGCGCTGCCGGGACCGCAATGACGACGCCGCGCCCGAGTTCGATGACGCCGCCGATGGCGCGTCCGAGCATCAATGCGGCGGCGGCGGCGGCCGCCGCCGCCGCCGCCGAGGCGTTGCCGTTCCCCGCCGCGGTGGTCGAAGAGATGTTCAAGCTCCTCGACAAGGCGGTGCGGGCGTACCAGCTGTACCTGCACAACAATCCGACCTACATGAAGGCGGTCGAGAACGCGAAGAAGGCCTTCGATCCGGTCTGGGAGCAGACGGGAAGTGTCGTCATCCAGGTGACCGAGACCCAGTTCAACTGGTTCGGCGTGCCGGTGCACGTGCAGCCCGACAAGGGCGGCGACAGCATGCCCTGGCTCCTGTTCAAGGACGGATTGCGCGAGTTCACGCTCTCGGCGGGCTTCGAGGACGACGAGCTCGAGCGCTTCCTCGCCATCCTCGGTCGAGTGCGGCGCGCGCAGGCGCACGAGGACGACCTGCTGACGATCCTCTGGGAAGCCGACTTCCAGTCGTTCAAGTACCGCTACGTCGAGATCAGCGATCCGACGCGGCCGCTCGATCCGAACTCGGAGCCGGGACGGTGGCCGGCCCCGAGCGGCAAGGCCTTCGAGCCGGCGTACGAGGCGATCGCCGAGGCGCAAGAGGAACAGCAGCAGGCGGCCGGGTCGGCGACCGGCGCGCCGCCGCCGCCGAAAGCCTCGGGCGTCGTCAAGATGGAGGACTTCGACTCCACGCTGTACTTCCTCGACGGGAACGAGATCGACTACCTCCGTCAGGAGACGACCCGCGAATACCAGATCGACTTGCGGCGCCAGGTACTCTGCGCGCTCCTCGACATCTTCGAGCTGCAGGTCGATCCGCTGGTGCGTGCCGAGGTCGCGGGTGACCTCGAGGCGCTCGTGCTCCACCTCCTCTCGGGTGGACAGTTCTCCTCGGTGGCGTTCCTCCTGAAGGAGATCGAAGGGACGATGGAGCGGGCTCGGCAGCTGACGGCGGCGGACAAGGATCGACTCGGACGGCTCCCCGAACGGCTCAGCCATCCGGACGCGCTCGCGCAGATGTTGCAGGCGCTCGAGGAGTCGGCGCAGCTCCCGCCGCGTGAGGATCTCGCGCAACTCTTCGCCCAGCTCAAGCCGAGCGCGCTCGCCACGATCCTCGAGTTCATCGACCGGACGCAGAACGCCGGGCTCCGGCCCCTCCTCGAGGCGTCCGCCGAGCGGCTCGCGCAGTCGAACACATCGGAGCTCGTGAAGCTGGTGAAGGACGGCAAGCCGGCGGTCGCCCGCGAGGCGATCAGGCGCGCCGGTTCGATGAAGGCGCAGGCCGCGGTCCCCTCGCTCGGCGATGTGCTGGCGAGCGGCGCCGAGCGCCCGCTCCGAGCGGCCGCCGTCACCGCGCTCACCGACATCGGCACCGCCGGCGCGCTCTCGGCGCTCGAGACGGCCCTCAGCGACGAGGATCGGGACATCCGCATCGCGACGACGCGAGCCCTCACCGCCCGCAACCATCGGCCGGCCCTCGCCAAGGTGGACGCGATCGTGAAGGGGAAGGGCACGCGACAACACGACCGTACCGAACGGATCGCCGTCTTCGAGCTGTACGGGACGATCTGCGGCGACGGCGGCGTGCCGTGGCTCGACTCGATCCTCAACGCAAAGGGCGGTCTCTTCGGACGGAAGGAGGATCCTGAACTCCGCGCCTGCGCGGCGATCGCGCTCGGGAAGATCGGCACGGCGTCAGCGCGCACCTCACTCGAGAAGGCGGTCGGCGAGAAGGACGTGATCGTGCGCTCGGCGGTGACGCGCGCGCTCAAGGGCGGAGGCGCGGCGTGAGCGACCCGACGAAGCCCACGCCACCAACGGGCCGCGCCTCGGTCGCGCGCAACACGCAGGCCGTGACGACCGCCGGACTCGGCGAGGGGGCGGTGCGCCAGATCGGCCGCACCTGGGTGATCGGTTTCTACATCGCGCTCCGCAACCTGAAGATGTACCCGGTCGAGAACGCGGTCGTGCAGAAGGCGCTCGAGGAGCTCACCGCGCTCTCCGGTGAACTCATCGCCGGCGACGGGGAGTGCGAGTTCCGCCTCGCGGGGGAGTTCCTCTTCCTGAACGCGACGCGGATGAAGCTCGACCTCGACAACTACACGAGCTTCTCCTACATCCTCGGCCGCTGCCGTGACTCCGGCGTGGGACTGATCCGATTCCACGAGCGGCCCTCCGTCCGCGACTGGACGATCCTCCTCTCCTTCCTCACCCAGCCGCAGGGCAAGCTCTCGGCGGAGCGATTCGATCTGCTTCAGAAGCGGCTCGCCGAGACGAACGTGCACGTGTTCGACGTCTCGCCGACGGTGGAGAGCGCCGACGACCCGGCCGACGCCGGCGAGGCGAAGGAACGCGCGAAGCGGACCTACGCGCAGTCGGTCTCGACGACGAAGGAGGTCATCAACTCGCTGCGGATGGGGCAGAGCCCCAACATCAAGAAGATCAAGCGGGTGGTGCAGGGGATCGTCGACCAGATCCTCGCCGAGGAGACCTCCCACGACGGACTCACCACGATCCGCGACTACGACGACTACACGTTCACGCACTGCGTGAACGTGTGCATCTTCTCGGTCGCGCTCGGCCGGCGACTGGGGCTCACCCGGTTGCAGCTCTACGACCTCGGCTTCTCGGCCCTCTTCCATGACATCGGCAAGTCGCGCGTGCCGATCGACATCATCCAGAAGCCGGATTCGCTCACCGAGGATGAGTGGCGGCTCGTCGCCGCCCATCCCTGGCTCGGCGTACTCGCGCTCTTCCAGCTCCGCGAGCAGTCGGAGTTCCCCTATCGCTCGATGCTGGTCGCGTACCAGCACCACATGAAGCGGGACCTCACCGGCTATCCGCGGTCGCTGCGGATGACCGAGATGACGTTCTATAGCAAGATCGTCTCGGTCGCCGACGGGTTCGACGCCGCGACGACGCGCCGCGTCTACATGTCGGAGCCGCTCGATCCCTCCGAGGTGCTCAAGGAGATGCGGGACAACCCCCGGCGCGGACAGGACCCCGTCGTCGTGAAGGCGTTCGTCGCGCTGCTCGGGATCTACCCGGTCGGGACCTTCGTCGTGCTCGACACCTTCGAGCTCGCGATCGTCCACGGCGCGAACCCCCTGCCGGAGATGGTGTCGCGCCCGATCGTACGCGTGGTCAGCGACGCGCTCGGCAACATCGAACATCCAGGGAGTCTCGCCGACCTCGCCGAGCGTGATGAGTCAGGCACGTTCAAACGCACGATCATCAAGACCGGCGATCCCGATCGATACGGGATCCGCGTAGGGGACTATTTCCTCTGACCGGATCGCTGTCAGGACACCTCGCGCGGCTCCGGTCCGTGGGGCGCCGTGCACTGGTCTGCTACGTCACGGCGGGACATCCCGATCGCGCCGACTCGATCCGGCTCCTGAAGGAACTGCCCGCTGCCGGCGCCGACGTGATCGAGGTCGGCGTCCCCTTCTCCGATCCACTGGCCGACGGTCCGATCATCCAACGGAGTTCGCAGCGGGCGCTCGAGCAGGGGATGACGCTGCGCGGCACCTTCGCCCTGATCGCCGAGGCGCGACCGACCGTCCCCGTCGTCCTCTTCAGTTACCTGAACCCCCTGCTCGCGGCCGGAAGCTCGCTCCTCGATGATGCGGCGGCCGCCGGTGTGCAGGGGATCCTCGTGACCGATCTCCCGGTCGGCGCGGATCCGGCACGCGAGGCGTGGCTCGGCGGCGGTCCGCTGGAGTTCGTCCGACTCGTCGCGCCGACTACGCCGACCACGCGGATGGCCGAGATCGCGCGACACGGGAAGGGGTTCGTGTACCTGATCAGCCGTCTCGGCGTGACTGGTGTGCAGCAGGATCCGGCCGACGACCTGCCGCGGACGATCGCCGAACTGCGGAGCGTGTGCTCCCTGCCGGTCTGCGTCGGATTCGGCATCTCGCGGCCGGAGCAGGCACGGCGGATCGGCGCGCTGGCGGATGGGATCGTCGTCGGCTCGGCGATCGTGCAAGCCGCCGAGGAATCGGTCGAGGCCGCACTCGCGCTCGTTCGGTCGCTGCGTGCCGCCCTCGACGAAGGCATGCGGTGAACGCACTGCTCAGGCTCTATCGGGTGGCGATCCCCGCGATCGGGACCCTCCTGCTCGCCGGCTCGCTCGTGCTCACCACCGGATGGCTCGAGCACCTGCCGTGGATCGGCGCACTCGCCGTCGCCGTCTCGCTGCTGCGGCGGCACCAACTCCCGGTCACGAAGTACGCGGCGGTGCATCTCCTCGGGATGGTCGCGGTCGGTGGCTCCCTGATCCTCGGTCCGAGCTCCACGGCGCTGGCACTCGCCCTCGGGATCGTGGTGGCCGACAGTCTCTGGCTGCGGCGCGGCGGCATCCCGGCGTGGATCAACGCCTCGCGCGAAGCCGTCGCGCTCTTCGCGGCCTCCGGCTGGTATGCCTGGAGCCGTGGGCCGCTGGGGGCGGACGCAGCGACGCTCGACGGACAGAGCGTGCCGGCGATCGCGGTTTTCGTGCTGGTCCATTTCCTCCTCAGCAAGGGGCTCTTCTACTTCACGCTCCTCGTCCGGCAGAAGCTCGAGTCGGAGGAGCGGTCCCTGATCCTCCGGTACGAGGTGATCGCGCTCGGTACCAGTTCGGCGGGGCTCACGGCACTCCTCCTCTCGCTGGCCTTCGTCGGCTGGCGCGGCGCCGGCGTCGTCCTCGTGGTACTCACCTTTGCCGGATTGCTGCTCAAGCGCATCCTCGAAGAGAGCATCGCCGCCGAGGAGCTGAACACGGTGTTGGCGATGGAGGTCGCGGCCGCGACCGATGCGAGCCTCGGCGAGGCGATCCAGCGGATCGAAGGACTGGCGCGGCGTCTCCTCGAGTGGCGCGAGATGCGCGTGCTGCGCACCGAGGGGGCAGAGGCCCGGCTCATCTTCCGCTCCGGGGCAGGACTCCTGCGCGCGTCGGAGCCGGCGCCGATCGACGGGGAGCGCCTGCGTCGAGAGGTCCTGGCGACCGGCCGGCCTGTCTTCCTCATCGACGCCGACCGTGACCCGCGCGTCGAGCGGCCGTTGGCCGACGCCGCCTCGCGTGCCGTCGTGCCGCTCAAGTTCGGTGATCGCACGATCGGCGTGCTCGAGCTCGACACGCACAAGCGCGGCGCCTATGGCCCAAAGGAAGCGATGCTGATCAAGCGCGTCGCCAACCAGCTGGCGACGACGATCCATATCCTCGACCTGCGCAATCCGCTGCTTGAGACAGTCGCCCGGCTGCAGCAGGGCGTGGGGACGCTCACCGACTCGGCGCGCACCCTGCGCACCGGCGGCGAGGCCGTGGCGCGCACCGCCGCCGACATCACTCGGGGCACCGCCGACGAAGCGGAGCAGCTGACGAAGGGGCTCGAGGTGACCGCGAGCCTCAGCGCGCGCACGAAATCGGCGGCGTCCGACGCCCGCGAGGCGCACGACGCGACCCGTCAGGCGAGCGCGATCGCGACCGAGCATCGACAGACGATCGACACCGCGATGGAACGGCTCGTCGGCGCGAAGGGATTCGTCTCCGAGGGCTCGAGCCGCGTCGGGAAGCTGGCGCAGACGACGAGCCAGGTGACGGGGCTGATCTCGGTGATCCGGGAACTCGCGGTGCAGACGAACCTCCTCGCGCTCAACGCGGCGATCGAGGCCGCGCGGGCCGGCCACGAGGGCCGGGGATTCGCCGTCGTCGCCGACGAGGTGCGGAAGCTGGCCGAGGAGAGCGGCCGCGCTGCCGACGACGCGCAGCGCGTCCTGAGGGACTTCGATGAACAGATGCGTGAGACGGCGGCGCTGATGTCCCGCGGGGAGGCGTTGGTGGGCGACGCCGAGACGCTCTCCGGCAGTTCACGCGAGGCCCTCGGGTCGATCGTCAGCGCGACCGGGGGCGCGGCGCTGCAGGCGGCGCGGATCGCGACCTCCGCCGACGACCAGGGGGTCGAGGTCGCGCGGCTGCGCGAGCGGATGAGCCGCGTGGCCGAGATCGCGGCGCGGAACCGCGAGGGCGCCGAGGGAGTGGCGTCGGCGGCGACCCAGCAGGCCGAGGCGCTGCGCGCCCTCGAGTCGGCGACGACGGAACTCCGCGACATCGTCGCGACGCTCTCCGACCTCGCGCGTCGGATCACGAGCGCCCGATGAGCACGCCCGACGTGGACCTCCCGGCGTGGGCGCAGGTCGGCGAGAAGCGCCGTGCCCACATCGCACGGGTGACGACGTTGCTCGATCGCTGGGCCACCCAGCTCCAGATCGATCCCGACGAAGCGCAGGCGTGGCACGACGTCGGCCGCTTCCACGACGCACTGCGCGACGCGCCCGAGGCCGAGCTCCGCCGGCTCGGAGCCGGGCACGACCTACCGCTCGACGTGCTCCACGGTCCCGCCGCCGCCGCGCACCTCGTGACGCTCGGCGAGACACGGGAGAGCGTGCTCGCGGCGGTGCGGTGGCACACCGTCGGCCACGTCGGATGGGACCGCACCGGACGCGCTCTCTATATGGCGGACTTCCTCGAGCCGGGTCGCCAGTTCGCGCGCGCCGAACGTGGCTTCCTCGCCGACCACCTACCGCACGACTTCACCGGCGTGTTCCGCCAAGTCATGCAGATGCGGCTCGAGTGGACGCTGCGCGAGGGGAAGCTGCTCTTTCCCGAAGCGGCCGCGCTCTGGAACTCGGTGCGGTGAGGGGGAAGGGGCGGTGGATCCTGCTCGGACTCGCACTCGTCGCGGGGATCACGGTGCTGGTCGTGCGGTGGCGTGGCAACACCGCCGATGACGAGGCCGGCCCGATCGCGCGCGTCGTTCCCGAGTCGCTCCGGATCCGCGTCGAGGTGATGAACGGGGCGGGCACTCGCGGCCTCGCACGGCGTGCGACCGCGGCGATGCGCGATGCGGGCTTCGACGTCGTGGGGTCGGGGAACTGGAACGAACGCCTCGACAGTTCGCTCGTGCTCGTCCGGAGCGGCCGGATGGACTGGGGCGCGTTGGCGGCCCAGGCGTTGGGCGGGGCGCGCGTGGTCGCGCGCCCCGACAGTTCACGCTACCTCGATCTCACGATCATCGTCGGGGCGGCGTGGCGGCCGCCGCCCGAGCCGTTCGACCCGTAGCTGGCCGCAGGCCGCGGCGATATCCACGCCGCGGCTCTTTCGGATCGCCACCTCCACTCCAAGCTTGCGGATCCGCCGCGCGAACTTCGCGATCGCTTCCGGCGACGTCGGCGTGAACCCCAGCGCGCCGCCGGGGTGGAGCGGGATGAGATTCACGAACGCCTTGCACCGACGCGCGAGTGAGGCGAGCTGGTCGGCGTGCGGACCGAGGTCGTTCACGCCCCCGAGCATCACGTACTCGAAGGTCACGCGCCGATCGAAGCGCGCCGCCGCCTCGAGGACGTCGGCGAGGGGGTACTTCGTGTTCACCGGCATCAGCTTCTTGCGCAGTTCATCGGTCGGGGCGTGGATCGAGAGCGCGAGTCGGAATTGCTCCTTGCGCTGGGCGAGCGCGACGATCCCCGGGAGTACGCCGACCGTGGAGACGGTGATGTGCCGCGCGCCGATCCCGAATCCCTTCGCGTCGTTGAGGATCGTGAGCACCGGATCGACCGCCTTCCAGTTCATCATCGGTTCGCCCATCCCCATGAACACGATGTTGGTCGCGCGGATGGGTGGGTCGAGGAGGGCGAGTTCGCGCACCTGACCGGCGATCTCGTGCACCGTGAGGTTGCGCTGGAATCCCATCGCCCCGGTCGCGCAGAAGGAGCATTGCAGCGCGCACCCGGCCTGCGACGAGATGCAGAGCGTCATCCGGTCGTCGTCCGGGATCGCGACGGTCTCGATCGCCTGGCCATCGTGCATCCGGAAGAGGAACTTCCGGGTGCCGTCGGTGCTCCGCTGCTGCGTCACGAGTTCAAGCCGTGGCAGTGCAAAGCTCGCCGCCAGCTTCTGCCGAAAGGCGATGGGGAGGTCGGTCATCGCCTCGAACGACGAAGCCGGACGGGCCCAGAGGTGCGGCACCACCTGGGAACCCCGGTAGGGTGACTCCCCTTCGGCGACGGCGAACTCCCGGAGGGTCCGTTCGGCCTCGAAGGGGGTCAAGTCCAGCAGATTGAACATGTTGGACAGTACCCGGAGTCGGGAGGTAGGTCAACGCCGTTCGTCTACCGCCAAGTTCAACCGGGGGTTAGATTTACACCCGTCCTGATGTCCATCCGCCGAACCCCTGATCAGCATCGCTTCGCGCCTACGGCGCAGCTGACCGCAACCGCGTGAGTGGCCCGGGGGCAGTGGCCGCGCCTTGGGCGCGGCGTTGGGGACCCGCCTTGGCGTGGACCGCCGTCATCCTGGTCCTCACTTCGTGGCCGAGTCCGACGGTGAGCATCCAGGTCACCGGCGCGGACAAAGTCGCTCATTTCGGCGTTTATGGGATACTCGGCTGGCTCGTCGGGCGTGCGATGTTGGTGCCCCGCACGCATCGGATGATCCTGATCGCCTTGGTCGGTCTGGCCAGTTTCGGGGCCCTCGATGAGCTCCATCAGCTGCTCGTGCCGAATCGCGAAACGACGCTCGCGGATTGGCTCGCCGACCTGATCGGGGCCTCGCTCGGACTCCTGACCTACCATCTCACTCCCCGCTCCACTCCGACCAGCCCAGCAGGCGCCGCGTGAACACCGAACCGATCAAATCCGACGCCACCACGCTCCGCACCCGCCTCGGTGGCTCACTCCGCCTGCGCGACGTGGGGTCGCGCGTCACGTTGGGCGGTTGGCTCCACCGCTCGCGTGACCTCGGCGGCCTCGTCTTCATCGACCTGCGGGATCGCGCCGGTCTGGTGCAGGTCTCGTTCGACCCGAAGTGGGCGGACGCCGCAGTGATTGCGGCGGCGGCGGCGGTGGGGGTCGAGAGTGTCGTACTGGTCGAGGGCACGGTCGAGGCGCGGCCCGCCGAGATGCGCAACATCGACCTGGGCACGGGGGAGATCGAGGTGCGAGCGACGTCGCTCCGGGTCGTGGGGCCGGCGGAGACGCCGGCGATCCCGGTCTCCTTGCCCAAGGACGGGAAGCTCCCGGCCGAGGAGCTGCGACTCCGCCATCGGGTGCTCGACCTCCGGAGAGATGAGCTGCAGCGCAACCTCGAACTGCGGCATCGCCTGTTGCAGGCCACGCGCCGGCACTTGAGCGAGCTCGGCTACCTCGAGATCGAGACCCCGATCCTCACGAAGCCGACTCCCGAGGGCGCCCGCGACTTCCTCGTGCCGAGTCGGGTGCACGCGGGGGAGTTCTACGCGTTGCCGCAGTCGCCGCAGATATACAAGCAGCTGTTCATGTGCAGCGGCTTCGACCGCTACTTCCAGGTCGCCCGTTGCTTCCGCGACGAGGATCTCCGCGCCGACCGGCAACTTGAGTTCACGCAGATCGACATCGAGGCGTCGTTCATCACGCGCGAGGACATCATCGCGATGGCCGAAGGGCTCATGCAGGCGCTCTGGGCCGAGGGGGGCGTGCGGGTCGAGACGCCGTTCCAGCGGATGACCTACGCTGACGCGATGGAGCGCTATGGTTGCGACCGTCCCGACCTTCGCTATGGACTGGAGATCGAGGACCTGACGGCGGCCTTTCGCGGCTCGGAGTCGTCGATCATCCAACAGGCGATCGCCGCCGGCGGCCGCGTGCGCGGAATCCGCGTGCCGGCGGCCGCGACGTGGAGCCGGAAGCAGGTCGACGAGTTGGAGGCGATCGCGAAGTCGGCCGGCGCCGGCGGTCTCGTGCGTCTCAAGTCGACCGCCGGCACCTTCGAGGGGCCCCTCGCGAGGTTCCTCAACGCCGAGTCGCAGCGTGCGATCGCGCTTGGGGAGGGCCAACTCCTGCTCGCCGTGGCGGGCGGGGACCGTGTGTCGAACCCGGCGCTCGACAGGGTACGTCAGGAATGCGCCGTACGTCTCGGCCTCGTGGAGCCGAACGTCCGGCGTTTCCTCTGGGTGCTCGACTTCCCGATGTTCGAGCAGGATCCAGGGACCAAGGCGCTCACGGCGGTGCATCATCCCTTCACGGCGCCGAACGCCGATGACGTGGCTGCGCATCCCGCGGCCCCCGAACGGTGGCGGGCGCTCGCGTACGACTGCGTGCTGAACGGCACCGAACTCGGCGGCGGGAGCATCCGCACGAGCGACCCGGCGCAGCAGTCGCGGATGTTCGAGCTGCTAGGCATCCCCGATCGCGCGGACCAAGAGCGCCGCTTCGGATTCCTGCTCGAGGGACTTCGCGCCGGCGCCCCACCCCACGGAGGCATCGCCTTCGGGTTCGACCGGATCGCGATGGTGCTCGCCGGGGCGACGTCGCTGCGCGACGTCATCGCCTTCCCGAAGACGACTGCCGCGCGCGCGCTGTACGAGGGAGCCCCCGGCCCGGTGCCGGCGGCGGACCTCGATGAGCTGCACATCCGCCCGATGGAGACCTGATGACGGACAGCACGATCGCTGGCGAGTCCACCACCCAACGTCTCTCGACCGAGGGCGCGGACCTGCTCTCCCTGGCTGGAGCGGGGGACGCGAACCTCTCCGAACTCCAGAAGCTCTTCCCCGTGCGTGTCACGCTCCGCGGCGAGGCGATGGTGCTGGTCGGCAGTGCCGACGCAGTGGAGAAGGCAACCGTCGTCGCGACCCGGATGATCGATCAGGCGAAGCAGCGCCTGTCGCTCGAGCCCGACGACGTGCTGCGATTCTCGATGGAGGGCCCCGCGCGCGACGGCGCCGTTCCCGGCCGGATCGTCCTGCCGGGGGTGCGCAAGGTCATCCAGCCGAAGACGCAGGGACAATCGGAGTACATGCAGCAGATGCTCGACAACGAGATCGTCATCGGCATCGGACCGGCGGGAACGGGCAAGACGTATCTCGCGGTCGCGGCGGCGGTCGACGCGTTGGCGCGCAAGCGGGTGAAGCGGATCGTGCTCGCGCGGCCCGCCGTGGAGGCGGGGGAGTCACTCGGCTTCCTCCCCGGTGACATGCAGGCGAAGGTGGATCCGTACCTGCGCCCGCTCTACGATGCGCTCGACGACCTGATGCCGCCCGAGCGCGTCGCCCGGGCCCTCGAGACGCGCGTGATCGAGATCGCGCCGCTCGCGTATATGCGCGGCCGCACCCTCGGCGACGCATTCGTGATCCTCGACGAGGCGCAGAATGCGACCAACGCGCAGATGAAGATGTTCCTCACCCGCCTGGGCGTGAACTCGCGCGCGGTGATCACTGGTGACAAGACGCAGATCGACCTGCCGACCCGTGAGGAGAGCGGCCTGCTCCAGATCGAGCGCATCCTCACCAGCATCGAAGGGATCGCGTTCCACTACTTCACCGAGGTCGACGTCGTGCGGCACCGGCTGGTGCGGGAGATCGTGAAGGCGTACGCGGCGGACTCCGGCACGTGAGCGTTCCGAGAGTCGCGGTGACTCTGGGCGGCCTGCGTTCATCGGTGAGCGCTGGCCGGTTGGCCGCCGCGGCCTCGCTCGTGTTGCGGGCGGAGCAGGCGCGTACCGCGCTCCTCTCGATCACCCTTCTCGGACGCCTCAGGATGTCGGCGATGAACCAGCGCCATTTCAAGCGGCGCGGCGCGACCGACGTGATCAGCTTCGGATTCCGGGACCCCGCGGGGGCGACGATCGGGGATGTCTACATCTGCCCCGAGGTCGCGGCGCTGAACGCCCGCCGCTACGGCGTCCCCGTGCGCGAGGAACTGCTGCGCCTCGTCGTGCACGGCACGTTGCACGCGCTGGGGCACGAGCACCCCGAGGGCGCGACACGCGAGTCATCGCCGATGTGGCGACGCCAGGAGCAGCTCCTCAAGCGGGTCCTGCGCGCGTGAGCCTCCTCACGATGCTCTTCGCGGTCGTTGCGGCCGTCGTGGCCGCGCTCGCCGCGTATGCCGACGGCGCCCTGCTGGGGTTGGACGACGAGGAGCCTCCCTCAGACCCGCGGGTGGCCGAACTCCTCGGCCGCCGCGAGCGGACCCACCGCGCGCTCGCCTTCGGGCGCATCATCGCCCAACTGCTCGCCGGTGCCGCGACCTCCGTCGCGCTGCTGGCGAGCGGATGGGTGCCCGCCGGGTTCCTCGCGCCGGTGGTCGTGGTCGCGGGGATCGCGCTCGTCGGCCTCACCGAAGTGGCGGCGCGGGCGGCTGGCGACGCGGCGGGCGCCGCGGGACTCGCGAAGTCGCTCTCGGCCGTGCGCGTCTCTGAGTTCGTCTGCGCCCCCTTCGTCGCGATCGGCACATGGGTGGAAGCCTCCCTTCATCGCGTCCTGCCGCCGCCGCATCTCGACGAGGCCGATCGGGAGGACGCGGTCGAGCGATTCCGCGAGGTGGTCGCCGCCGAAGCCGAGGTCGAAGGGTCAGGGGAAGTGCTCCTCCACGGCGTCTTCTCCCTCGGCGACACACAGGTGCACGAGATCATGGTCCCGCGGGTCGACATCGTCGGGATCGAACGCGAGACGCCGTGGCTCGCGGTGGCGGACCGCGTCCGCAGCGCCCGTCACGCGAGACTCGTCGTCTACGACGGTACCCTCGACGAGGTCGTCGGCGTGCTGTACGCGAAGGACCTGCTCTCGGCGCTCCTTGGCGACGAGGAGCCGGCGGGCGGATGGCAGTCCCTCGTCCGACCGGCGCTCTTCATCCCATCGAGCAAGAGCGTCGAGAAACAGCTGCGCGAGTTCCGCTCGACGCGGCGGCATCTCGCGATCGTCGTTGACGAGTTCGGCGGTACCGCGGGGTTGGTCACGCTCGAGGACGTGCTGGAACTCATCGTCGGCGACATCCAGGACGAGGGTGATGTCGAACGGCCTGAGGTCGAGCGCGGCGAGGGAGGCCGGCTCTGGGTCGCCGCCCACGTGACGCTCGACGCCCTCTCGGATGTCACCGGGGCCGAGTTCCGTCGCGGGGACGTGACCACGGTCGGCGGACTCGTGATGGAACTGCTCGGCCGTGTGCCGAAGGCCGGCGAGGTCGTGAGCGTGGCCGGTTTCCGGATCGTCGTCGAACGGGTGGCCAGGCGGCGGGTCGAGCGTGTGTACGTCGAGCCGATGGTCGCGGTGCCGGTCGTCGGAGGCGCCGAATGAGCACCCTGATGTTGACCCTTATCCTGGTGGCGGTGGTCGGCGTGCTGACCGGGGCGGCGACGGCCCTGCGCAGCGTGAGCCGCATCTGGCTGCGCCATTGGGCCGAACGACGACTGGCCGGCGCCGGGACGGCCGCGCTCTACCTCGAGCGACCGCAGCGCCTGATCCTCGCGGCGGGGACCGGGATCGCCGGCACGGTCTTCGCGCTCGGCGCCGTGCTCGGTCTGCAGGATGGGGATCGCGCCGGCGCCCTGATCCGTGCGCTCGTCATCGCAGCCCTTCTGCTCCTGCTCGTGGGCCAGCTCCTGCCGCGGGCGATCGCTCGTCGCTGGCCCTCCGAGGTGCTGCCGTTGCTGCTCCCGCTGCTCCGCGTGGTCGAAGGACTCACCGCGCCACTGGCCGAGCTCGGCGCTCGGGTCGTCGGTCGCGTGCGTGGTACCCCCACGGCGATGGTGCCGACGGCCGCCGAGTCGCTCGACGACCTCCTGCGCGAGGGTGAGATCGAAGGAGTCGGGGCGGCCGGCGAACGCGCGATCATCAGCGGCGTCGTCGAGTTCGGGGCCAAGCGCGTTCGCGAGGTGATGACCGCGCGCGCGGACATTGTCGGCGTCGACCGCTCGGCGCCGCCCGACGAGGTCGCCAGGGTCGTCGCACTGTCGAAGTTCAGTCGCCTGCCGGTCTTCGAGGGGACGATCGACCACGTCGACGGGATGATCACGAGCTGGGACGTGATCGCGCGCCCAGAGGCGCCGCTCCGTGATCCACGCCCGGTGGCGGTCGCGTCGCCCGACGAGCCCTGTCACGCCCTGATGTCGAGGATGCTCCGCGACCGGAAGCACCTCGCGATCGTCCGGGGGATGAACGAGGAGACGCTCGGCTTGGTGACGCTGGAGGATCTGGTGGAGGAGTTCGTCGGCGAGATCAATGACGAGCACGACGAACCGCCGACGGCGCGATGACGGCGTTGCGACTTCCCGATGGCGCCCCGCCCAAGCTCGCGGCCCTCGTCACCGACCTGGGCCTGGGGCGGAAGGCCGCACTCGCCCGCGCGGTGAGCATCGTCGAGGATCAGCGCGACGGTTATGAACTCCTGCTCGCGGCCTGTCACCCGCGCCTCGGGCACGCGCGCCGCATCGGCATCACCGGTCCGCCGGGGGCAGGGAAGAGCACGCTCACGAATCTGCTCGCCGAACGGTATCTGGCCGAAGGACACCGAGTGGGGATCGTCGCGGTCGACCCGACCTCGCCGTTCACCGGAGGCGCGCTGCTCGGTGATCGCGTGCGGATGGAGCGCGTGGCACTGCACGATAAGGTGTTCATCCGGTCGATGGCGACGCGCGGGTCCCTCGGCGGACTCGCCGCGACGACACGCGAGGTGTGCGACGTGCTCGACGCCTCGGGGATGGACCGGATCCTCGTCGAAACGGTCGGAGTGGGCCAGAGCGAACTCGACATCGCGCGCCTCGCGGACACGAGTGCAGTGGTGCTCGTGCCCGAGTCGGGGGACTCGATCCAGACTCTCAAGGCGGGCGTGATGGAGATCGCCGACGTGTTCGTGGTCAACAAAGCGGACCGTCCGGGGGCCGATCGCCTGCGCAACGACATCGAGCTGATGCTGGGGCTCCGCGTCGGGTCGACGCTCAAGGACGTACCGGCACACCACGGGATCGACCTCAAGGCGCTGAATCCGAAGCGGGTCGCCCGAGAGGCGGCGAAGCGAGATGATGCCGATCGGTGGACCCCGCCGGTGCTGCGTAGCGTGGGTGTGACGGGGGAGGGAGTCGCGGAGTTCGCCGAGGCCCTCGATCGCCATTTCGGGTATCTTGAGCGGAGTGGCACGCTCCAGCTGCGCCGCCGGATGAGGTTGCGAGAGCGGGTGGTCGACGCGGTCGAGCGACGCGTGCGTCGACGGCTCTGGAGCGACGCGGCGACGAAGGAGTGGCTGGAGGCGCAGCTCCCCGCGCTGGAGCGGGGGGAGACGACGCCGCTGGCGGTGGCGGAGTTGCTGCTCGTTCGCAGCGTCGCCGCCGGGACCCTCACTGGGAACACGAGATGACGATCTCCTCGGACCTCGATCCGACCCTGGCCGCGATGCAACAGGAACTCGACGCGTTGCGCGCCGAGGTCACCGCGTGGCGAGCCCGGTACGAGAAGGGCGAGAAGCGGGAGATCGCCTACACGAACTCCGAGAAGGAGGTGGCGCCGCTCTACACCGCGCTCGACCTCGAGGGCTCCGGTGGCACCGCATTCGAGGTGCCTGGTGCCTATCCCTTCACGCGCGGCATCCATCCGACCGGGTATCGCGGGAAGCTCTGGACGATGCGGCAGTTCGCCGGCTTCGGCTCGGCGAAGGAGACGAACGAGCGCTACAAGTTCCTGCTCGAGCACGGCACCACCGGCCTCTCGGTCGCCTTCGACTTCCCGACGTTGATGGGCTACGACAGCGACCACCCCCGGTCGGAGGGGGAGGTCGGGAAGTGCGGCGTGGCGATCAGTTCGTTGGCCGATATGGAGCAGCTCTTCGCCGGGATCCCGCTCGACCAGGTCTCGACGTCGATGACGATCAATGGCCCGGCGATCATCCTTTGGTGTTTCTACATCGCCGCGGCGGAGAAGCAGGGCGTGAAGCCGGCCGCGCTCCGCGGGACGATCCAGAACGACATCCTGAAGGAGTACATGGCGCAGCACGCTTGGTGCTTCCCGATCGAGCCGGCGCTGCGATTGATCGTCGACATGTTCGAGTACGGGGCCGAGCACGTGCCGCAGTGGAATACCGTCTCGATCAGCGGCTACCACATCCGCGAGGCGGGGGCGACGGCCGCGCAGGAACTCGCCTTCACCCTCGCCGACGGGTTCACCTATGTCGAGCGCGGGATCGAGCGTGGCCTCGACGTCGATGATTTCGCGCCGCGGCTCTCCTACTTCTGGGATATCCACAACGACTTCTTCGAGGAGATCGCGAAGCTGCGCGCGGCCCGCCGCATCTGGGCGCGCCACATGAAGGAGCGCTACGGTGCGAAGAGCCCGCGGTCGTGGGTGATGCGGTTCCACTCGCAGACGGCGGGGGTCACATTGACCGCCCAACAGCCGATGAACAACGTCGTCCGCGTCGCGTATCAGGCGATGGCGGCGGTGCTTGGCGGCACGCAATCGCTGCACACGAACTCGATGGACGAGACGCTGGCTCTGCCGACGGAGCATTCGGTGCAGGTCGCGCTCCGCACGCAGCAGGTGCTCGCCTTCGAGACGGGTGTCGCCAACGTGAGTGACCCGCTCGGCGGCTCGTACTATATCGAGAAGCTCACCGACGACCTCGAGCGCGAGGCCGAGGCGCTCTTCACGCAGGTCGAGGAACAGGGCGGCGTGGTGCGGGGGCTGGAGGCCGGATGGTTCCAGCGGAGGATCGCCGAGTCGGCGGCCCGGCAGCAGTGGGAGATCGAGCAGCATCGTCGGGTGATCGTCGGCGTCAATGAATTCGTGACCGACGAGTCCCTGACGATCCCGCTGTTGAAGTTCGACGAGCAGGCGGCACGCGAACAGGCGGCGGCGTTGACCAAGCTGCGCAAGACTCGTGACAACGCGAGATGCGAGGCCGACCTGGCGCGGCTGCGCGAGGCGGCGCACGGCAAGACGAACGTCGTCCCCTTCATCCTTGAATGCGCCCGCGGCTACTGCACGCTCTTCGAGATCCGGGCGGCGCTCGAGTCGGAGTTCGGGGCGTACCGAGAGCCGGTATTCTTCTAGAGGACGGCGCGCCGCGAGGGATCGTGACCCGTCGCCTGCGTGTCAAGCCGCACCGACCCACGCTTCGGATCGGCAGATGACGCCGGGTCTCTGGTGGGAGCACTACTTCGACGCCGGCTACCTGCGCGAGTACGGGCCGTTGTTCGACCTCGTCGAGGACCGACGGCAGGTCGCGCGGCTCGTCGACCTCCTCGAGCTCCCTGCGGGGGCGCGGCTGCTCGACCTCTGCTGCGGCCAGGGACGCCACGCGCACCTGCTCGCTGAGGCGGGCTTCGACGTGGACGGATACGACCTCTCGGCCCACCTGCTCTCGGTGGCGCGGAAGCGCGGCACCGGGAAGCGGCTTCGCTACGCCGCCGGCGATATGCGACGGCTCCCGGCGAAGTGGACGCGTCGATTCGACGCCGTGGTCAACCTCTTCACGAGTTTCGGCTTCTTCAGCGACGCCCGCGACGATGCGACGGTGCTGTGTGAGTGCGCCAGGGTGCTCAAGCCCGGTGGCGTGATGATCTGGCAGGGCGGGAGTCGCGACGGGGTGATGGCGCGCTTCCTCGCGAGCGACTGGTGGCCGACCGCCGACGGGACGATCATCGCGCAGGACCGGACCTTCGATCCCCTCTCTGGGTTCATGACCATCCAGAGCACCTGGCAACGGCGATCGCGCACGGAGCATCGCGAGCATCGCATCCGTCTGTACACGGCGACGCGAATGGCGGAGCTGATGCTCGACGCCGGCCTCGTGGTCGAGCAGTCGTGGGAGTCCTTCTCCGACCGGCCGCTCACCCGGCGGTCGAGCGAGATGCTGCTGGTGGCGAGGAAGGAGCGCTGAGCGCCGATCCGACCGCGCGATTGCAAGGCGACCCGGATGCGTCGTATCTTCAGCTCTCACGCCCACCGAGGCACAGGTGCGACGTCCTCCTTCCTGGCTGATCGCTCTCTCCCTTGGAACGGCGCTGGTCGCCGGCGCGACCCCACTCGCCGCTCAGAAGAGTGCGGCGCCCGATCGGACCGGGACGTATCGGTTCGAGGAGCGCTCGGGCGCCGATGTCGTGACACAGGGGACGTTCACCCTGACCGCCGACTCGGTGTCAGTGGATGCGGTGCCCGGCCCCTGCCGATACTCGCCGGATTCACGTCCCTCCGGTCCGATCATCTATACCTGTGGGAACACCACCCTCTCGTTCGATCGCCAGAACCCCCTCGCGAGAGCGAGGGTCACCTTTCCGAAGCGCGTCGTCGAGACGCAGCGCGTTTGCCGGATCTTCACGACCGACTCGCGCGGTCAGCAGGTGTGCAGCCGATATGACTATGACCAGACCGAGAGGTTCGTGTCGACCACGATCCGTCTGCGCGCGACTCGTGTCGGTGCGCCCTGACGAGGCCGAGTCCCGCCGGTCTCGCCACGACGGGGTAGGACCGACATGATCACCGCGGTCCCACCCTACGCCGTCGTCGCGACCGCAACGGCCGTCGCGACCGCGCGGGTCACCTGTACCGGCGATACGGTGACCAGGATCGACGTTCGCAGCCACCCTCCGTCGTCGCGAGCGGCGGCGGAACGCGCGCTCGCCGCGACCACCGAGGCCGTAGGGGTCGAGCCGCAAGCGACGAACGAAGCGGTCATCCTCGCCTTCGTTCGCCTCAAAGCGGGCGAACCCTGCACGGAGATGGCGCGCCGCGAGTCCGAGCGTCTGCTGCGGGCGCAGCGGTTCATCGCATCGGCGGCCGTCACCGCATTCGCAGATGGCCCGCGCCGCGTGCGGATCCGGGTCGACGTCGTCGAGGAGTTCCCCTGGATCATCGGCGCCAGCTTCGCCGGCGGCGGGATCGACCGCCTGCAGTTCGGCACTCGCAACCTCGACGGTCGCGGCCTTGAGCTCGTCGCCTCCGGTGAACTCGGCGGTGAGTATCGCCCCGGCGCCGGACTCGTCGTGGTCCAGCACGGCCTCTTCGGTCGCCCCGCGTACGGCGCGATCGAGCTTCGCCGCCGACCACTCGGTGGCCTGCTCCTCGTTTCGCTCGCCGAGCCCTTCCTCACCGATGTGCAGCGTTACGCACTCCACTCGAGTTTCTCGCAGGAGACGGCCTACCCGACGCTGGTCCGACCGGTCGGCAACGACGCGGCGGTGCGCGTGCGGCGATCGGCGTACGATGTGGGCTGGATACGGCGCGTCGGGTCGTTCCGTGAGGAAGGCCTCGTGGGCCTCGCGGGCGCCGTGCTCGTGGGCACCGATGTCCGCACCGCGGATGCCGTCGTGATCGTCGGCGACTCGGGGCTCGTTCCGACCACCGATTCCGTGCTGGTCGGAAGGTACGCGAACTTCGGCGCAGGTCGGATCGCCGGGATGGGCGGGATCCGGGCGCTTCGATTCAAGACGGTCTCCCGATTCGATGCCCTCCGCGCCGCGCAGGACATCGGAACCGGCTTCCAGGCCAGTCTGCTCATGGGCCCGAGCCTGTGGAACTCCCGCTCGGTGCGGGACGTGCTGGTCGTGGGAGACTTCTACGCCGCCGTCGGGGACGCGAACTCCCTCGCGGCGGTGCGTTTGAAGGGGGAGGGTCGACGAGCTCAGGACGGCGTCGAATGGGACGCGATCGTCGGTAGTGCGCGCCTCTCCTGGCATCGGATCGCGTCGGAACGGCGGACGCGGATCATGAGCGTCTCGGCCGCGTCACTGAATCGGATGGTCTTCCCGGTGCAGCTGACCCTTCGCGATCCCGATGGCGGACTCGTGGGTTTCCCAGGTTCCCACGGCGCGGGTGGACGGCGCGTCGTCTTCCGATTCGAGGAGCGCTCGCTGGTCCCCTGGTTCCGCACGCGCGCCGATTTCGCCGTCGCGGCCTTCGCGGACGCCGGGCGCCTCTGGGCTGGCGACGTCCCCTACGGAGCGACCACCCCGATGCGCAGCTCGGTCGGGATCTCGCTGCTCGGGGCATACCCCTCGAAGGGGAAACGGCTTTACCGCCTCGACCTCGCCCTGCCGGTGAACCCCGAGCCTGGCCGCGGCGGCTTGGCGCTTCGCTTCAGCTCCGCCGACCGCACCGGGTCGGTCTGGCTCGAGCCCCTCGACGTGTCGCGCGCGCGGGTGGGGACGGGGACCACGGCGCTCCTGCGCTGGTAGCCTGTCGCGACTCGACGGGGAGTCGGCCGACCGCTAGGATTCGACCATGTCCCGACCGATCCGCGTCCTGGTGGCGAAGCCCGGCTTAGATGGTCACGACCGCGGGGCGAAGGTCGTCGCCGCGGCGCTTCGGGACGCCGGGATGGAGGTCATCTACACCGGCCTCCACCAGACCCCGGAGATGATCGCCTCCGCCGCGGTGCAGGAGGATGTCGATGTCGTCGGCCTCTCGATCCTCTCCGGCGCCCATATGACCCTCTTCCCTCGCGTCCGACAGCTCCTGGTCGAGCAGGGACGTGACGATGTGCTCGTCACCGGCGGCGGGATCATCCCGCGCGAGGACATGGACGCCCTCGAGAAGCTGGGGATGGGCAAGCTCTTCGGCCCCGGCACGCCGACGTCGGAGCTCGTGGACTACATCAAGGAGTGGTTCGCCGCACGGCAGTCGCAGGAAGCGTGAGCGGAGCGCAGAGCCGGCTTCGGGCCCTCGCCGAGGCGTCGCGTGAACTGGAACAGCGACTGCGTCAGGGCGGCGGCGCCGAGCGCACCGCCAAACAGCACGCCCAGGGCAAGCTGACCGCGCGCGAACGCGTTGCGACGCTGAAGGATCCTGTGTCGCAGTTCCTCGAGTTCGGCCTTCTCGTCGCATACGACCGGTACGAGGGGGAGGCGCCCGCCGCCGGCGTCGTCACTGGGATCGTGCAGGTCGCCGGTCGCGAATGCGTCGTCGTGGCGTACGACGCCACGGTGAAGGCCGGCTCCTGGTGGCCGGAGACGATCCCGAAGATCCTGCGGGCGCAGGAATGCGCGATGCGCTGCCGCATCCCCATCCTCTACCTCGTCGACTCGGCGGGCGTGAACCTGCCCTATCAGGGCGGCGTCTTCCCCGGACAGTACGGCGCGGCGCGGATCTTCTACTACAACTCCCTGATGCGTCGCTACCTGCGCATCCCGCAGATTGCCGCGGTGATGGGGCAGTGCGTCGCCGGCGGCGCGTACCTACCGGCGCTCAGCGACGTGATCCTGATGGTGAAGGGCACTTCCTTCATGGGACTTGGCGGTCCGAACCTCGTCAAAGGCGCGACCGGACAGTCGGTGGACGCCGAGAGCCTCGGCGGCGCGACGATGCACACCCAGGTGAGTGGCGTCGCACACTACGCCCTCGACGATGAGTCCGCCTGCCTCGCCAAGGTGCGGGAACTCGTCGCTCGCCTCGCCCCGCCTCCCCGCGTCGCGCCGCACGATCCGGCCGCGCTGCCGGGGACCGACCCGACCACGCTCTACGATCTCCTGCCGACCGATCACCGGATGTCGTACGATGTGCACGGGATGCTCCGGGCGATCCTCGACGATGGGGCCCTCGACGAGTTCCAGCCACACCTCGCCAAGGAGATGCTCTGCGGCGATGGGCGGATCGAGGGCATCCCGGTCGGCGTGATCGCGAACGCGCGCGGGCTCATCAAGGGTCGCGCCGGCGAGGCGCCGCGTTTCGGCGGGATCATCTACGCCGAGAGCGCCGAGAAGGTCGCCTTCTTCATCGACCGCTGTGACCGGCAGGGGATCCCGTTGCTCTTCGTGCAGGATGTCTCCGGGTTCATGGTCGGACTCGAGGCTGAACAGGAGGGGATCATCCGCGCCGGCGCGCGGTGGGTCGAAGCAATGGCGACGGCGTCGGTGCCGAAGATCGTGCTGACGGTGAACCACGCCTCGGGCGCGGGCTACTATGCGATGGCGGGCCAGGGGTTCGACCCCGACTTCATCTTCTCCTGGCCCACTGGCCGGATGGCGGTGATGGAGGGCGAGTCGGCCGTCTCCGCGGTGCACGGCCCCGCGCTCGACGCCGCGAAGCAGGCGAAGGGAGAGCCGAGTGCTGCCGTGCGCGGCGCCGTCGACGCGATGCGCGAGGACTACGAGCATCAACTGGATGCGCGGTACGCCGGCGCGCGCGGTTACATCGACGCGATCGTCTATCCCGAGGACACGCGCTCGACGCTCGCGATGGCGCTCCGCGCCGCGTGGCAGAATCCGGGACCGCATTTCGGCCCCTACGTCATTCCCGCGATGACGGGCGCCCGCTAGGGCTGGAGGCGGTAGCCCGCCTTGCGCACCGTGAGGATGTGCCGCGGCGCCGAGGGATCGGACTCGAGCTTCCGTCGCAACTCGACCACGTGCGTGTCCACCGTGCGGCTCACGATGCTCTCGTCGTAGCCCCAGACCGAGCGCATCAGGTCGGTCCGTGAGACCACCGCGCCCTCGCGGTCGAGGAGCGCCAGCAGGAGTTCGTATTCCATCGGGGCGAGGGAGACCGGGGCGCCGTCCCGCGTCACCACGCGCGTGGCCCGGTCGATCCGCACCGTGCCGAATCCAGCGGTCGTGGCGTCGCGGGTCGTGGGCGCGCGGCGCAACAGGACCTCGACCCGCGCAAGCAACTCCAGCACGCCGAAGGGCTTCGTGACGTAGTCGTCGGCGCCACTCCGCAGCCCCTTCACCTTGTCCGACTCCTCACCGCGCGCGGTGAGCATCAGGACCGGCGCCGCGAACCCCGCCTCACGGATCGTGCGCAGCACACGGAAGCCATCCATCCCCGGGAGCATGAGATCGAGGATGACGAGGTCGGGCCGCCATTCGAGCGCCTGCGCCGCACCGGTGGGACCATCCTCGGCCAGCGCGACCTCGTAGCCCTCGATCTCGAGATTGTTGCGCAATCCGAAGGCGAGGTCGGGATTGTCCTCCACGACCAGCACCCGCGCCTTCACGCGGTCTCCTCGCCGTGGCGGGTGATCGGGAGTTCGATGACGAAGCGCGCGCCCCTGCCGGTCGGTGCCTCTTCGACCCATCCCTTGCCACCCTGCCCGAGGATCAGTTCGCAGACGACGGCGAGCCCGATCCCGCTCCCAGCGATCGCCGAGTTCACGTCGCGTTCGAGGCGCTGGAACGCCTGCCAGATGCGCATCCGGTCGGCGGCGGGGATCCCCGGGCCTTCGTCGTCCACGGTGAGTCGGGCCCGGTCGTCGACGCGGGAGAGGGTGACTCGCACGTGTTGGTCGGCCGGGCCGTACTTCACCGCGTTGTCGAGCAGGTTGAGGAGGATCTGCCGCATCGCGCCGGCGTCGATCCGCGCCCGGAGACCGGCGGCGACGAGGAGGTCCACCGTCACCCGACGCGCCCGCGCGATCGGCTCGAAGATCTCGACGGCCTCCCGCACGTGCGGTGCGATCTCCTGGTCGATCAGATTCAGCTGCAGCGCTTGGCGTTCGGCCCGGGAGAACTGGAGGATGTTCTCGACGAGATGCGAGAGGCGGCGCGCCTCCTGGTCGATGATCTCGAGGGAGCGCGTCCGTTCCTGCTCCGATCGCACGCGTCCGAGCAGGAGGGTCTCGGCGAACATCCGCAGCTGGGCGAGCGGCGTCCGCAGTTCGTGCGAGACGCTCGCCACGAAGTCGGCGCGAAGGCGCTGGAGTTCGTCCTCGCGGCGCAGTTGGAGCAGCCCGAAGAGGACCAGTGTGAGCGTGAGGGCGAGGACGGTCAGCAGGAGCGGGAGTCGGGACGAGGGGAGCCCGCCGATGAGCAGCCGCTCGGCGATGTCAGGCCGGAAGGTGATCTCGGTCGTGAGCCCGCCGAGGTAGTCGAGCGAGTGGGTGTTGCGGAACGGACTCTCGTAGGTGATCGGCGACCGGAAGATCTCGGCGCCGAGTCCGTCCCGGACACGAACGCTGAAGAGCGAGTCGTTCGGCAGCCCGCGCGTGACCGAGGGCGGCAGGACCGCGCCCTTGAGGAGCACCCGCTGGATGCTCGGAGGCGCGAAACGTCGGAGGCAGAACTCGAATCCGTACGCGGCGACCGGGCGGTGCGCAGGGTCCCATTTCACCTGGTAGATGACGTTCCGCCGTTCGCCTCCCACCGTGCCGAAGATGGCGGAGTAGTTGTAGTCGCGGCCGTAGCGTCCGGCGCGGATATCGGCGAGGATCGTGTCGCGGATCCAGATGGCGAGTTCGCCCGAGGGCTCTACCGAGTGCGTGAGGAGCTTCCCGCTGGCGATGTCCACGCGAAAGACGGCCGGATCGGCAGTCGGGTCGCACCGGTACTCCGCCTTCAGGCCTGGGACAAGGATCCCCGGCGGCGCGAGTGTCTCACCGGGCCAGAGCATCTCGGTGTGCGCGACGGGTCCGAAGAACCAGATCAGCGTCGAGTAGAACTGCTCCTTCACCGAGGCATTGAACTCCCACGCGGCGAAGGCAGCGTATTCGCGCAGCGTCTCCTCGGCGGCGGCGCGGTGGCGGCGGGCGGCATCCCACGCCTCGTACGTGAGCACCCCGGCGAGCCCCAGCGTGAGCAGCAGGATCGCGACGAGGGGCTTCGAGCGGTTGCGGGTGACGGAGGGGAGGGAGGTCGGTGCCATGAGAGCCACCCGGAATCTGCCATCCCCACGGGTTCGATGATGTCAGCGAACCGTCAGGATGCCCTCAGGAGCCGTCGCTGATCCGGTAGCCGCGCTTCACGTCGCTCGCTCCGGCACGGCTGCCGAGCCCGACCCCCAGTCCGAAGACGATCGCGGTCGGCGGACCGATGAAGGGGATGAGCACGGCGATCGGATACGCGATGATCGCCGCTCCGAGCGCGGCAACGATGGCCGCCCCAGGCGTGAGCGCGGCATCAACGTAGCGCAGCCGTTCGCGCACGAACCGGCGGGCAGCGCTGAATCCGAACCAGCTGATGCCGAGAGAGACGGCGAGTGAGAGTAGGCCGAGCATCGGGATCTCCTGTTGATGAGGACTACGAGTCGAGGATGCCGGGGGTTTCGCGTGCGTGGCGGGGCAGGCGAAGGGGCGGTACGATTGACCGATGCTTCCCGGCACAGATCGGAGGGTGGAGCGCGTCGAGGCGGAGCTCGAACGGGTCCGGCTCGCGTTCCTGGTGACGCTCGACGGGATCCCGTCGGACCGCCTCCACCGGGCGCCTGCGGGCCACTGGACGCCGGCACAGCTCGTCTGGCATTGCGCCAAGGTGGAACGCGGCGTCGCTCGCCTGATCGAACGCCTCGACGCGGCGATCCCGGAGATGGCGACCGTCCCTCCAGGACCCCAACCCGACAGGGTCCTGCACATCCTCGACCACATCCCCTATCACGACCGCTCACAGAAGCGTCAGGCGATCGAGGGGCTCTTCCCGCCGGACGCGATCGATCTCGACGCCGAACGCGAACGCCTGAGCGATGGACGGGCGCAGCTGCTCGCGGCGATGCGCCAGGCAGGGCCGCGTCTCTCGCTGATCAAGTACGAACATCCGCTCTTCGGCCCGTTCGACGGGTGGCAGTGGGTGTTGAGCGTCGGGAAGCACGAGGAGCGGCACATCGGCCAGCTGCGGGAGGTGGCTGCGGCGCGGCTGTAGATTGCGGGGATGAGCGCCCGCAATCCGATCCCCGAACTCCTCGCTCCGGCGGGATCGCTCGAGGCGGTGCGCGCCGCGGTGGCCAACGGCGCTGACGCGGTCTACTGCGGTGCGTCGAAGTTCAACGCGCGCGACGAAGGGGCGCAACTCTCGCTCGACGACCTCGAGCAGGCCTGCCTCATCGCCCACGAGCGCGGCGCGCGCATCTATCTCACGCTCAACATCCTCGTCAAGCCAGAGGAGCTCGCCGAGGCCATCGGCTTCCTCGGCGAGTGCATCGAGCGCGGGGTCGACGCGGCGATCGTGCAGGACATCGGACTCATCCGACTCATCCAGCGCGTGTACCCCGGCTTCGAGATCCACGGGTCCACGCAGCTCACGGTCCACGACGCGGCCGGCGCCCGGGTGATGGAACGGCTCGGGATCTCGCGAGTGGTGCTGGCGCGCGAGAACACACTCGAGGATATCCGCGCGATCCACGCGGCAGTCCCAAAGCTCGGCCTCGAGAGCTTCGTCCACGGCGCGCTCTGCATCTCATACTCCGGCCAGTGCCTGATGTCGGGGATGATCTCCGAGCGCTCGGCGAACCGCGGCTCGTGCGCGCAGTCCTGCCGCAAGGATTACGTGCTGGCCGACAGCGCGACCGGG
>JANNKK010000261.1:0-3789 GCA_031396245.1 Gemmatimonadaceae bacterium
CGGCGAAGAGGCCCGCGAGCGCGCCGGCGCCGGTGCCGGTGAAGGCCGGGATGAACAAGGCGGTCGTCTTCGGCGCGGTCGGGACGGTGGGGATCGCCGCGGCGGCGCTGTTCGTGATCTTGAACAAGGGTGGGGATCCCCCGCCGACGCTGTCACCGACACCGGGCTCGACGCCGGCGCAGATCGATACCGGGACCAAGTCGACGGCTACACGGCCGGTCGATCCGGGCACCAAGGCGAAGGTGCCGGAGCCGCGGCCGACGAATGGGGCGAAGACGCCGAATCCCGCACCCGCCAACCCTCCGACGACGAGCGGGCCGCCAAAGGCGCAGCTACTGGCGGCTTGGATCCGCGAGCTCGATACCGGCGCGGCGGATACCCTCGAGGCGGCGCGCGTCCTCAGAGAGATGAACTCGATCTTCGGCACACTCGAGGGCGACGAAGTCGCCGATGCGTGGTACATCCGGATGCAGGCGTATGCGACTCTCGAAGACGAGCGCACATGCGCCGCGGCACGCGAGGTGCAGAGGCGAAGCAGCGATGTTCGGAAGAAAGCCGTCGCCGGGGAGTACTTCTCGAGCGGCGCCTGTACGTGACCCAAATCACCTCCCCCGTCAACTCACGCTCGCGCCTACGCTTACTGTCCAGTAAAATGAGCCTGTCACTTCCTCATCCACCTCGCACTCGCGCTTCGTGACGGGACCCTCCACACCTCGCGGCGACATCTACGTCCACGTCTTCGGCCGGACGGACGTCGGTCGTACGCGCGAACATAACGAGGACACCTTCGTCGTCGCCGACCTCACGTCGATGAACGCGTCGCTTCAGCCCGAGGTGCGCACGCACCTCGCCGGACCGCGCGGCACGCTCTTCATGGTCGCCGACGGGATGGGCGGGGCCGCCGCCGGCGAGATCGCCAGCGCGATGGCCACCGAGGTCACTCTCGCCGAGGTCGACCGGCGCTGGCGCCAGTCGGAGGACCACGACCCCGAGCTCTTCGCCCACGCCCTCCGCGGCGCGACCGAACAGGCGAACCAGAAGATCAACCAGTACGCCCAGGCACACCCCGAGAACCGGGGGATGGGCACCACCGCAACGATCGCCGGCTTCCTCGGCGACACCCTCTACGTCTGCCAGGTCGGCGACTCCCGCGCCTACCTCGTCCGCGACGGCGTCGCCAAGCAGATCACGAAGGACCAGTCGCTGATGCAGAAGCTGGTCGAGGCCGGGGAGATGACCGCCGAGGAGGCCGAGGTCTCCGAGCGGCGGAACATCATCCTCCAGGCCCTCGGCCCGGAACCGACGGTGAAGGTCGACCTGACCTCGCAGCGGGTGCGGCGCGGCGACGTGCTCGTGCTCTGCTCCGACGGCCTCTCCGGCCAGGTCCGCGCCAACGAGATCGCCGACGTCGTCAAGACCGAACCCGACCTCGTGCAGGTCTGCAAGAAGCTGATCGACCTCGCCAACGAGGCTGGCGGCCCCGACAACATCACCGTCGTCGCGGCACGCTTCGACGGCGAAGGACTCGTCGACAGCGGTGGCGAGACGGTCGGCCACCGCGTCTACCGCGGCTCGCAGCAGCAGCGATCGACGGTGCCGGTCGACCGCAAGTCGATCCCGGCCTTGAGCGCGACCGACGAGACCGAGATGCCGACGCTCGAGACTGGCCTCTCGAAGAACAAGAAGGTGACACCGGTGAGGTCGGCCTTCCCGGTGGATCCCTCGGCGGCGACGGTCGAGGTCACCCCGCGCGACCTGGAGACGATCCGCGTCGGCACCGATGGCCCGGCGCCTGGCGGCCCACTGCCGGAGACGGTCGAGATCAGCCCCGCCGCGGTCCGCGCGAAGCTCCCGCCCGCACCGCCACCCGGCGGCCGGATCGACCGCACCGCCCTGCAGTTCATCTTCGGCACCCTCGCCGCGATCCTGCTCGTCTACGTGGTGCTGAGCCTGTTGAGCTGATGTCGGTCGAGTTCCGGATCGTCCGCGGGGCGCGCAGCGGATCTCAGGAACGATTCGAGAAGTCGGTGGTCTCGATCGGCCGCCACCCGATGAACGACCTCCGGTTCGACGCGAACAAGGACGCCGACGCCTCCTCGCGCCATGCCGAAGTGCGCTCGGTCGCCGGCCGCCACGTGATCCACGACTTGGGGAGCACGAACGGCACGTACGTGAATGGCGAGCGGATCAACGCCGAGCAGGAACTCGCCGACGGCGATCTGATCAGCTTCGGCGTCGACGGGCCCCAGGTGAGTTTCCACGTGCTCACCGCGGCCGAGGCGGCGGTGGCGCCGGCGACCCGCGTCGGCGGCACCACGCCGCGCGAGGCGCAACTGGGCGCGCCCGTCGCGCCGCTCAAAGTCGCGGCGACACCGCACAAGCCGGTCGCACCCCCCGTGGTCCCTCCGCGCAAGAACACCGAGGTGCGGATCGCCGAGGCGGTGCACAAGCAGACCGGCCGCTTGAAGCAGATGGTGCTCGGACTCGCGGTGTTCGTGATCGCCGGCGGCGCGATCGCCGTCTGGTTCGCGATGCAGGCCGCCGAGTCGCAGCGGCGGCAGTTCGCCACGCTCATCGCCGCCAACGATTCGCTCGCCCGCGCCCTCGAGCAGCGACTCGAACAGACCGGCGTGGCCGATGCGGCGCTCAGGGCCGCGCGCGTCGAGAGCCAGCGCCTCGCCCGCGACCTTCGCGCGATGCAGGAGAGCGGCGGCGACATCTCCGCCCTCTCGGCCGAGATGCGCACCGCGCAGATCCGCACTTCGACCATTGCGCGGATGGACTACAGCGCGGTCACCGCGGCGAACAAGGCGGCGATCGTCTTCATCGCGGTGCAGTTCCCTGATGGACCGCCCTCGAGCGGAACCGGCTTCAACCTCCTCGCCTCGGGCCTCATCGTCACCAACAAGCACGTCATCCGCAGCAAGTCGGGGGCGCGCGCCGAACAGGTGGCGGTGGCCTTCGACGGCACGACCGGAGCGTGGAAGGAAGCGACCGTCGAGTATGTGAGCGAGACCGACGAACTCGCCATCCTCCGCCTCGTCCGCCCCGGCAACTACCCGGTGGTCGGCGGCGTCGCCCGCGAGGCGCGCGATGTGAAGATCGGCGACCCGGTGGCGATCCTCGGCTATCCGCTGGGCACGTCGACCGCCGGGATGAGCGGGAACATCGACAACCTCCGCCCCGAGGCGACGCTGGGCGTCGGCACGATCAGCAAGATCCTCGACGACGTGATCCAGCTCGACGCCTTCGCCGCGCAGGGGTCGAGCGGCTCGCCGATCTTCGACGCGCGCGGGCTGGTGGTCGGCGTCCTCTACGGCGCCGCGGCGGAGAGCGGCGGACGCATCATCTACTGCGTGCCGGCCGCTCGCCTCGCGGTTCAGCTCCCTAGGGACGCGGCGGGCGTACTCCGCTAGCCGCCCCGGCGAGCATCCTGCTCATCGACTGTTCGCGCCCGAGACCGCGGCCTTCTGGAACTCGGCGTCCACGTTGATCGGCTCGAACATCCCCCATTGCCCGGTCCACCAGTCGATGGCGAGCGACAGCCCAAGCGTCGGCGCGAAGAGGATCCAGTCGACGGCGACGTACCTCTTCCCGAGCTTCACTGGACGTTGGACCACGACCGAAGTGCCGTCGCGCCGCACGAGGCGCAGGGTCTGGTCCTGCTTCGGAGGTGCGAACACCGCGGGGCTCATCCGCTCGGTGGTCGTGTAGGTCGCCGCGCCGGAGTTGCCGGCCGCCGACTGTGCAGCCGCGTTCCCGACCGCCTGCGCCACGGTGGCATCGTTC
>JANNKK010000264.1:0-14991 GCA_031396245.1 Gemmatimonadaceae bacterium
GAGGGACCGGCGGCTGGTTCACCGGCGGCGACGTTACGCTGACGGACTGCGTGCTCGTTGCCGTGAGCCCGCCGCCGTCGGTGACAGTCAGGGTGACCTGGTAGGTGCCGGCGGCCCCGTACGTGCGGGATGCCGTGACGACATTCCCCGCGGTGGCGCCGTCACCGAATGTCCAGCCGCGCGAGACGATCCCGACGTCGTCGGTCGAGCCGATCGAGTTGAACGAACAGGCGAGGTTCGTGCAGGTGGCCGTGAACTGCGCGACCGGGGGCTGGTTGGCCGGCGGCGTGCCGTCGAGGAACGCCGCATAGAGGAGCCGGTTCGGCGAGCCGGTCCCCGCGCTGCCGACCCGCCCCGTCGTTGCATTCGACACGAGCGCGCTCGTGACTTGGGCCGGCGTCGCGCCCGTCGTCGCGCCGACATAGCGGGCCGCGACTCCCGCCACGTGCGGCGACGCCATCGAAGTGCCGCTCAGCACCGCGATCTGCGTGTCACTGGTGCCATACGCCGAGGTGATCCCCGAGCCGGGCGCGAAGAGGTCGAGGCAGGTTCCGAAGTTGGAGAAGGACGAGCGCTGGTCGCTCGACGTCGTGGACCCCACCGTCACGGCGGCGGGCACCCGGGCCGGAGAACCGCCGCACGCGTCGAGGCCGTCGTTCCCGGCCGCGACGACGTAGGTGATCCCGCTGGCGATCGAGCTCGCGACGGCGGCATCAAGCGTCGCCGATGCTCCGCCGCCAAGACTCATGTTCGCCACCGCGGGGAGTTGCCGGTTGGCGGTCACCCAGTCAACGCCCGCGATCACGCCAGAGGTGAAGCCGCTGCCGCTGCAATCGAGCACCCGCACGCTGTGTACGAGAGCGGACTTGGCGATACCGTAAGTGGTCCCGGCGACGGTCCCTGCAACGTGGGTCCCGTGTCCGTTGCAATCGACCGTACCGTTGCCGTCGCCGATCACGTTGAAGTCGCTCGTCGCCCGCCCCCCGAACTCGACGTGGGTCGTGCGGATCCCGGTGTCGATGATGTACACGTGCACGCCGCCGGCTGTCGACTCATACGTGTAGGTCGTGCTCAGCGGGAGGTCGCGTTGGTCCACCCGGTCGAGGCCCCACGTCGCGCTCAGCTGGGTCACGACGGTCCCGATGGCGGCGTCGGGCTCCACGAGTAGGACCTCGGGGTGGTTCCGGAGTGCGGCGATCGCGTTCGCGGGGAACTCGGCCGCGAATCCCTTGACGGCGTACCGATACGTGTGCTCGAGCGCGCCGGAATGCGTCGCGACGAGCGAGCGAGCGAGCGCTCCCACGTCCGGGACATCCTCGCGCAGGCGCACGATGTAGTGGTCGGGACGAGCACCCGCAGCCGCAGACCGCGACGACACAAGGCGCGCGCCGCCGTCGGCCGGGCCCGGGCCGGAGAGGTCCTGGCAGGCGGTCAGCAAGACGGCAGCGACGGCGATGGGCGCCCAGCGCATTGGATCCTCTTCGGGTGTGGGGTCGCGAGGGCGGACGGCCGAGTGGACCTCGCACGATGACGGCTAGAATACGACGCCACTTATCGGGCCGCCAGCCGACCGCTCGTCAGGCCACTTTGAGCGACTGCTGTACCGGGGTACCTTCCCTCGTCCGATGACCCTTCCCGCTGCTCCGTCGGTTCGGGCCGACTTGATGGATCCCGTGACCCTCGCGGCGCTCGGGCGCCTCGAGGTCATTTCGCGTTGGATCGTGGACGGCCTGCTGGCGGGTCTCCACCGATCCCCCAAGAAGGGATTCTCGGTCGAGTTCGCCGAACATCGCGCCTATATGCCCGGCGACGACCTCCGCTTCCTCGATTGGAAGGTCGCCGCGCGCGCCGACAAGTGGCTCATCAAGCAGTACGAGGAGGAGACGAATCTCCGCGCCACGGTGGTGATCGACGTGAGCCGGTCGATGGACTGGACCTCGTCGCCGGCCCACCTCACCAAGCTCGCGTACGCCGAGCGGCTCGTCGCGGCGCTCACGCTCCTGCTCATCCGCCAGCGGGATGCGGTGGGCCTCATCCGGTTCGACGACAAGCTCCGCTCCGTGGTGCCCCCCAAGTCGCGCACCATTCAATGGAAGCGGATCCTCACGGCGCTCGCCGACCCGGGGTCGGGGAAGGGCTCCGATGCGTCGGGCGCGTTGGCCCAGGCCGGGAAGCTCATCAAGCGTCGCGGGATGGTCGTCCTGATCTCCGATCTCCTCCTCGAGCCGCATGAGGTGAGCGATACGATCCACGTCCTGCGCAGTCAGGGGCACGACGTCACCGTCCTGCACCTCCTCGACCGCGCAGAGGCGACCTTCGACCTGCCGGCCGGCGAGTCCCTCTTCGTCGACCCGGAGCACGGCGACTCCCTCTCGGTGTCGCCGGCCGAGGTGAAGGAGATGTACGTGGATACGGTCGCCGAGGCGATCGATGAGTGGCGTGCACTCTTCTCGTCGGCCGGCGCCTTTTACGAGCCGATAAAGACCAACCAGCCATTTGGCGTGCCCCTCCGGCGGGCGTTCGCGGCGCGGCAGCGGCGGTCGTGAGTTTCCTCGCGCCCTGGGCGCTCCTCCTCGCGGCGGCGGCGGGGGTGCCGCTCCTGTTGCATCTCCTGCGACGCCGCACCGGTCAGACGATCGACTTTCCGGCGGTGCGCTACCTCCTGCGGATGGAGCGGGAGCACGCGCGCGAGGTGCGGCTCCGCAATCTCCTCCTTATGGTGCTGCGCGTCGCGATCATCCTGGCGATCGCACTCGCTGCGGCGCGGCCGATCGCGCGCGTGCCCGGGTTCGGACATCCGCCGACCGCGGTCGCGATCCTGCTCGACAACTCCCTCTCGAGCTCGGCGGCCGGCGCATCGGGACCGACCCTTGGACGGCTCGTGGCGTCCGCCCGTTCCATCGTCTCCTCCGCGAGCGCGTCGGATCGCCTCTGGCTCGTGACGATGGACGGCGTGGTCACCGGCGGGGGCGCGGCGACGATCACCGATGCGCTCTCGCGGGTGCGCGCACTCGACGGCGCGGGGGGACGCGGAGGCCGCACTCCAACGCGCAGCGACCGTCGTCAAGGAGAGCGGCGTGCCGACCGGCCGGATCGTCGTGCTCACCGACGGCCAGGCGAGCACCTGGGGTCGCGTCGGATCGCTCCCGGCCGGGTCAGCGCCAATCGCAGTTGTCACGATGGACGGCGCACCGCGCGCCAACGCCGCCGTGACGATGGTCGCCACCGAGCCCCTGCATTGGAATCCGCGGGGGGCGGTGCGGGCGACGGTCAGTGGCGGTGACTCGACGACATGGCGCGTGATCGTCGAGGGTCGCACCCTCGCGCGTGGGAGCGCGCAGCCCGGGGCGACGATCCTTGCGCGGGTGCAGCCCACCGCGCGGGGCTGGGTCGCGGGAGCGGTCGAGCTCGCACCCGACGAACTCCGCGCCGACGACACGCGACACTTCGCCGCGCACGTCGGCGAGCCGCCGAGGATCACGAGCGATCCCGCTTCGGGACCCTTCCTCGCGGGTGCGGTCGAGGCGTTGGTGCGTGGTGGGCGCGCGGTCCGAGGCACCGGCGTGCTGCTCGCCGCGGCGGACCGGGCGCGCAAGCCGGCCCTCCTCTTCGCCCCCGCCGATCCCCTCCACATCCCCGATGCGAACCGTGCGCTCGAGCGCGCGGGGATCCCCTGGAGGTTCGGCGCGCGACGCGAAGGCCCCGCACCCCTTGCCGGTGCCGGCGTCGACGGCGCCGTCGCGCGCACTTGGCACGTGCTCTCGGCGTCGGGTGACGTGAGCGGTGCCGACACGCTCGTGCGCGTCGGTGGGGCGCCGTGGGCGGTGGCCGGGGACGGCTATGTGCTCATCGCGAGCGCGGCCGACGCCGCGGCGACCGACCTGACCGTGCGCGCCGCATTCGTGCCCTGGCTCGATGCACTGCTGACCCAACGCCTCGTCGAGGGGAGCACCGGTGCGGTCGAGGTCGCGCCGGGACGCGCGGGGGGCGGCCCCGCCTCGGTCGACCTGCTCGAGTCTCCCGATGGCACCGCGATCCCCGTGCGCGCCGGCTCGGCGCGCGCCGCGCCGTGGGTCGCCGGCGTCCACTTCTGGCGGCGCGGACCGGAGCGCGTCGGGGCGCTCGTCGTGAACGCCGAAGCCGCCGAGTCGGATCTCGCGGCGCTCTCCGCCGACTCGATCGCCGATCGACTCGGAACAGCGAGCGCGACCTCCGCATCCGAGGTCGGGCGCGCGACCTTCGCCGCCGGTGGCCGCCGCGTGCTCGACCGTTCACTACTTGCCGTCGCGCTGCTGCTCCTCCTCGCCGAGACGCTCGTCGCCCGGCGCGGACTGCCGAAACCGCAGGAAGCCTGATGGCGCTGCCTATCCTCGTCGAGCGCCTCTCAGCGCTCGCCGCCTTCATCCATTTGAGTGGCCGACTCCCCCGCGACCGCGGCAGTGTGGCGGTCTCGGGTCTGGCCGGATCCTCCGACGCGGTGCTCGTCGCCGCGCTCGCCGTGCAGCAGCCGAACCGGCTCTTCGTCGTGCTCACCGACCAGCTACCCGACGCCGAGCGCTGGCTCGCCGACCTCCAGTCGGTGCTGGGGGAGGAGGGCGTTGCGCTCTATCCGCCGCGCGAGGGATTCGGCGAGGTGGAGCCGCACGCCGAGGTGGCGGGCGAACGGGTCGAGACGCTGGAGCGGCTCGCGCGGGGCGGGATGCGGATCCTCATCACGACCGCGCGCGCGGTGCAGGAGCGGACGCGGCTCCCACGCGCCCTCGCCGACGCGCGACTCGAACTCACGCGCGGCGACGCCTGGCGGCTCGAGGACCTCACGGCCCACCTCGACCGCGTCGGCTTCGAGCGCGTGATGCTGGTCGAAGATGTCGCGCAGTACAGCGTTCGCGGCGGCATCGTCGATGTCTACGGCTTCGGGATGAGCGAGCCGATCCGGCTCGAGTTCTGGGGGGACCGACTCGAGGCGCTGCGCCGCTTCGACATCGCCACGCAGCGCACGACGTCGCCAGCCGAGTCGGTGGTGATCCTCCCGGTGGAGGTGCGGGGGGACGACGATGAGACTCCCTTCGCGCGCGCCGCGCTCAGCGACCTCTTCCCGCCGGGGACGCTGGTCACGATCCCCGAAGGCGTCTCCCCGCGCCCCGAGATGGAGCGGACGTGGGAGGAGGCGGCGCACCATCTCGACCTCGCGCGGCGACGGGGCGAGGACGTCAGTTCGCGCGAGGCGCTCTTCCAGTCGCCTGCCGGCGCCCTCAGCGCGCTCGACGGTTTCCCGTCGCTGCACATCGTGCCGAACGCGACCGACGCGGAGGCGGTGACCTTCCCGATCCGCGCTCCCGAACCGGTCGAGCGCGACATGGCGCGGCTCGCCGCGATGGTCCGCGACGCGACGCCGACGATCATCCTCTGTGACAACGCCGGGCAGGCCGAGCGGCTCGAGGAGTTGCTCGACGCGCCGGGCGGTGATCGCTCGCCGGCCGCACTCGTGATCGGCGTCTTGGGCGGCGGGTTCCTGATCCCGCCGCGCGGCGCCCCCGACGGACTCCGGGTCCTCACCGACCACGAGATCTTCCGGCGTGAGCGCCGGATCCGTCGCACACGCAAGTACGTCACCGGCACCGCGCTCGAGCAGGTCACGGCGCTCAAACCGGGGGACTACGTCGTCCACCTCGACCACGGGGTCGGGATCTATCGCGGGATGACGACGGTCTTCCACGGCGAGGCGACGATCGAGATCGCGGTGCTCGAATACGAGGGGGGCGACCGACTCAACGTTCCCCTCTACCGGCTCGACCAGATCGAGAAGTACCGCGCTGCGGGGGACGTCTCCGACGACCTGCCACCGCCGCATCTGCACAAGCTCGGCGGCAAACGCTGGGGGCAACAGAAGGAGCGCACCCGCTCGGCGATCAAGGAGATGACGGCCGAACTGCTCGACCTCTACGCCCGGCGCCGGATCGCGAGCCGTCCCTCGCACCATCCCGACGGCGCCTGGCAGAAGCAACTCGAGAGTTCCTTCCTCTTCGAAGACACCCCGGACCAGCGCACCGCGACCGACGACGTGAAGCGGGATATGGAAGGGGCGCGGCCGATGGACCGCCTGCTCGTCGGCGACGTGGGCTATGGCAAGACCGAGGTCGCGGTGCGGGCGGCCTTCAAGGCCGTGCAGAGTGGTCGTCAGGTCGCGGTGCTCGTGCCGACCACCGTGCTCGCCGAACAGCACGCCCGGACCTTCGGTGAACGCTTCGCCGATTTTCCCGTGCGGATCGCGGTGATGAGCCGATTCCAGACGGGGAAGGAACAGAAGGCCACCCTCGCAGAACTCGTGGCCGGCACGGTCGATGTGGTGATCGGCACCCATCGCCTGCTCAGCCCCGACGTCGCCTTCAAGTCGCTTGGCCTCATCATCGTCGACGAGGAGCATCGGTTCGGCGTGAAGCACAAGGAGCGCCTGAAGCAGCTCAAGCTCGAGACCGACGTGCTCACGCTCACCGCCACGCCGATCCCACGAACACTGCACCAGTCCCTCGCCGGGCTGCGCGACGTGACGTTGATGCAGACGCCGCCGCGCGACCGCTCGCCGGTGCTCACCTTCCTCGAGCCCTGGGACGACGGGCTGATCGAGGAGGGGATCGCGCGCGAGCTCGATCGCGGCGGCCAGGTCTTCTTCGTGCACAACCGGATCGAGACGATCGTCGCGATCGCCGACCACGTGAAGCGGGTGATGCCGCGGGCGCGGGTGGGAATCGGCCACGGGCAGATGCGCGAACGCGAGCTCGAGCACGTGATGCGCCAGTTCGTCGCCGGTGAGATCGACGTCCTGGTCTCGACGCTGATCGTCGAGAGCGGTCTCGACGTGCCCAACGCCAACACGATGTTCGTGAACCGCGCCGACCGGCTCGGCCTCGCCCAGCTCTACCAATAGCGGGGGCGGGTGGGGCGGTCGCACCGACGCGCGTATTGCTATCTCATCGTGCCCGAACAGACCGACGAGGACGCCGAGCGCCGCCTGCGCGTCCTCGAGCACCACACCGAACTCGGCGCCGGCTATCGGATCGCCCTCAAGGACATGGAACTCCGCGGGGCGGGGAACCTCCTCGGGCCGGAACAGTCGGGGTTCGTGCACGCGGTGGGATTCGACCTCTACTTGCGGCTGCTCGACGAGGCGGTGAACCGCGTTCGACGGGGCGACGATGCACCGCCCCCTCCCCCGACCGAAGTCACGTTGGACGTGCCGAGCTACCTCCCCGACGAGTACATCGCATCGCCCGAGGTGAAGCTCGATCTCTACCGACGGCTCGGTGCGGCGCGCGAGGCCGCGCAGGTGGATTCGCTCCGCGACGAGGTGCGCGACCGCTTCGGTCCCCTCCCGCCCCCGGCCGAAGCCTACCTCGCCGTCGCGCGGCTCCGTCTCCTCGGCGCCCCACTCGGCGCCGAGGGCATCCTCGTGCATGGCAACGAGGCCCGTATTAGTTTCCGGGCAGACGCTGTCCCGCGTCTGAAACCCCTCGCAGCCGCCTTCCGGGACGTGCAGTTCCAGGTGGACGTGCGACGGGTGCAGCCCCTGTCGGTGAAGCTCACGCGGCTCGGGGGTGCGACGCTGCTGGACGGCCTCGTCCGGGCGCTGCGGACCATCTCGCCCGAATCACGGTAATAGCACTCCTCCCTCTCGACTTCCGATGACCCGCTCCCGCCTCCGCCTTGCCTCGCTCGTAGTCGTCCTCGGCCTCAGCGCCTGCCAGGGACTCAAGGACGCCCTGACCGCGCACGTCGACGTCGTCGCCCGTGCCGGTTCGCACGAACTCTCGGTCGACCGGCTCGCCGCCCTGCTCGGTCCCTCGCAGATCCCGCTCACCTCGAGCAACGTGCGAGGGATCGCCGGCCTCTGGGTGAACTACCAGCTCCTCGGTCACGCCGCCGCGATCGGTGACACGCTCGCGACGCCGGAGAATGCGACCGCGGGCATGTGGTTCCAGCTCGAGCAGCGGCGCGTCAACCGTTTCTTCGGCGAGGTCTCGAAGGGCTGGGCCGCGCCGGATCCGGCGAGCTTCGAGCAGGCCTATAAGGACGGCAAGCTCCTCGCGGCGGCGCACATCCTCCTCTCCAAGCAGCCCGAGGGGATGCCGGGGACGAACAACGACTCCGTCCGCAAGGAAGCCGAGAGGATCGCGGCGACGGTGACGACGAGGACCTTCGCCGCGGTAGCGAAGGCGCGCTCGTCGGATCCGGGCTCGAAGGACAACGGTGGTGACTACGGGGTCTTCGCGCCGGGGGCGATGGTCCCCGAGTTCGACGCCGGGATCCTCTCGGTCCCACCGGGTGGGATCACCAAGGTCGTCGAGACGCAGTTCGGCTACCACATCATCCGTCGTCACACCTGGGACGAGATCAAGGACAAGTTCGTCGAGCAGTACCAGACCGCCACAGCGGCTCAGGCCGAGAGCACCTTCTTCGACGGACTGGTCAAGAACGCGAATGTGCAGGTGAAGCCGGCGGCGCCGAAGATCGTGAAGTCGATCGCGACCGACCCCGATTCCCATCGCGACGACCGCACCGTGGTCGTGAGCACCCGCTCCGGCGGGATGACGGCGAGCCGGTTGGCGCAGTGGATCGCGGGGATCCCGTCGAGCGCGCGCCTACGGCCACAGATCGTCGATGCGCCCGACTCGATCGTGACGCAGTTCGTGAAGGAGATCATGCGGAACGAGCTCCTCCTGCGAGCCGCCGACTCGGCCGGCACGCCGGTCGACAGCGCCGACGTGCTCCAGGCGCGTGACGCCTTCTACAAGGGCGTGATGGGGACGATGCAGGCGCTCAACCTCACGCCGGCGTCGCTCGGGGACAGCGCGACCGACGTCGCGACGAAGGAGAAGATCGCCGCCGAACGGATCGACGGTTACCTGAACCGGCTCGTGAAGAACGAGGCCGACTTCATCGACGTTCCCGAGCCGGTGGTGCTCGTCCTGCGCGAGCGATTCGAGAGCCGCGTGTCGGCCGCCGGAGTGGACCGTGCCCTTGCCGCGGCGATCAAGCTGCGCGCCTCGGCGGACTCCGCCCGCGGCGCCGGCCAGCCCCCCTCGGCCGTTCCGCTCCCCGCGCCGCAGCCGTGAGGCTCCGCGGCGGCGCGTTCGGCGCCCTCCTCCTCGCCGTCGGGGCCGTCCCTGCCTTCGCGCAGGGGACCGTGCCGGCGGGTCCCCTGCGGCAAGTCGAGGTCGACAAGATCGTCGCCGTCGTCGGGAAGGTGCCGATCCTCTTCAGCGAAGTGCTGGAGGCGATCAACATCGCGCGCGCGAACGGGCTCACGCTGCCGCCCGACAGCGCCGGCCAGGTCGCGGTGGCGCGGCAGATCCTCAGCGACATGGTCGACCAGGAAGTGCTGATCGCCGTCGCCCACGAGTACAAGATCGAGGTCTCGGAGACCGACGTCGCGCCCGAGGTGGACAAGAGCATCGAGCGGGTGCGGAGCCAGTTCAAGACTGAGCAGGAGTTCCGCACGGCGCTGCTCAGCGAGGGGTACGGCACGCCTGAGGAATACCGGAAGCGGACGGTGGACCGGGCGACGCGCGACCGGCTGCAGCGGCTCGCGCTCGACTCGTTGAAGGCGAAGGGCCGCCTGGCGCCGGCGAATGTCACCGAGAAGGAGGTGGCGGAGGCGTTCGAGAAGGCGCGGGGCCAGATCCAGCCGCGGCCGGCGATGGTGGCGTTCCGGCAGATCGTCGTGAAGCCGCTCGCGCGTCCGGCAAGTGTCGCGGTGGCGAAGGCGAAGATCGACTCGATCCGCGCGGTGATCGAGGCCGGCACGAGCACCTTCGAGGAGATGGCGCAGAAGTTCTCGCAGGACGGGAGCGCCGAGAAGGGAGGCGACCTCGACTGGGCGCGCCGCGGTGCGATGGTCCCCGAGTTCGACCGCGTGATGTTCGCGATGCCACCGGGCCGGGTGAGCCTGGCCTTCGAGACGGACTTCGGCTTCCACATCCTACGGGTGGATCGGGTGCGGGCCGCCGAGGTGCGGGCGCGGCACATCCTCATAAAGCCGGCGGTGGATTCGGAGGACGTCGCGACGGCCCGCCTGCGCGCCGACTCGGTGCTCGCGCTCTGGCGCGGTGGGATGACGTACGATTCGCTGGTCGCGCGCTTCCACGACAAGGCCGAGGAGCGGGTGATCCCCGAGGGGTATCCGCGCGATTCGCTCCCTGAGTCGTATCGCACCGCGTTGCGGGACGTGCCGGCGGGCGCCTACAGCGCCGTCTTCGCGCTCCCCGACCGTTCGACCGGGCTCAACAAGTGGGCGGTGGCCCACGTGACGACCACGCGCGAGGCGGGCGCCTTCACCCTCGAGGAGTACCAGGAGCGCGTGCGCAACCAGCTCCGCGAGGAGAAGTCCACGCGCCGCACGCTCGACAACCTGCGGCGCGAGATGTACGTGTCCCTCCGGTTGTGAGTCCGCTGCCGGTCCTCGCCCTCACCCTCGGCGACCCCCGAGGGATCGGACCGGAGATCGTTCGCGCGGCGCTCGCGTCCTCCGGGGTCGCGGGCGCCGCTCGCTTCGTGGTCATCGGTCCCGAGGGCGTAGGGGTGCCGGTCGAGGAATCGGTCGGCGCGTGGGACGGGAGCACGGGGGGGAGTGCCGCCGACGCCGCGGGCCGCGAGCGCGATGCGAGGGCGGGGAGGCTGGCCGGACTCGCGATCGAGCGTGCGGTGCAACTCGCGAGGGAAGGTCGCGTGCAGGGGATCGTCACCGCACCGATCGACAAGGCCGCGCTCTACGCCGGGGGCTACGACTACCCCGGGCACACCGAGATGCTCGAAGCGCTCGCTGGCGTGCCGACGGCGATGATGCTCGTGTCACCGCGGCTCCGGGTCGTGCTCGCGACGACGCACCTGCCGCTCCGGGAGGTGCCAGCGGCGCTGACGCGCGAGGCGATCCTCAAGGCGGCGCGGCTCACGCGCGAGGGCCTCGAACGCTGGTTCGACGTCGCCGCGCCGCGGCTCGCGCTCTGCGCCCTCAATCCCCACGGGGGGGAACAGGGGCGGTTCGGGGACGAGGAGGAGCGGGTGCTCGGGCCCGCCGCGCGCGAAGCAGGGATCGCCGGTCCCTTCAGCGCCGACACCGTCTTCGTGCGGGCGATGCGGGGGGAGTTCGATGCCGTGATCGCGCCCTACCACGATGTCGGGATGACAGCGATCAAGGTCGCGAGCTTCGGCGAGGCGGTGAATGTCACGCTGGGGCTGCCCTTCGTGCGGACCTCGCCCGATCATGGCACTGCGCTGGACATCGCGGGCAAGGGCGTTGCGCGGGCGGAGAGTATGGTGGCGGCGATGCTGCTCGCGGCGCGGCTCGCGTCGCGCTGAACCGCAACTGCATTCACCACAGAGGCACAGAGAACTACGGAGAACTGCAACCGCCTTTGACACGAAGGGCACGAAGAACTCGAAGCGCACGAAGCACGGCAATCACCGGGGGAACGACATCGCCGAAGCAGGCGCCGCCGTTCCCCCAAGTTCTTGCGGTACTTCGTGTCCTTCGTGCTCTTCGTGCTCTTCGTGCTCTTCGTGCTCTTCGTGCTCTTCGTGCTCTTCGTGCTCTTCGTGTAACGCCGTTGCAGTTCTCTGTGCCTCTGTGGTGAACGCCGTTGCTGTTGCCGTTACGGCCGCGGCCCGACCTCGACCGAGAGCGTCTTGACGCGGCGCCCATCGATCTCGCGCACGGTGAACTGCGCCCCGCCGCCACTCACCCGGTCTCCGACCAGGGGCAGCCGGCCGAGCATCCCGAAGACGAATCCGCCGACGGTCGTGTAGTTCTCCTCGGGGATGGTGAGCCCGAGCTCGGCATTCAGTTCGGAGATGTTCGAGTCCCCTGGCACGAGCCGGGCGCGCGCGTCGGTCGGGTCGGCCGCCCCGCTGACGCCGGGCGTCTCGTCGTACTCATCGAGGATCTCGCCGACGATCTCCTCGAGCTGGTCCTCCATCGTCACCATCCCGGCGGTGCCGCCGTACTCGTCGAGCACGATCGCGAGATGTTCCTTGCGTCGTTTGAAGTCGGCGAGCACCTCCTCGACCTCGCGCGACCCCGGCACCACGTGCACCGGCCGCATGATCCGTTCGACCGTGAACTCGTCCGGGGGACGGCGGAGCACGCGCAGGAGATCCTTCGAGTGCACCATCCCCACGATATCGTCGATCGTCTCGCGGAAGACCGGATAGCGCGAGAAGCCCGCTTCCTCGACGACCGTGATCGCCTCGTCGAGCGTCGCGTCGGCACTGATCGCGACGATCCCCGTCCGCGGGGTCATCACCTCACGGGCGTTCTTCTCCGAGAACTCGAACACCCCGCCGAGGATCTCGGCGTCGGCGCTCGGGAGCAGCCCCCCTTCAGACGCCCGCTCGACGAGGAGGCGGAGTTCGTCGGGGGAATGCGGCGACTCCTCCTCCGATACCGCCTTCTGGCCGAGGATCCTGAGGAGGAGGATCGACGACCCGTTGAGCACCCAGATGAAGGGCCAGGTGAGCCAGGTGAAGGCGAGGATCGGCGGAGCGAGCCACTTCGCGAACGTCTCGGGATAGTTGAGCGAGAGGGCGCGGGGCGCGAGCTCCCCGAACACGACGTGCAGGTAGGTGACGACGGTCAGGGCGACCGCGGCGGCGATCCCCACGCGCACGCTGAGTTCCAGCGGAACCGGGAGGGCGGTGAACCAGGTCTCGAAGAGGTGGCCCAGGGTCCCTTCGGCCACCCAGCCCAAGCCCAGCGAGGCCAGCGTGATCCCCAACTGGCCGGCGGAGAGTACGCGTGTGAGATTGGAGCGGGAGGTCGCGGAGAGGGCGAACCGGGCGAACTGGTCTCCGGCACGCACCATCGCTTCCAGGCGCGAGCGGCGGGCCCGCACGAGCGCGAACTCCACCGCGACGAAGAAGGCGTTCAGGGCCAACAGGGCGACGATGGCGAGCAAGCGCGAGAACACGAGCGAAAGCTATGACGACTGCGTGATCGGTCGCCAGTCGAGTGACGCGTCGCCGAATGAGGCCGCGCACTTGCATTCGCACGCGCACGACCACTCGCACGAACAGGCTCATTCGCACGACCATGCGCACGCGCACGCCCACGCGCACGGGGCCTTCTCGAACGCCGAGTCGACGCGTCGCCTCGCCTTCGCGCTCGTCATCACGGCGCTCTTCCTCGTCGCCGAGGTGGTGGGGGGTTGGCTCTCGAACTCCCTCGCCCTCCTCGCCGACGCCGGGCATATGCTCACCGACGTCGGTGCGCTGGCCCTCTCGCTCTTCGTGGCCTGGTTCAGCCGTCAGCCGGCGACCCCGCGCAAGACGTATGGGTACCTCCGGTGGGAGATCCTCGCGGCGTTGATCAACGGCGCGGTACTCCTGATGGCCTCGGCGTGGATCCTCTGGGAATCCTGGCAGCGGCTGAGCGCGCCCGAACCGATCCGCGGCGGGTTGATGCTCTCGATCGCAGTCGCCGGTCTCGTCGTGAACGCGGTGAGCGCCTGGCTCCTGCACGGGAGCCAGCACGAGAGTCTCAATCTCCGCGGCGCCTACCTCCACGTCCTGAGCGACCTCCTCGGTTCGGTGGCTGCGATCACGGCCGCCCTGCTGGTCCGCCAGTTCGGCTGGCTGATCGCCGACCCGATCGCGTCGCTCCTGATGACCGCGCTCATCGTGCGTGGGGCGTGGGTCCTCGTGAGCGAGGCGGTCGACGTGCTGCTCGAGGCGACGCCGAAGCACATCGAGCTCGACCGGCTGCGCGGTGCGATGGCCGGCGTGCGCGGCGTGGCCGAGGTGCATGACCTTCACGTCTGGACCCTCACGTCGGGCGTGGTCGCGATGAGTGCGCACGCCGTCGCGCCCGACCCGACGATGCACCAGCGCGTGCTCGAGGACCTCCACGGCGCGGTCGCGGGATTCGGCATCCATCACGCGACGATCCAACTCGAGGGTGAACCCCTCGAAGCCTGTCCCCCGACGACCATCCCTCCCCTCACGCCGGCCACCTCCTGATGGCGCAACTCGACCGCCTCCTCTCGGTGATGATCTCCAACCGCGCCGACTCCCTCTCGTTGAAGGAGGGGGAGCCTGCCGTGCTGCTGGTCGACGGCCAGACCCGCCCCGTCACGAAGGCGCTCACCGGGCCGCAGATGATCGCGCTCATCAAGGAGATCGCGACTCCCGCCGCGGCGCAGGCACTCGATGCCAAGCAGCCGACCAAGTTCCGCTACTCGAGCGAGGATTCGGTGTTCGGGGTGCGGGTGATGCTCAAGGGCGACCGCCTCGAAGTGGAGATCGCGGTTGATGCCGACGGGGAGTTCAAGCGCTCGACGGGGATGATGCAGCGGGTGGTGCTGCCCGAGGACGCGCCGGCGGCCGCGGCTCCGGCTGCGCGCGCGAGTGCGCGCGCGAGCGTGCCGAACATCAAGGAAGCGGCGGCGGATCCCGCCGCGGCGAAGCAAACGATGGAAGCCCTGCTCCGCGTGCTCGTCGAGGCCGGGGGCTCGGACCTGCATATGCGCGTCGGGGAGCCGCCGATCCTCCGCAAGAGCGGCGAGATGGAGCGGATAGAGGGCCAGCCGAAGCTCGACCCGGCGACGATGGAGACGCTCGTCAGCTCGATCATGCCCGAGAAGAACCTGCGTGAGTTCCGGGAGACGAACGACACCGACTTCGCCTACGAGATCGCCGGCGTGGCCCGCTTCCGGGCGAATGTCCTCCGCGAACGGAAGGGGATGGCCGCAGTCTTCCGCGTCATCCCGACCAACATCGTGACGGCCGACCAGCTCGGCGTCTCGCAGGAGGTGCAGAACCTCTGCTACCTCACGAAGGGGCTCGTGCTGGTGACCGGACCGACCGGGTCGGGGAAGAGCACGACCCTTTGCGCCCTCGTCGATCTGGTGAACCGGTCCCGCTCGGACCACGTGATCACGATCGAGGACCCGATCGAGTTCGTGCACGAGAACAAGAACTGCATCATCACGCAGCGACAGGTGG
>JANNKK010000268.1:0-4936 GCA_031396245.1 Gemmatimonadaceae bacterium
TGGCGAAGACGTGGTGGTTCCCGGTCGTCGGGCGCGTGCCGTACAAGGGGTTCTTCGAACTTGGCGACGCGCAGCGCGCCGAACGAGCGCTGGGGTCAGAGGGGTTCGACACCTACCTCCGCCCCGCATCGGCGTTCAGCACGCTCGGCTGGTTCAACGACCCGCTGCTCTCGACGACCCTCGCCACCGACTCGGTGGACCTCGTGAACACGGTGATCCACGAGCTGACGCACAATCGGTACTACGCGAAGGACGGCGCGGTCTTCAACGAGTCGTTCGCGAACTTCGTCGGAGCGCGGGGCGCCGAGCGGTTCTTCCTTGCGCGTGGGGACTCGGTGCGGGCGGCCCGCGCGGTCGCGCGGTGGGCGGACGACCGTGTGCTCGCCGCGTACTGGGCGCAGCTGTATCGCGGACTCGACTCGGCCTTTCGCGCGCATCCCGGCGACTCGCTCCGGTCGCGGCGCATCGGCTTGCGGGACTCGACCTACGCCGCAGCGCGGCGGACGCTCGTGGATTCGGTCGGGCCGCAGCTGCGCACGATCGCGCCGGTGTACGCCGAACGCGTGCGACTCGACAACGCGGCGCTCATGGCGCGACGGATCTATCTGACCGATCTCGAGTACTTCGAGCGGGTGTTCGGCGAGGAGGGCAACGACCTTGAGAAGGCGATCGTGCGGCTGATCGGTGAGCACCGAGCGCCTGGTGCGCGTCGGGACTAACGACGTTCTCCCCGAAGTCAGCTGCAGTCCTTCGACGGCCCTTCGTGTGCTTCGTGTCATCGTGGTGAACCGCGGCTGTCAGGAACCGCTGGGCCCACCGACGCGCGTATGAGCAAGGGCTCGCAGGTCGATCGTCGCCGGGCGTGCCTCCGCGCTCGGCGTTGCCGTTGCCGGGATCGCCTCGAGCACGACCGACTGGAACGCCCGCATCACCCCACGGTCGAGGAACCGGCTCACCTGCGATAGTGAGTACGAGGCGCTCCGGCGCGTGTCGTAGACGTTGAAGGGGAAGGTGACCGCGAGGTGATCGCGGGCGCGGGTGAGCGCGACGTACATCAGCCTCCGTTCCTCCTCGATCTCGTCGTCATCGCCGAGCGCGCGCGAGAGCGGGAACCACCCGTCGAGTGCCCAGATGAGGAAGACCGCATCCCATTCCTTCCCCTTGGCGCTGTGCGCCGTGGAGAGGATGAGCACGTCGTCCTCGGGATCGGAACCGAATCCCAAGTCGCTCGAGGACGCTGGAGGATCCAGCGTGATCGCTGCGAGGAACTCGCTGCGGCTGCCGAACCCGCCGGCGATCGCCTCGAGTCGGTCCAGGTCGGCGAGGCGCGGTTCCTCCCGGTCATAGCGGGCGCGCAGGATGTCGTCGTAGAGCGTCCGCACGCGCGCGATCTCCTGCGCCAACCCGGCGGTGCCCGCCGCGCCTGAGAGGCGAAGCGCCTCGAGCAGCCGTCCCAGCGCGTCGTGCGCCTCACGTGCGCGCGGCGGCGCGGCGAACCGCGTGAAGGCATCGGCGCTCCATCCCGACGACGCCATCGATTCCACGGCGTTCCGCGCGGTCGTCTCACCGATCCCCGGCATCAGGAGGAGGAGCCGGTACCAACTCACCTCGTCGCGCGGGTTCTCGACCACGCGCAGGAAGGCGAGCACGTCCTTGACGTGTGCCGCCTCGAGGAACTTGAGCCCGCCCCACTTCTCGAACGGGATGCCGCGCGCGGTGAGCTCGATCTCGAGGTCGGCGCTCATGTAACCTGCGCGGAAGAGCACCGCCATCTCGCGGAGGGGCACGCCCTCCTCGTGCAGTTCGAGGATCCGGTCGACGACGAAGCGGGTCTGTTGCGGCTCATCCTGCGCCGTGACCAACCAGGGCCGTTCGCCCCCCTGGCGCCTGGTGAAGAGCTCCTTCGAGTAACGCTCCTCGGCCCGCGAGATGAGCAGATTCGTCGCGTCGAGGATCGGCTGCGTGGAGCGATAGTTCTGCTCGAGCGTCACGATCGACGCGCCAGGGAACTCCACGGGGAAATCGAGGATGTTGCGGATCGTCGCGCCGCGGAAGGCGTAGATGCTCTGCGCATCGTCGCCGACCACCGTGATGTTCCGGTGCGTGCGGCACATGCCTTTGAGGATCCGCGCCTGCAGCTGGTTCGTGTCCTGGTACTCGTCGACGAGGAGGTGCGAGTAGAGCGCGCCGATCCGGTCGCCGATCGCGCGCGCTGGCTCCGCCTCGACGAGCATCGCCCAGAAGAGCAGGAGATCGTCGTAGTCGACGAGGTTCCGCGACCGCGTCCGCTCGGCGTAGTCGGCGAAGACGCTCAGCACTCCGACCTCGTGCTCGACGAACCGCGGATACTCGTCGCGCAGGATCGCCTCGACGGGGATCGCGGAGTTGACGTGGCGCGAGTGTACCCGCTGCAGCGTCTCCTTCTTGGGGAAACGCTTCTTCTTGTCGGCGAGACCGAGCGCGGCGCGAGAGAGCTGCATCAGGTCCTCGGCATCGCTCTGGTCGAGGATCGTGAAGTCAGCGGGGATCCCCGCCTCCGGGCCGAACCGTCGGAGGAGCCGGTGCGCGGTGCCGTGGAAGGTGCCGCCGTGGACGCTGCGGCTCCGGCTTCCGACGAGGCGCTCGGCGCGACCGAGCATCTCCTGCGCGGCGCGCCGCGTGAACGTGAGCAGGAGGATGCGCTCGGCGGGGACGCCGCGCTCGAGGAGGTGGGCGACGCGATGCACCAGCGTTCGCGTTTTTCCGGTCCCGGCGCCTGCGACGATCAGGAGTGGGCCGTCCCCGTGCGTCGCGGCGGCGCGCTGCGCCCCGTTCAGCTCAGCGCCGAGGTCCGTGACCCGTGAGGCTGCGACCTCGCGGACGCGTGCCGGGTAGACGCGGGGCTCGTCGGACATGGGACGAATATATCCCGAAGGCCGATTGGGGGCGTCATCGCTGCGTCGCGGGGCGTTCCCGAAGCGCGCCCTTTCGTCCTCGTCGAGGCCCGTCGTTCAGCGGAATCGCCAGAAGACGCTGCCGTCGGTTCGCCGGACCTGCAGCAGACGCCGCGCGGCCGGAGGACGTGCCTCGGTGAGCAGCGCGTGCAGATCGGAGAGCAACGCGGAGTTCCCGAAGAGCGTGTGTCCCAGCATGTCGCCGCGCACCCGCGTGGCGTCGACCGTGGTCATCCCATCGAGCACCGTGAGGGAGTCTCCGCCGAGGCCCAGCCGCCAGACGCCGTTGAGGGCACGCGAGGCCCGCAGCGCCTCATCCTCGCTGGAGGCGTAGAGCGTGACGCCCTCGGCTCGTTGACGTAGGGTGGGCAGGATCTCGCGGGCGAAGATGCGCGCATCGACGTCGGGCGCAGCGAAGATCACCTGTCCGAGGCGTGGCAGGGAATCGGTGCGGTCGACGAGCGAGATCGCCTTCGCGACCACCTCGCTCCCCATCGAGTGCGCGATCACGTGGATGCGGTCGGGCATCGCGCGCGGGAGGATGTCGTGCAGCAGGCGGAGCAGGTGCCACCCGGCATTGCGCGCCGTCTGCTGGTCGCGCACGTAGCCGCTCATCGCGCCCGCCGAGGGCCAACTGAAGAGCACCGCCGTCCCGTCGAAGCCCATGTCGGCGACGAGTTGCGTGAGCCGCACCACCGCATCCTCGAACGAACTGTTGTAGCCGTGCACGAAGACGAGGATCTCACGCGATCGGGTGCGGGCGAGGTCATCGGTGAGCCGCTGGAGGAAGCGCACCGAATCCGCGGGCAGCAGCGAGTTGATGAAGATCAGTCGGCTCGCGTCGGGCGCCACCTCGGCGCCAGCCCGCGGGACGACGCCTTCGGCGCGCATCCGATAGCTCGGCACGTTCACCTGCGCCAAGCCCCAGTACAGCTCGTTCCCGTCCACCGCGCCGAAACGGTCACCCGGACGATCGGCGTTCACCGCGCGGCGGGTCGTCGCGATGAGGATCGGGATCCGGGCGTTCGTGGTGTCGAGCTCGTTCCACGCCCGCGGGTCGAACGCGCGCACCATCAGCGGCGGTGGCAAGTGGACCAGTGTGACCCCGAGCGACTCGGGGCCGACGACTGGCGGAGGGTCATTGACGACCGCGGGCGAGCCACCGCAGCCCACGACGCTCACGACGCCGACGAGCAGCCCCGCGATGACGAAGGAATGACGGGAAGCGCTGCGCATCAGGCGCTCACGTGAAGGGCGTGTTCGAGCTGTTCGATGCTCGTTGGTACCGCGCGGAGTCCGAAGCGTTCGCTGAAGGCGTGGATCGTGCTCGCGCGCACCTCCTCGCCCAGCGCCGGGGAGGGCGCGAGGCAGGCGCCGACGGCTTGGTCCAGGAGTTCACGCTCGACCGACGTCATCACCACGTCGGCGATCCCGCAGGGGACCATCAGGTCGAAGTAGGAGAGGTCGGTCGTCACGTTGAGTGCGAAGCCGTGCCAGGTGATCCATTGGCGGGCATGAACGCCGATGCTGGCGAGCTTCCGGCCCCGCGTCCAGACGCCCGTCTTCCCCGCGTTGCGCTCGGCGATGATCCCGAACGGGGCGACTGCATCGATCACGACCGTTTCGACCTGGCGGAGATACCAATGCAGGTCCTGCTTGTGGCCGGTGAGATCGACGATCGGGTACGCGACGAGCTGACCAGGTCCGTGGAAGGTGACGTCACCTCCACGCTCGACCTCGAAGAGTTCGACGCCGCGTGCCGCGAGCGCTTCCGACGTCGCGAGGAGATTCCCCGCTTTCGTCGCGCGACCGAGCGTGATCACCGGTGGATGCTCGACCAGAATGAGCACGTCGTCGGTGACGCGTCCGGCGATGCGCGCGGCGGCGACCTCCCGCTGGAACGCCAGGGCCTCCCCGTAGGGGCGGAGGCCGAGGTCGAGGACGAGGAGGTCCCGCACCGTGCTAGGCGTGGAGCATCTTGCCCATCGAGTCGAGCACCGCTT
>JANNKK010000287.1:0-21105 GCA_031396245.1 Gemmatimonadaceae bacterium
ACATCAACGACCGGAACAAGCTGACCTTCCGCTACAACCAACTCGATTCCAGCACCGACGTGCTTCTCTCGAACTCGTCATCCCTCGGCTTCGGCAGCCGGCGCAGCAGCACCCTCGGCTTGAACTTCGAGAACTCGAACTACCAGATCCTCGAGAACATCAAGTCGCTGGCCACCGAGTGGAACTGGACGGTCAACGACCGGATGTCGAACAGCATGATCATCGGGTTCGGATCGAGCGATGAGAGCCGCGATTCGCGCGGCACCGTCTTCCCGATGGTCGACGTCATGAACACGGCGACCGTCTATACCACGTTCGGGTTCGAGCCCTTCACGCCGAGCAACGAGCTGCGCTACAACAGCTGGCAGCTCCAGGACAACTTCACGATCTACGGCGATCGCCACGACCGCACCTTCGGCGTCAGCTTCGAGCGGTACGAGTCGGAGAACGTCTTCTTCCCCGGGTCGCAGAGCGCGTACGTGTACAACTCGCTCGCCGACTTCTACCTCGACGCGAACGACTACCTCGCGAATCCGACCCGCACGATCACCCCGCTCGTCCCCGTCGGCCATCCCAACGGGACCGTCGGCGCACCGATGCAGCTGAACCGCTTTCAGGTGCGGTGGGGCAACGTCCCCGGACAAGTGAAGCCGATCCAGCCGCTCGAGGTGATGTTCGGCGGCATCTACGCGCAGGATGAGTGGCGCGCCCGCGACAACCTCACGGTGACGATGGGACTCCGGGTCGAGATGCCGAGGTTCGGCGACACCGGATTCGCGAACTACGAAGCCGCCGCGATGTTCTTCAAGGATGAGAACGGGTATCCGGTGCAGTACTCGACGCAACACCTACCGGACCCCAAACTGCTCTTCTCACCCCGTATCGGATTCAACTGGGATATGGCCGGGGATGGCATCACCCAGGTCCGCGGCGGAACCGGCATCTTTACTGGCACCCCGGCCTACGTCTGGATCTCGAACCAGATCGGCGGCAACGGCGTGCTCACCGGCTTCGAGAACCTCACCAACGTCACCTCGCGGCCCTTCCACCCCGATCCCGACCACTACAAGCCGGCGAGCGTGAACGGACAGCCCGCCTCCTCCTACGAGCTGGCATTCACCGACCCCGACTTCAAGTTCCCGCAGCTCTGGCGGACGAATCTCGCGATCGACCGCAAGCTCCCGTATGGACTCGTTGGCACCGTCGAGTGGATGGTGGCGCTCGACGTTAACGGCGTCTACTACATCGACGCGAACCTCTCGCCGGCCGACGGCGCCTTCACCGGCGTGGATAACCGCCCGCGGTGGTCGGTGGACGATTGCGTCGCCGCCGGATTCACGGGCGTGCAGCAGCGCATCAACTGCAAGATCACGAGTGCGGTGGTGCTCAAGAACCAGAACCGCGGCAACTCCTACAACATCGCGGCCTCGCTCGAGAAGAGATTCCTGAACGGCCTCTTCGCCAAGGCGGCGTGGAGCTACGGCGAGTCGCGCAACACGGTGGATCCGGGCTCTATTGCGCTCGGCTCCTTCCAGAGCAACCAGCACTCCGGCAACGCGAACCTCCCCGGCGTCGGCTTCTCCGGGACGACGCTCGGACACCGGTGGTTCCTCGCCGCGACCTACACCAAGCAGGTCCTCCCGATCGGTCCGACGGGCATCTCGCTCTTCCTCGAGAGCCGGATGTCGGGGAACGGCAGCTACACCTTCGGCGGCGACATGAACGGCGATGGCGGCAACGCCAACGACCTCATCTACATCCCGACCGACACCTCGCAGATGCTCTTCGCCAGCCTGACGTGCAGCCCGCCGACGTGCGCGCCCGCACGGACCTGGACTCCGACTGAGCAGAAGGTGGCGTTCGAAGCGCTCATCCAGCAGGACAAGTACATGAAGTCGCACCGCGGCCAGTACGTCGAGCGTGGCGCGGTCTTCCTCCCGATGGTGACCCGCGCCGATGTGAGCGTCACGCAGGAAGTGATGCAGATGGTGAATGGCAAGCCACATCGTCTGCAGTTCCGGCTCGACATCATGAACTTCACGAACATGTTCAACTCCGACTGGGGCCGTAGCTGGAGTCTCGTGTCGGCCTCGCCGCTCATCCCGGCTGGTGTGACCGGCACCGGCGCCGCGCAGTACCGGCTCCGCAACTTCGGTACGGCCCTCCAGGCCCGCACGCTCCAGCGGAACAGCGGGACGTCGGATGTGTTCAGGATCCAGTTGGGGGCGCGGTATACCTTCAACTGAGGACGGCGGACGGCGGTAGGCGGACGGCGGCACGCGAGCAGCAGTTGGCAGGAACGGCCCGGGGAGGGATCCCCGGGCCGTTTCGCTTGCGCGCGCGTAGTGGCGATGCGGGTTGCGGGGCGACCCGAGCGACCTTCGCATCGTGCATCCCTTCCAGCAGCTGGCGGTCTGGCGCCGCGCTCACTCGCTGAGTGTGGAGCTCTATCGCGCGACCCAATCGTGGACCGACTTCGGACTGCGGTCCCAACTCCGCCGCGCCGCGGTGTCGATCGGCTCGAACATCGCCGAGGGCGCTGGCGGCGTCTCGCAGGCACAGTTCGCTCGCTTCCTCGGCATCGCCCTGGGTTCAGCCGCCGAGTTGCGGAGCCTACTCTTCGTCGCGCGTGACGTCGGGATGCTCGACGCGCCGACCCACACGCGATTCGACGTGGAGTGCGAAGGGCTCCGACGTATGCTCACGGCGCTTCACTCGCGCATCAAGGAGGCAGTCAACAGCTGACGTTGCAGTGACTGCCGTCCGCCGTCTGCCGTCCGCCGTCTAGAAGATCGTCAAATTTATGTACTTGCGCGGATTCTTCTGGAAATCCGCCGTCAGCGAATCCAACCTCGCCAACAGCGACCGCACGTCCTTGTAGAGCCCCGGATCGTTCATCAGGAGACCGGCCGAGCCCTCACTCCCCTCGAGCTTGGCCAGCACGCCATTCAGTCGCGCGGTGGTCGTGCGGAGGTCCGCCGTCAGCGTGCTCACGTTGCCGGCCAGCGTCCCGATCGCCCGCACCGTCGAGTCGACGGAGGCCGAGTCCACCGAGCTCGCGAGCTTCCGAAGGCTCTCCTGCGTCTTCGTCAACTCCGCCGACTGCGCCTCGGCTATCGTCCCGAGACTCGTGATGAGAGCGTTCGCGCTCGTCACCGTCCGCCGGATGTCCTTCAGTCCGCCCTGCTCGATGAGCTCGCTTCGCAGCGCCTGTGTCAGTTCGCGGATGTCCTTGGCGATCGAATCCACCTGCGCGACGACCTCCCCCACGCCCACCGACTTGGTCCCGATGATCGTGTCCCCCGCGACGAAGACCTCGGTCGTCGTGTCAGTCGGATTCATCGCGATCATCATGTCACCGAAGAACCCGTTGGGCACGACCTTCGTGACCGTCCCCTTCGGGATGTGGTACTGCTTGTAGATCCGCATCTCGACGACCAGGCCGCCGGTCGGACGGATGTCGACGTCGCCGATGTAGCCGATCGCCACGCCGGAGAGCATCACCGGTTGCCCCTGGCGGAGTCCTGAGCCCCAGGGGAAGAGCCCGTACACCGCGTAGCCGGGCAGCAGCCCGCCGCGGGCGAGGAAAAGGGAGCCGACCACCGCGAGCGCCAGCGCGATCGTCGCCACGATCCCAACAAGGACTTCGTCGCGTCGCTTCATGACTGAAGATAGGGGGCCAGGAACACGGCCGTGATGGCATCGAGGATCAGGATCGCGATCGAGGAGACGACGACCGCCTTCGCCGTGCTCTGCCCTACGCCCTCGGCGCCGCCGAAGGTATGGTAGCCCTCATAGGTGCAGAGGAAGGCGATCGCGGCGCCGAAGAGCGTCGCCTTGATCAGGCTGTACGTCACCTGGAACTGGTCGAAGCCGAGCTTCATCCCCTCCATGAACTGCGAGAACTGCACGTCGGACGCGAGCACCGAGGCGAGGAGGCCGGCGATCACGCCGAAGACGTCGGCGAAGACGGTGAGGATCGGCAGCATCACGATCGCGGCGATGAGGCGCGGCACGACGAGATACGCCACCGGATCATAGGCCAGCGTCTCCAGGGCGTCGATCTGCTCCGTCACCCGCATCGTCGCGATCTCGGCCGTCATCTTCGCACCGACCCGGCCCGCGAGGACGAGTCCGGTGAGCAGCGGGCCCGTCTCGAGGATCACGATCTGCCGGGTCGAGAGTCCCACCAGCGAGAGTTGCACGCCCGGGAAGAGCTGATACCGGATCTGGATCGCGATCACGCCGCCGATGAACGCCGCGACCATGATCGCCAGCGGGAGGGAGTCCACGCCGATCGTCCGCATCTGGTGGAAGACCTGAGGGGCCCACGTCTTCCCCTCGCGCAGCGCCCGCCGGATCTCGCCGACGAAGAGCACCCGCCCGCCGATCCCCGCGAGGAGGTCGAGGGTGGCGCGGCCCATGTAGCGGAAGAACTGGAGCCCCCCCCGCTGTACGACTGGGAAGGATGCCGTCGGACGTTGGGGCACGTCAGGTCCGGACGCGGATGAGAAGGAAGGTACCGATCACCGTGAAGATCGCCCCGGGGAGCCACGCCGCCAACTCCGGGCGGATGATCCCCCCCGCGCCGATCGCCTGCGTGAGTTGGAGGAGGACGAGGAAGAGCACCGTCGTGGCGAGGCTGATCCCGATGCCGTACGCGGTCCCGCCGCGCTGCGTACTCGTCGCCAGCGGCGCGCCGAAGAGCATGATGATCACGCACGTCACCGGGATCGCGATCTTCAACATCCGCTCCACGCGCAGCTTGTTCACATCCGATCCCGACCGCTCCATCGCGCGGATGAACCGCCCGAGGTCGCGATACCCCATCTCCGCCGGCGCCTTCGGATTCGCCATCAGTGAGCTCGGTGCCTCGGAGAATCGCGGGTCGACCAGCGAGTCGAAGCGGATGGTGAGGTTCGAGAGCGAATCGGGGAGCAGGTGCATCACCCCCTCCTTCAGCGTCCAGCGCCCGCGCGCCGGCTCCCACGTTCCCGCCTTCGCCGCGATCACATACGTCGGATACGCCGGCCCCGTCCCCTGCCGCTCGATCTCGATCGACTGCAGGCTCGCCGTCGCGACATCGGCGTATCCGATCTTGTACACCCGTCCCTCGTCGGCCGCATAGGCGAAGTTCGACCGCTTGTTCGTGTTCCGGAACGTCTTTTCCTGCAGGAGCTCCAGTCGCCTCGCATTGAGCGGCGGGACGATCTCGGCGAGGGCGAGCCCCATCAGCGTCGCTGCCACCGCGCCACCGGCGATCGGCAGGATGAACCGGTGGAAGCTGATCCCTGACGCCTTGGCCGCCGTGAGCTCGCTGTGGCGCGTGAATCCGCCGATCGTGAAGACAGTCGCAAAGAGGACCGCGGCCGGCAACACGAGGAACATCGTGTCGGGCACGCCGTACAGGTACGCGAGTGCGACGTCGCCGACCGGGAGCTTGCGGCCGATGTACGACCCGAGCTTCTCGGTCAGGTCGATGACGATGACCAGCGCCGGGAACCCGAGCGCGGTCGCCGCGAGGACCTTCAGGAACTCGGTGAGCACATACCGGTCGAGCGGCCGGAGGAGGGACCTCACGCGGCGCGCTTCCGGGTGAGCCGGCCGATGAGGCGGCTCCACCACTCCGAACTCTCACTGCCGCGCGAGGTCGAGCCCTCGCTGCCAAGGCGGATCGTGAGGTAGATCCCGACTGTCCCGAGCAGGATGTTCGCGCCCCACATCGCGATCCCGGGGTCGAGATAGGCGTTGTCGGCGAGGGTCTCCCCGGCGAGCAAGCCCATATAGTAGATCGCGAAGACGCCGAGACTGACGCCGATCGTCATCCCGACCCCTCCGCGCGGGAATCGCAGCGCGATCGGCGCGCCCAAGAGCACGAAGACGAAGCAGGCCGAGGCGATCGCGAACTTCTTCTCGATCTCGACACGGTATTGATCGATGCTCGCCTCGATGAGTTCGAGGTCCTGCTCGAGTCCCCTCACGAGGACCGGGTCCTCTCCCTTGGGCGAGGGGAGTTGGACCGCCTCGGGTCTCTCGACGCGCTCGGGCTGCTTCCCCTGATTCTGCGGCGTGGCGGCGTCGGATCGCACAGGGGTCGCCGCGACCGCTTCGCGCGGGGAGAGCGCGGTACGCAGCGCTTGCAGGCCGCGGCAGTAGAGTCCACCGGCGCCACTCGCGACTGGGGGAGCGGAGTCGGGGCGCGCGCCTCGGCCCTCGGCCTCGACGAGTCGAGTCCACGTCATCTGCCGTTGACGGTCGGCCTCGTACACGCGCGAGAGGAGCTCGCAGACGGTCATCTCCCGGTCCGACTTGAAGGCGCTGCGATCCTCATTGCGGTCGAGTCGCGTCGCGACGCCGCGCACGCGGATCACGTTCTGGAGGAAGAAGCTGCGCTGGAGCCGCTCCGGATCCCCGGAGGCGACCTCGGTCATCGAACCCGAGCGGAGCGTGAGGAGGAGGTCCGATCCGGTGGAGGAGAAGGCGAGTGACCCGCTGTCGGCCACGATCGTGCGTCGCCGCGACGGGTCGCCGAGGTCGTAGATGGTGACATCGTGCATCTGGTTCGTACCGGCGGCGATCCGGCTCGCGCGCAGGTAGAGCTGCCGCGGCACCACCTCGTTGATCACCTGTTCGGAGAGCGCGAGCGCCGGCTTGACGCGGGCGATGTCCGACTGGAGCGTCGCGAGCCGATGGTTCGCTCGCGGCAGGACCTGGTCATTGAACCAGGTCATCAACAGGGTGATCACCGCACCGGCGACGATCACCGGTCTCACGAGGCGCTGCATGCTCACGCCACTTGCCTTGAAAGCAGTGATCTCGTTCTCGGCGGCGAAACGCGAGAAGGTGTGGAGGGTCGCGACGAGCACCGCCATCGGCATCGTCATCGCGAGCGTGAAGGGCACTGAGAGGAAGAGGAACTCGGCGATCACGCGCCACGGGAGGCCCTTGCCGACCAGCTCGCCGAATCGCTTGGCGATGAAGTTCAGCAGCAGGAGCGAGGTCAGCGCCGAGAGCGCGAAGACCAGCGGCCCGAGATGTTCGCGCAGGATGTAGCGGGGGACGATCTTCACGCGGAGGGGTATGCGGGGCGCTGGGCGATGGGTAGCCGTATATTCCACTGCGCGCGAGTGGTGCGGCAAGTCCGCGGCATCGAGGAGGTACCCCGTTCCGCGTCAGAGGATGCGCGCTTCATCATCGGAGTCGTCACGGTGCCCCGTCACTTCGCTCGGATCACGCTTGCCCTCAGTCTGGTCGCCGCGTGCGGCGGGGCCGATGCCGCCGGCCGCGCGGCCGCCGAGGTGAGCGCAGCGGCTGTGCCCGGCGGATTCGACGGTGCGGCCGCGATCGGATATGTGAAGACTCAGGTCGAGTTCGGTCCGCGGATCCCGGGGACCGCCGCGCACCGCGCCGCCGGCGACTGGATCCTGGCGCAGCTCCGCTCGCGCGCCGACACCGTGCTGGTCCAGTCGTGGACACACACCACCGCCGACGGGAAGAAGCTCCCGATGAGGAACTTCCTCGCGCGCTTCCGCCCCGCGGAGGCGCGTCGCGTGCTCTATCTCGCGCACTGGGACAGCCGGCCGCGCGCCGACCGGTCCAGCGATCCGGTCGACATCGCCCGCGGTGTGCCGGGAGCGAACGATGGTGGTTCCGGCGTCGCGATCCTCCTTGGGGTCGCCGACGAGCTCAAGAAGGCGGGGCCGTCGGTCGGTGTCGACCTGCTCTTCACGGACGGGGAGGACTGGGGGAGCTTCGACACGAACACCGACGTACTGATCGGCGCGCGGTACTTCGCCGAGCACCTTCCCGAGGCGGGATACGCGCCGCTCTTCGGCGTCCTCTGGGACATGGTCGGGGACGCCTCACCGCGTTTCGAGCAGGAGTCGCACTCGATCCGCGCCGCGCCCGAGGTGGTGCAGCGCGTCTGGAGCACCGCGCAGCGAATGGGTCACGGCGCGGCGTTCAGCAACCGCGAGTACGGCCCGATCACAGACGACCATATGCCGCTGATCGAGAAGGGGCTTCGGGTCATCGATGTCATCGACCTCGACTTCGAATGGCACCACACGGTGAACGACACACTGGACAAGGTCTCGCAACGCACACTGCAGCTGGTCGGAGACGTAGCGCTTCGTGTTCTCCGGGACTTGTAGCGGGATTTTAACAGAGTATGGCGTCAGTACAAGAACAACATAGCGACAGTATCAAGGCCCTGCTGATGTCAGCGAAACAACAGTGACACGAAGGACCCGAAGACCACCAAGAACACGAAGCACGGCAAAGCAGGGGGAACGACAGCGCCACCCAGTCGGGCGCTGAGTTCCCCCGAAGTCGTTCGTGGTAGCTGTTCTCCGTGTCCTTCGCGGTGTTCGTGTCCTTCGTGTCCGCCGTGGTGGTAAGCAGTGGCGGTCGGGGGATGACGGCCGCGACACGCGGATGAGCGCGCGCGCCGGAGAGAATCGCATCCTCGCACGTGCCCACCCCCGCCGAGCGCCGCGCCCTGCTCTTCGTCGCCGCGGTCGCCGCGCTGGGCACCGGCGTGCGTGGCCTTCGCGCCCTGCGAGCGCCCGACGTGCCGCGCAGCGATCGCGAGGCGCTCGCAACGCAGATCGCGCGCGTCGACTCGGCGATCGCCACTGGCGGCCGGCGGCCGGCGAGTCGCAAGTCGCGCGAGACCGCGGTGCGGGCCGGGTCCGACGTGCCGCCGGCGGCCACGAAGCCTACCGCGTCGGCGCGCGCCGACCCGCACGAGGCGCTGCGACGCGCGCCGATCGACCTCGATCTCGCCGACGCCGCGTCGCTCGACCGGCTGCCGGGGATCGGACCGGCGCTTGCCGCACGGATCGTCGCTGATCGCGAGACGAATGGTCCCTTCGCGTCGCTCGACGGGCTCCAGCGCGTGAAGGGCGTCGGCCCTTCGCTCGCGGCGCGCGTCGCCCCGTTCGTCACCTTCTCTCGCGCGGCTCGTCAGCCACCGATGGTTCAGGATGCGCACGAGGTGAGTCGGTGTCCTTGACACCATCGCCTCCGGCCCGACACCTTCACCACGATCACCCGCTCGGGCGACGCGCCACGCGTGCGGCCCGGGTTCCCGTCGTCCCGCCTCGACACGCGACATGGCCTCAGCAGCGACCGCCGGTGGTGAACGGATCGGTGACCTCCTCCTGAAGGAGGGGCTCATCTCCCGCGAGCAGTTGCAGAAGGCACTCGACGAACAGCGCCAGAGCGGGACCCGCGTCGGCTACAACCTCGTGAAGCTCGGCTTCATCCAGGAGAACGAGCTCACCCGCTGTCTCGCCCGCCAGTTCAAGATGCCGGCGGTGGACCTCTCGAAATTCGAGGTCGATCCGAAGATCGTGAAGCTCGTGCCGGCTGACCTGGCGACGAAGAACCTCGTCCTTCCGCTCAAGCGCGACGGCCGCACCCTCACCGTCGCGATGGCCGACCCGACGAACCTCGGTGTCATCGAGGACCTCAAGTTCATCACCCGCTACGACATCTTCCCGGTGATCGCCGGCGAGTTCACGCTGCGCAACGTCATCGAGAAGCTGTACGAGTCGAGTGACGTCCAGATGTCGGCCCTCCTCTCCGAGATCGAGGAGCTGGAGGGGGGCGAAGGGGACGTCGAGGTCGTCGAGGAGAAGGAGGAGGAGATGTCCGCCACGGCGCTCGCGGCCGCGGTGGACGATGCCCCGGTGGTCAAGCTGATCAACGCGATCCTCACCGACGCGGTGAAGCGCGGGGCCTCCGACATCCATTTCGAGTGCTTCGAGCACGACCTTCGCGTGCGCTACCGGATCGACGGCGCCCTGCAGGAGGTGATGAAGCCGCCGAAGAAGATGCAGCCGGCGCTCATCTCGCGGTTCAAGATCATGAGCGCCCTCAACATCGCCGAGCGCCGCGTGCCGCAGGACGGGCGCATCAAGCTGAAGATGGGGAAGAAGGTCATCGACTACCGCGTCTCGACGCTCCCGACGCTCTTCGGCGAGAAGGTCGTGCTCCGGATCCTCGACAAGGGGAACCTGACGCTCGACCTCGAGAAGTTCGGCATCGAGCCGCGCGCCGAGAAGGAACTGATGGAGGCCGTCTCGAATCCCTACGGCATGGTGCTCGTGACCGGCCCGACCGGCTCGGGGAAGACGACGACGCTCTACAGCTGCATCAGCAAGGTCAACGCGATCGACACGAACATCATGACGGCCGAGGACCCGGTGGAGTACAACCTCTACGGGGTCAATCAGGTGCTGGTGCGGACCGAGATCGGGATGACCTTCGCCGCGGCGCTCAAGGCGTTCCTGCGGCAGGACCCGAACATCATCATGGTGGGCGAGATCCGCGACCTCGAGACCGGCGGCATCGCGATCAAGGCGGCGCTCACCGGCCACCTCGTGCTCTCGACGCTGCACACGAACTCGGCCGCCGAGACGATCACCCGCCTCCTCGACATGGGGCTCGAGCCGTTCAACGTGAGCTCGGCGCTCAACCTCGTGCTCGCGCAGCGATTGTTGCGGCGCATCTGCTCAGGGTGCAAGGCGCCGTACAAGCCCGACGTGGCCGAGTTCGAGGCGTCGAAGATCACGTCGAAGTCCACCTTGGAGGACCTCCGCTTCACGGAGGAGGCGGTCAAGGACATGATCGCCCGCGCGCCGAAGGACGCGCAGCCCTACCTCGAGAAGGTCACGATACACACCAAGGCCCAGGAGATGCCCTTCTTCAAGGGGACGGGCTACGACAAGTGCAACGGCTCGGGCCTCAAGGGGCGGCAAGGCGCCTATGAGGTGATGTTCATGACCCCAGCGCTCCGAAAGCTCATCCTGCAGAACGTCGGCGCCGCCGAGATCAAGGACGCGGCGGTCGAGGGCGGGATGCTCACCCTGCGGATGGACGGCCTGCTCAAGGTCTGGAAGGGGATCACCACGCTCGAGCAGGTCGCTCGCGAGACGAGCGCGTGAGTCACCTTTCCCCTTCCACCTTTCTCCTTCCCCCTTCGGAATGACCGCTCCCGCCAGCGCTGCCCAACCCGTCAACCTCCGCGTGCTCCTCGAGGAGATGATCGAGCGCGGTGCGTCCGACCTGCACATCACCGCCGGCGAGCGCGCGAAGATGCGCATCGACGGCGACATCCAGACGTCGCGACAGGACTTCGTCCTGCAACCGAAGGACACGCTGCAACTCGCCTACTCGGTGCTCACCGAGAACCAGAAGAAGCGATTCGAGCAGGAGGACGAGCTCGACTTCTCGTTCGGGATCCAGAACCTCTCGCGGTTCCGCGGCAACTGCTTCAAGCAGCGCGGGTGCGTCTCGATCGTGATGCGGCAGATCCCCTTCTCGATCAAGACGTTCGCCGACCTGAACCTGCCGCCGATCATCGCGAAGCTCGCCGAGAAGCCGCGCGGCCTCGTACTCGTGACCGGCCCCACCGGCTCCGGCAAGTCGACCACCCTCGCGGCGATGATCGACAAGATCAACCGCGAGCGGAAGGGGCACATCCTCACGGTCGAGGACCCGATCGAGTTCATCCACAAGCACCAGGGCTGCATCGTCAACCAGCGCGAGGTCGGGAGCGACACGAAGTCGTTCGGCAACGCCCTCAAGTACGCGCTGCGCGAGGACCCCGACGTCGTACTGGTGGGTGAGATGCGCGACTTGGAGACGATCCACGCCGGCATCACCATCGCCGAGACGGGTCACTTGGCCTTCGCCACGCTCCACACCAACTCGGCAGCTGAGGCGATCAACCGCATCATCGACGTCTTCCCAGCGCACCAGCAGTCGCAGGTGCGGGCCCAGCTCGCGTTCGTGCTCGAGGGGATCGTCACCCAGTGCCTCCTCCCCCGGCGCACCGGCAAGGGCCGCGTGATGGCGGCCGAGATCCTCGTCGTCACGCCCGCCATCCGGGCGCTGATCCGCGACGACAAGATCCACCAGATCTACTCCTCGATGCAGTCGGGGAAGAAGTTCGGGATGCAGACGCTGAACGATTCGCTCTACCAGCTCTACACGGCGAAGGAGGTCACGGAGGAGGAGTGTCTCCGCACCTCCGGCGACCCGACCGAGTTCCTGCGGATGATCGGCAAGACCGCCATCGACGAAGGGTCCAGCGCCTCGGGGAAGTCAGGGTCCCCGGCCGCCGGCGGACGTCGCTGACCGAGCGCTCACTAAGGAGAATCGATGACTGCTTTCACGTACACCGCCCGGACCGCCCAAGGCGAGATGAAGTCCGCGACCATCGAGGCCGCGAACAAGGACGACGCCGTCGCGCAACTGAAGAAGATGCGGATGACGGTCGTGAAGGTGGAGGAGCAGGCGAAGGGCAAGTCGAAGACCAAGGGGTCGATCGCGATGCGCGACATCGTGATCTTCACCCGGCAGTTCTCGACGATGATCAACTCGGGCCTCCCCCTCGTCCAGGCCCTCGACATCCTCTCGAAGCAGTCGGAGAATCCGGTCCTGCAGAACGTCACGCGCCAGGTCGTCTTCGACGTCGAGTCGGGGCACACCGTCGCTGATGCGCTCGCCAAGCACCCGAATGCCTTCACCGAACTCTACGTGAACATGGTGGCGGCGGGGGAGGCGGGCGGCATCCTCGACACGATCCTGATGCGGCTCGCGACCTTCATGGAGAAGAACGACGCCCTCGTGCGGAAGGTGAAGGGCGCGATGATCTACCCGGGCGTCATCATGGGCGTCGCCGGTACGGCGATCACCGTGCTCCTCCTCTTCGTCATCCCGACGTTCCAGAGCATGTTCGCTTCGGTCGGTCTCGCCCTGCCGCTCCCGACGCGCGTCGTCATCGCGCTCTCGGAGTTCCTCCAGGGGTATTGGTGGGCGCTCATCATCGGCGGCTTCTTCGGCTTCCAGTCGCTCAAGCGCTACTACGCGACCGCGAACGGTCAGCTGGTGATCGACCGGCTGCTGCTCAAGGCCCCAGTACTCGGGGACGTGATCCGGAAGTCGGCGGTCTCGCGATTCACCCGCACCCTCGGGACCCTGATCAGCTCCGGGGTCAGCATCCTCGACGGATTGGAGATCACGGCCAAGACCGCCGGCAATCGCGTCGTCTCGGATGCGATCCTCGCGTCGCGCTCATCGATCGCGGGCGGCGACACGATCTCCGCCCCCCTCGCGAAGTCGGGCGTCTTCCCCCCGATGGTGATCTCGATGATCGCGGTGGGCGAACAGACCGGCGGCCTCGATGAGATGCTCTCGAAGATCGCCGACTTCTATGACGAGGAAGTGGACGCGGCCGTCGGTGGCCTCCTCTCCCTCCTCGAACCGATGATGATCGTCTTCCTCGGCGTCGTTGTCGGTGGCATGGTGGTCGCGATGTACCTGCCGATCTTCGACATGATCAACGCCGTGCAATAAGACGGCGGGCGGCAGACGGCGAGGGGCGGTCCGAGAGGGCCGCCCCTTCTCCGTTCGAGCTCTAGCGTGCGCCCAGGACGGCTGCGCGATACTCCCCCGGACTCACGCCGAAGACACGGAGGAAGAGCCGCGTGAGGTGGCTCTGGTCGGCGAATCCGAGATCGTGCGCCACTTGGCTGATCGTTCCTGCGGTGGCGAGTCGTTCGCGCGCCACCCCGACCCGTCGCTGGAGCGCGTACGCGTATGGGGTCGTTCCCAACTCTCGCCGGAACGAATGACAGAGATGGAAGGGACTCACCCCGACGGCGCGCGCCAGGCTCCCAAGGGACCAGCGGTGGAGCGGCGCATGGTCGATGAGCGACCGCACGCGTTGCACCGCGCCGTTCGTCCGTCGTTCGCCCTTCGCGCTGACGGCACGGTCGAAGAGCGGCGCGAGGTCGCGCAGGGTCGCGTCGAGCGAGGCCGTGACGGCGGCGTCGGCGCCCGCTTCGAGGTCCCGGTGCAACTCGCGCAACCGCCGCGCAAGGCGCGGGGCGTGGTGGATGACCGTCGTCATCGCGGTGCGACCGTGCGCGCCTGCAGCCGAATCAAAACGCTCGGCGCTGAGATAGAACGCGCGGTACTCCCAGGGCGACGAGCCCACCGACCGAGCCGCGTGCACGACGCGAGGAGGGATGAGGAGCACCGCGCCGGGGCCAAGGCGGCCCCCCTGTTCGCCCTCGAGTCCTGCGGCCTCGCCCGACTCGGTGATCGCGAGTACCGCGTAGTCGTGGGCGTGGGGCACGAAGCGATGCCCGTGGTACGACGCGGCGAGCAGTTCGAGCCCGGAGTCCGGGATGACGCGGTAGCGGCGGTCGGGGCGCACGGGAGATACGACCCGAATGCCGTCGTTGGGGTTTCACAGGGGGCTGGAGCTCACGAGTTCCGGACAGGTCCGGCCTCGAACTCGTGGTCGCTCATACATTCCCCTACGTCGCCGCTGGCGAAGTCCACTGTCGCCTCCGGTATGGAGCCATCATCCTCACAGCTGTGACCTCAGGGAAGCCCGCTCTCCTCGCCCTCGCACTCATGGGCTGCCTTCATGCCACGGCGGGAGGGGCGCAGGAAAGCCTCTTGCCGTTCCAGCCTGGAGAGGTCCTGCGCTACCAGGTGCGGGTTTCGCGGATCGGGGATGTCGGGACAGGAAGGATGTGGATCGAGGGGCCGATCATCGAGGCGGGCAGCAGCGTCTGGGTGCTGCGCTTCGAGATGGAGGCAGGGAAGGGTCCGATCCACGCGACCGACCGCACTGCCAGTTGGCTCGACCCGATGCGCTTCGGGATCGTTCGGTTCGAGAAGGCGGAGCGACACGTGCTGTCGCGCTCCGACGAGCGGGTCCGCATCGACTCGGCCGCCGGCCGATGGACGGACGCCGACGGGCGCGGCGGCGCCCTGGCGGCGAGAGAGCCCCTCGATGAGCTCTCGTTCATCTACTTCCTCCGCACCCTGCCGCTCGACTCGGGCACGGTGCAGAGCTTCTCGCGACACTTCGACGCCGCGCGGAATCCCACGATCGTCCGCGTTCTCGGTCGCGACACGCTGACGACACGCGCCGGCATCTTTCGCACCCGCGTCGTCGAGATGCACGTGAAGGACCCCAAGCGGTACCGGGGGATGGGCACGATCCGCATCCACATCGATGAGGGCGCGTGCAGGATGCCGATCCGCATCGAGAGCCGCATGCCGGTCCTCGGGGAGACGACGCTCACGCTAGTGGGGTGGGGACATCCTCCCGGCTACCCGAGCGCGGAGCTCTGCGCGCCGTAGGGGAACACCCTACGCAGGGGGTCCGAAGCATCGTACCAAAATTCCGGCTCAACCCTACTGATAGGGGTTGCCCCTACGGCGAGCTTCAGACCACGAAGCGCGCACACCGCGCGCCGAGTGAGTCCCTTCCTTGGAGACCCTATGCGCAGAGGCATTCGCGGAGCAACAGCCGCCCTGCTCGCGCTGACATTCGGAGCAGCTTGGCGGACCGCGCCGGCACCCCTCGCCCTCGCGCCGGAGAGCCGTCTCTGGTTCGACGGCAAGTCGACGGTGCGCGACTTCACGTGCAAGGCGACGGCGATCGAAGGTGCGATCGGCGGCGAGGGTCCGGCCGCCATCTCCGCCGTGCTCAAGGGGGAGCGTTCGGTGACCGAAGCGACCCTGACCTTCCCGACAGCGAAGCTCGACTGTGCCAACAACACGATGAACGGCCACATGCTCCGCGCCCTGAACGCGACGAAGCATGAGCACATCACCTTCGTGCTGACGAACTACGCGCTCGCCCCAGCCGCGACGGCGGTGACGGGCACGCTGCAGGGGACGCTGACGATCAACGGCGTCGCACAGTCGATCACGATGCCGGCGGAGTTCGCGTCGGCTGGGTCGGCCCTGCGGGTGACCGGGAAGTACGCGCTGAAGATGACCGATTGGAGCGTAGTGCCCCCGAAGCTGATGTTGGGGGCCCTCAAGGTGAACGAGATGGTCACCGTGAACTTCGACTTGCAGCTCAACCCGTGATCGGCGCGAACGCGACCGTTCACCTTCCCCAGAGGTCCGATCCCATGACAACCCTTCGTAGCCTACTCCTTGGCGCGGCGAGCGTCGCCTGCCTCGCACCCCTCGGCGCACAGACCGTGGACTCCGCACAGGCCGGCTGGCAGCAGCCGCGCGCCGTGCAGTACATCCGGATGCATGACAAGCGGGGCCAGAACGTCTTCGAGACCCCGAAGGTGGCGGGTTCGGCCTACGAGGGATTCAAGATCCAGTGGGGCGCCGCCTTCACGCAGCAGTTCCAAGGACTCTCGCACGAAAACACGGCTGACTCGGTGTTCGTCGCGGCGGTGAACCCGTCGCCGGGCAACGCCGGCAGCACAGCAACCACGAACCGCAATCGGCTGATTCAGATCGGCAAGGGCTTCAATAACGCGACCGCGAACCTCTTCATGCACACGCAGGTCGCCCCCGGCATCAGCATCAACCTGACCAGTTATCTCTCGGCCCGTCGCCACAACGAGACGTGGGTCAAGGATGGCTTCATCCAGATCGACGAATCGCCGATCGACCTGCCGCTGCTCAAGACGATGATGCAGTACATGACGGTGAAGATCGGCCACTTCGAGGTGAACTACGGCGACTTCCACTTCCGTCGCTCGGACAACGGCCAGGCGATCTACAATCCGTTCGTCGGCAACGCGATCCTCGAGGCGTTCACGACCGAAGTGGGTGCCGAGGTGATCTTCCAGCGTAACGGATTCCTCGCGGTCGCGGCCCTGACCAATGGCGAGATTCGCGGCCAGATCGCGCGTCCGGCCGATCGCGACCCAGCGCACATGCTGAAGGTCGGCTACGACAAGCAGATCAACGAGGACCTCCGTATCCGGCTGACCGGGTCGTGGCGCGGCCAGAATAGCGCCATCAGCAATACGATCTACTCGGGTGACCGTGCCGGTTCGCGCTACTACTACGTGATGGAGAACTACAAGGCGACCGAGTCGTCCCAGCCCACTTCGGGTGCGATCAACCCCGGATTCAGCGACGAGATGACCGGGATGATGGTCAATCCGTTCGTGAAATTCCGCGGGTTCGAGTTCTTCGGGATGTGGGAGTCTGCGTCGGGCCGCTCGGCCGCCGAGACCGCGACCCGCGACGTCTCGCAGCTGATGGCTGAGGGCGTGTACCGCTTCGGCCCCGGCGAGCGGTTCTACGCCGGCGCGCGCTGGAATAAGTTCAGCGGCGTCATCGCGGCGGCGGGACCGGACGTCGAAGTCGAGCGCACGAACTTCGGCGGCGGCTGGTTCATCACCCCGAGTCTCCTGATGAAGGCCGAGTACGTCGACCAGAAGTACATGGGCTTCGCCACCACCGACATCCGCAACGGCGGTCGGTTCAAGGGCTTCATGTTCGAGGCGGTGACGGCGTTCTGAGAACGGTGCGTCCCGCGCGCGCCACGGGACGTGACTGGGGAAGGGGGAGCGGGGTAGGACGGGGAGATGATCCGTCCTGCCCCGCTTCTCATTGCGTTCGCCCTCGGCGTCGCTGCGTGCAGCGGCGCCGTCGAGCCGGTGACGAGCGCACAGCTCGGTGAAGCCTTCTGGATCCGCGTCGCCGAGCCGTTGGCCGTGCCCGACGCGAGGCTCGTCGTCCGCTTCGTCGAGGTTCTGGAGGATTCCCGCTGTCCCAACGATCCGCTGATCCAGTGCATCTGGGCCGGACGGGTGCGGATCCGGATCGGCCTGACCACGCTTGGGGGAGTGGAGTCGTTGCACGAGCTCCGGTTCCTGGATCAGCCGTCCGCGGTCATCGTCGGCAGTTACCACGTCGAGTTGCTCGACATCACGCCCCTGCCCACGGCCGACCTCCCGCCGCGCAACGGATATCGCGCGCAACTGCGCGTCGTCGAGGTGTCCAGCCCCTGACGGGGACGCTTCAGGCGTGGCGGCGGCGCGTGTCGCGCCGCGTGGCGGACCGCGACATATTGGGCCAATGCACTCGAGCCGCCTTACGCGCATCACGCTGAACACGTCTCTCGCCGTAGGCGCGCTGATCGGCGCCGCCTGCGCATCCAGCGCGAGCGGCACCGGCCCCTCGCGAGGGGGACTTCCCACCGTCGACTCGGCGCGCCTGATCGGCGACGTCTTTCGGCTCGCCCACGATTCGATGGCGGGCCGCGGCGTGGGAACGCCGGAGAATGCGAAGGCCCGGCGCTGGCTCGAGGGGGAGTTCAGGCGGATCGGTCTGCAACCGGTCGGAGTCGGCTATCTCCATCCCTTCGCGATGCCACGGCGGAACGGGGCCGACACCGTGCGCGGCGTGAACATCATCGGCACGATCCGCGGGACCCGCGACGCCGACAAGGTCATCGTGGTGAGCGCACACTACGACCACGTCGGGACTCGCGGCGGCCTGATCTACAACGGCGCCGACGACAACGCGTCGGGGACGGCGGCGGTGCTCGCGATCGCCGCCTACTTCCGCGCGCATCCACCCGACCACACGCTGCTCTTCGCGCTGTGGGACGCCGAGGAGGTCGGACTCGTCGGGGCGCGGGCCTTCGTCGCGTCGCCGCCGATCCGCCTTGGCCGCGTGGCCGCGAACGTGAACCTCGACATGGTCTCGCGGAACGAGCGCGGCGAACTCTGGGCGGCAGGCGCGTCGCCTTATCCGCAGATGCGTCCCGTGCTGAACGGGCTCGTGCCCTCGGCGGCCGTGACGCTGCGACTCGGCCACGATACCGGCGGTGGCCAGGAGGACTGGACGGGCCAGTCCGACCAGGGGGCGTTCCACGCGGCGAAGATCCCCTTCGTGTACTTCGGTGTCGAGGATCATCCCGACTACCACAAGCCGACCGACGACCCGGAGCGGATCCAGCCGGGATTCTACTATCGCGCGACCCGGACGATCACCGCGTTCGTGGCGCGACTCGACCGGGCAGTGGGGAACTGGGCGCCTCGGGCGCCGTAGCGCCCCACGCCGCGACGGCGTCGAGGGCGACGCCGAGGCGTTCGCGCCCCACGCCGCGGACGACCACGACTCGCGCCCCGATGCGCCTGAGCGTTTCGGCGAAGGACTCGAACATCTCCTCACGTTCCGCCGGACGGTCGCGAACGCCATCGGCGACCCAGGGAAGATCGGGGGCGCAGAGGAGATAGAGGTCGCCGCGATGCGCGAGCGCCTCCTCCTCGATCCAGGGCGACACGGTGCCATAGTAGTGCCGAGCGTACACAACGGTGCTCACCAGATCGGTGTCGCGCACGATGAGCGGCGGTGGCGTCGCAGCCTGCGCGATCGCCGCCTCCTCGAGCCGGATCGAGAGACGGGCGATCGGCGCCACCGTCAGCTCCGAGAGCGGCCCCGGGAAGGACTCGGCGAACTGCCGTGCCGCTTCGGCAACGAGGGGCGCACCCAGCGCCGACGCGATCCCGGCGGCGAGCGTCGTCTTGCCGGTCGACTCAGGGCCGGTGAGGACGATCCGGGCCGGCGTCGCGGCGCTCATCCGGCGGCCGCGCGCGCCGCGAGCGAGCGGCGCCACTGCACGAAGCCCAGGATCGCGAGGCCGAGATAGACGGCGTAGTTGACCGCCGTCAGCGCGAGGCCGCGCGAGAGGAACATCGCGACGTACACCACGTCGACGACGATCCAGACGACCCAGTTCTCGAGCTTCTTCCGGGTCATCATCCACTGCGCGATCAGGCTGGTCACCGTCGTGGCGGAGTCGAGGAACGGGAGTGCCGCGTTCGTATAGCGCGCGAGGAGGGTGCCGAGGATCGCCGTGGCGCCGACGCCAAGCGGCAGGAGCACGAGCGCGTCGCGCCGGGTGGCTCTCGAGACCGGCAACTCGGTGCGCCCCGTCCCGCCGAACTTCCATTCGTACCAGCCGTACACCGAGAGGACGAAGTAGATGACCTGGAGCCCCATGTCGGCGTAGAGCCGGGACCGCGCGAAGATCGCGAAGAAGAGACTGACGTTCACGATCGCGGTTGGCCAACTCGCGATGTGCTGGCGGGTGCTGAGCCAGACGCTGACGATGCCGAACGTGACCGCAGTGACCTCGAGGGGATCGCCGAAGAGGCGGGCGAAGAGGTCGGAGAGCGTCATTGAGAGAGGTTAACGGTCGAGTGGGAGAGTGGACAGGGCGCGCGGCGGCGCGACATCTTCCGGTCACCCCTCGAACGGAACGCTGATGCTCACGCCACTCCTGCTCGCCACCGCCATCGTCCTCCCCGTGGGAGGGTGTGAGGTCGGGGATCACCCGGTCCCCACCGCCGACTCCTCGCTCGCGGCGCTCTACGCGAGTGGCCAGACGTTCGGTGTCTTCCTTGCCGCCGTCGACGATCGCGGGGAACAGTGGGAGCGTCATTGGAGGGAGGCGCAGGTGCCGGCCGACGTCCTTGCGACGGCACGGGCGCTGAAGGGACGGTGGCGGCTGCTCGTCGTCGCGGTGGACAGTTGCAGCGATTCGGTGAATACGATCCCCTACCTCGCCCGGCTTGTCGCCGAGGCTCCGGCGATCGAGCTGCGGATCGTGACACCGGAGCAAGGACGGGCGGTGATGGAGGCGCATCGGACGCCCGACGGCCGTCCGGCGACTCCGACCGTGCTGCTCCTCGATGCCGCTGGCAACGAGGCGGGATGTTGGGTCGAGCGCCCGGCGTCCCTACAGGCGATGGCGGTCGCGGCGCGGAGGGAAGGGAAGGCCGACGCCTTCGCACGAGACAAGCAAGCCTGGTACGACCGCGACGCCGGCGCGTCCACCGTGCGCGAGGTCGTCGCGGCGCTGGCGAGCGCCGACGCGGGCTCCGCGCGATGCGACGCCCCGCGTTGACCCCTGCCAGCGAGGGGGGAGCCCGGCTATCTTCCGGTCAGACCTCCAGCTGAGACCATGGCGAAAGAAGAAGCGATCGAACTCGAAGGGACGGTGAGCGAAGTGCTCCCCAGCGCGACATTCCGCGTGCATCTCTCCAATGGGCACGATGTGCTCGCGACGATGGCGGGCAAGATGCGCCGCTTCCGCATCCGCGTGCTCCAGGGGGATCGCGTCTCCGTCGAGGTATCGCCCTACGATCTCAGCCGTGGCCGAATCACGTTCCGACACAAGAACTGACGGCGGACGGCAGTAGCCGCGAAGCGGGGGCGATCCTCTAGAGGATCGCCCCCGCTTCGCGGCTACTGCCGTCCGCCGTCAGTTCTTGTGTCGGAACGTGATTCGGCCAC
>JANNKK010000305.1:0-1842 GCA_031396245.1 Gemmatimonadaceae bacterium
CGAGGGCGTCGTCGGCAACTTGCTGAAGCCCGTACAAGTCAAGAAATGACCACTACTTCTACAACTTCTACAACTTCTACAGCTTCCACAACTGGGGAAACAACATGACCAAGGATCGCTTCGACAGTCCGTTTTCCATCCCCACGCCGCCGGGGGCCGAGGGCTGGGAGGACCTGTACTCGTATCACCTGCTGTTCAGCGACGCCCGCAAGGACTACGACGAGTCGATGTTCTGGTTCCGCGACGCGATCCACCTGCCGACGGTGATGCCACCGTTCGACATGAGCCTGGTCGAGTACGCGTTCGCCTCGCTCGGTTCCTACAACAGCCGGCACTACATCGTCCCGCCGGCGATGGGCATCGACATCCGCGTCCTCAACGGCTGGTTCTACCTGTCACCTGTTCCGGTGGCCGATCCGAACGACATCCCGGGGCGCGTCGAACACTTCATGGAGCGTGCCGGCCACTACTTCGCCAACTGGGACGCCATCGAAGCTGAGTGGATTGTCAAGGCCAAAGTGGTGATCGCCAAGCTCGAAGCGCTGAGCTTCGAACCATTGCCCGACATGGTGCCGCTGGAAGTCGTCACCGGTCACACCGGCCGCAGCAACGTCTACGACCTGCAGCACGGCTACCACGAACTGATCGACCTGTCCCTCGAGCTGTGGCAGTTGCACTTCGAGATGCTCAATCTCGGCTACGCTGCGTACCTCGACTACTTCGGGTTCTGCAAGCAGGTCTTCCCGAGCATCCCCGACCTGTCGATCGCCAAAATGGTCGCCGGAATCGAGGTCGATCTGTTCCGACCCGACGAGGAGTTGCGTCGCCTGGCGCGCCTCGCCATCGAGCACGACCTCGGCGACGTCTTGTGCGAAGGAAGCGTCGATCAGGCACTCGCTGCTGTTCGTATTGCCTCCGGGGGAGAAACCTGGTTGGCGGAGTACGCCAAAGCGCAGTATCCGTGGTTCAACTACTCCAACGGAACCGGCTTCTACCACACCGATGCGGTCTGGGCGGAGCGTCTCGACATTCCCTTCTCGTTCATGCGCGGCTACATCCGCAAACTGCAGGCAGGTGAGGAGATCGACACCCCACAAGAGGCAGTGATCGCCGAACGCGACCGCGTCGCCTCCGAGTACATCGATCTGCTCGACGGCGACGACAAGGCCAACTTCGAGGCCAAGCTCGGTCTCAGTCGCACCGTGTTCCACTACGTCGAGAACCACAACTTCTACGTCGAGCACTGGGGCATCAGCGTGATGTGGCGGAAGATGCGCGAGCTCTCGAACGTGCTCGTCAAGGAAGGGTTCTGGAGCGATGTCGACGACATCTTCATGCTCAAGCGCGACGAGATCCCCACCGCCATCAGTGACATGACGTTTGCGTGGTCCGCCGGCGTGGCGCCACGGGGCCCGTCGTACTGGCCTGACGTGATTGCCAAGCGTAGGGCGATCATGGCTGCCTGTCAGGCGTGGGATGCCCCGCCGGCACTCGGGGCTCCGCCGGCGGTCGTGACCGAGCCGTTCACGATCATGCTGTGGGGCATCACCAGCGATTCGATTCAGAAGTGGCTCGGCGGCATGTCGAGCGACGGTGGTCTGAGCGGCTTCGCTGCGTCCCCTGGTGTCGTCGAGGGCATTGCCCGGGTGCTGTCCAACGCCGATCAGGTGGCCGAGCTCGAGGATGGCGAGATTCTCGTCGCCCCGGTCACCGCACCGTCGTGGGCGCCCGTGTTCCGGCGCATCGCAGGGACCGTCACCGATTCCGGCGGAATGATGAGCCACGCAGCGATCGTGTGTCGCGAGTACGGCTTGCCAGCAGTCACGGGCACGGCGTTCGCCA
>JANNKK010000033.1:0-5253 GCA_031396245.1 Gemmatimonadaceae bacterium
GGCTACTGCAGCGGCAGCGGCTGCACTCGCAGCTGTGCGGCTGGGGCCACGTGCTTCTTCGGATGCTCGGGCGGGGGCTGCAAGTTCACGTGCGCCGAAGGATCGAAGTGCGCGACCGCATGCTGGCCGACAGCGCGACCGGGGAGGAGCTCGACCGCGGCTACCTGATCTCGGCCAAGGACCTCGGCGCGTGGGAGCATCTGCCGGCGATCGCTGCCGCTGGCATCGGATGCCTCAAGATCGAGGGCCGGAAGAAGAAGCCGGAGTTCGTGGCCACCGTCACGCGCGGCTACCGTGATTTCCTTCGCCGGGTCGAGCAGGGGACCTTCACCGCGCCGAGCTTCGAGGAGGTGCAGCCGCTGGTCCAGATCTTCTCCCGCGGATTCACCGGCGGGATGTACGGCGGTCGGGAGGGGCGCGGCTACATCACGCGAACGCAGCCCGACAACCGAGGCGTCGAGCTCGGTGTCGTGACGGGCTTCGAGCGGGGCGAACTCCTCGTCGAGGTCCGGGCGCCGATCGCCGAGCGCGATGGCTTGGGATTCGAGCCGCCGGCGGGGGGGCATCTCGAGAGTACCGGGTTCGCGGCGGGTCCGGTGCGTACGATCGAGGTCCGCGACGGGATCCATCGGCAGGCGATCCGCGCCCGGCAGCGGGTGCCGGTCGGGTGGCGCGTGGTGCGCAGCGCGCACGCGGCGCTCCTCGAGTCGGCCCGCGCCAGCTTCGCCGAGGTCGGACGTGAACCGCGCCGCCGCCGCGTCGCCCTCGACGTGCGCCTGTTCGGCGCGGCGGGAGCGGCGCTCAAGATGATCGCGCGGGCTGTCGATGACGAGGTGACGGTCCACAGTGAGGTGCCGCTCGTCGATGCGGAGAAGCGCGCACTCGACCTCGTACAGCTGCGCGAACACCTCGGTCGGCTCGGTGGGACGCCCTTCGCCCTTGCCGACGTCGACACGAGCGCCCTCGGCGCGGGACTCTTCCTGCCGGTGAGTGAGTTGAATCGCCTGCGCCAGCGTGCGGTCGAGGAACTCCTGCTGCATCGTGACTGGGCGCGGCACGCCATCGAAGCGGACCGCACCATTCGCATCGCAACGGCGGTCAACGATGTTCCACGAGTGAAGAGCGGTGCGGGCACAGGCGCGGCGTGGCTCGTCGCCGAGGTCTGGCGCGTAGAGGATGCCGACGAGGCGCTCGAACAGGGCGCCGACGAGATCGTACTCGATCCATTCCTCCGGCAGCCATTCCCGCCGGTCGCGCGCGTCCTGGCATTCCGCGCACGCGCCGAGGCGCGTGGGGTCGTGCTGCGACTCCGGCTCCCCACGATCGTGCGGCCCGAGGATCGGAAGAAGCTGGATAAGTGGCTCGCCCTGGGCACGCCCCTCCTGTCGGGTCACTTGGGACTGCTCGCCGAACTGGCGGGGAACGGGCGGGACGTGGTCGCGGACTACGCCCTGAACTGCTTCAATGCCCACAGCGCCGCCGAACTCTTCGCGCTCGGCGCGACGCGGGTCACGCCCTCGGTCGAACTCACCGCGGACGAACTCGCGACGCTGGTCTCTCCGTGGGAGGGCGCGGGATTCGAGCTCTTCCTCTTCGGCCGTCCCGAGGGAATGACGCTCGAGCACTGTGTGCTTAGCGCGGCATTCGACCGCACGCCGACGCACTGCCGCGATCTCTGCACGAAGACGCATCGCGACACCCACCTGCGCGACCCGGCGGGATACGACTTTCCCATCGCCACCGACTACGCCTGCCGGAATCGGCTCCTCCACTCGCGGCCGGTCGACGGGAGCGAGTTCCTCCCGAGGCTATGGGCCAACGGTCTCCGCAGCTATCGCCTTGTCTTCAACGTGCCGGGGGACCAGGTGGGGGAGGTCGTGCGACGGTATCGCATGGCGCTCGCGGGCGTCGCCGCCGGCCGTCCGACGACGCGCGCCACCGCTGACCTCCTCGGCGCCGCCTTCACGCGCGGCCATTTCGCGCGAGCGGTCTAGGGACGGGATACAGCAAGCGCGGCCGAACAGGTCGGGTCGCGTTGCGTCGATGACGCATGAGGTGCTCCGCCGACTATCGTTCGCCGTGGCCGCGCCGACCCTTCCGCATCCCCGCCTCGACGAGGCCCGCGCGCTCCTGCACGAGCGGTTCGGCTATCCCGACTTCCGCGCCGGGCAGACCGAGGCCGTCAGCGCGATCCTCGCCGGTCGCGACACGCTCGTCGTCCTGCCGACCGGTGGTGGCAAGTCCCTCTGCTTCCAGGTGCCGGCGCTGCTCCTCGGGGGACTCACGGTGGTGATCTCCCCGCTCATCTCGCTGATGAAAGACCAGGTCGATGCCCTCGTCGCGCGTGGGCTTCCTGCCACCTTCCTGAACAGCACGCTTCCCGCGGCCGAGGCGAGCGCGCGGCTCGCGCGGGTGATGCGCGGCGAGGTCTCGCTCCTCTACGTCGCGCCGGAGCGCTTCGACGTCGGGCGAATGGCCGAACGACTGCGCGAGGTCGGCGTACGGCTGCTCGCGATCGACGAGGCGCACTGCATCAGCGAGTGGGGCCACGATTTCCGGCCGAGCTACCTCCGGGTCCGCGACGTGCGCGAGCGGCTTGGCTCGCCTCCGACCGTCGCGTTGACGGCGACCGCGACGCCCGAGGTCCGTGAGGACATCGCGCGGCAGCTCGCCCTCCGCGATCCGGTGCTGGTCCTCACCGGCTTCGACCGGACGAACCTCTCCTACCACGTCATCGCTGCGAAGAACGACGGGGTGAAGGATGCGACGCTGATCGACCTGCTCCGCGACCGGCCGGGCGGAGGCGTCGCGATCGTCTACGCCAGCACGCGCAAGACGGTCGAGCGGCTCGCGCGGATGCTGCAGGTCGCCGGACTCCCCGCGGTCGCGTATCACGCCGGGCTCGATGACCTGCATCGCGCCGACGTGCAGGAGGCGTTCATGACGGAGCGCGCCGGGGTCATCGTCGCGACCAACGCCTTCGGGATGGGGATCGACAAGCCGAACGTCCGGCTCGTCGTGCACTACGCGATGCCGGGCACGCTCGAGGCCTACTATCAGGAGGCGGGGCGCGCCGGGCGCGACCGCGCGAGCGCCACGGCGATCCTCCTCCACGGGTTCCCCGATCGGTTCACTCACGAGTTCTTCATCAGAGGAGCGCTCCCCGAACGCGAGGTGGTCACCGCAGTCTATGAGGCCGCCCGCCGACTGGCCGACGCCGAGGGCCTCGTGACGGCGGGGGCCGCCGAGTTGGCGGCGCTCGCGAAGGGGAAGGTGAGCGACCGCGAGGCCGAATCGGCGCTCCGGATACTCACGCGGGCCGGTGCGCTCGCGGTCGCCGACGCGTCACGCACGAAGGCGCACGTGCGACTCGTCGCGACGCCCGAGCGGATCCGCCGCGAGCTCGACCCCAGCGAGCGTGGGCTCGAACTGGCACTCCTCCGCTCACTCTGGCGGCGGGCCGGCGAGGCGCTGCATCTGGGGATAGTCGCCGACCTTGACGCGGTGCCGCCCGGGCTCGGCGGCGCGATGGGCGCCACGAAGCTCCTCGACGCGCTGCAGGCCGAGCAGTTCCTCGTCTGGCGGCGGCTCGGCGAAGGGATCACGCTGCACGGCCCGGCGAAGTCCATCACGCAATGGCCAGTCGACTGGGCAGGGCTCGATCGCCGTCGCCGTGGTGATCTCGGCAAGCTCGACATGATGCAGAAGTACGCCTATACCGAGCGTTGCCGGCGGGCTTTCGTCCTCCGCTACTTCGGCGACCGCGCGGCGAAGGAACCCTGCTCCGGGTGCGACAACTGCACCGGCGTCGTCCACCGCGCGAGCGATCCCACCGTGCTTGGCGTGCCGAAGCGGAAGGCGCGCCGCCGACGAGCCTAGTTGCCGATCTTCTGGCAGATGTCGATCACGGACCGTTGGAATCGGCGCGGATCGGCGAGGATCGGCCAGAGCTGGTCGAGGTAGCTCTTGGTGTCGGCGCGTTTCCGATCGTCGAGTCCGGGTACCGGCATCGTCCAGATCGAATCGACGGCCGGCTTGATCGATAGGTAGTGTGCGAGCGTCGGGGCCCATTGCTCCGCGGTGCGGCAGGGACCGCGGTGCAGGCGCTCTCGTACGGTGCGGATCCCCAGCGTCGACTGCGGGAAGGAGTAGCGGGCATTCACCGCCCCCGACCAGTCGAAATCGTAGGCGACCGGCACGTACCCGTCGGGTCCACGGAAGAGCGTGATGTTGTGGAGCGCACCGAGCGACCAGTCGGTATTGCCGATCCAATACTCGAAGAGCGAGAGCCGGTTCAGCACCTCGGGCTTCACGTCGTCGAAGATCGCGCCGGTGATGTCGACGAGCTCGAGCTCGTGCTCGTCGGCGACCTCGTCCTCGATCTCGAGCAGGAATGCCGTGACGGTGATCGCCTTCACCCGATCGGTCGAGTCCCGATAGGTGACGTCGATCAATCGCGTGCGATGGTGCACCCCGTTCACGACGGCATAGGTGCGGTAGAGCAGGTACTCGAGGAGGATGTACTGCTGGTACTCCGCGACCGCGGGACGGCAGGGGGTGACGACCTTGAGCCGCGGGTTCCCCCGGAGGATGCTGCTGTCACGCGCGGCGCGGTTCGCACGGAGGAAGAGGGGAGGGAAGGAGCAGTTGCGGGCCTGCCGGCGGAAGTGACCGCGCGCCCGGAGCTCGACTGGGACGCGCGCGGCGGCGCCGGCGGCATCGTCGTAGCTGAGTTCGGCGCCGAACCAACGCAGCTCGGTCGAATCCCGCTCGCGGAGCAGGTCGCGCAGGTTGGTGGTGACGGTGAGCTTGAGCGGCGCCTCGTCGCGGAAGAGTGCCTGGGCCCGGGCATCCCCGGCGACGAGCGCGACGCCGACGCTAAGGGCCAGCATCGTCGATCGTGTCCGGATCATCGCAACTCCGTGCCGCGTAGCGGCGAATCGGGGATGCCATCGAAGGCATCCGTCACCACTCCCGGGGTGACGGTGTCCGCGAGGTCCACGCCGTACTCGAGTACCCTGACGTCATTCTCCCGGATGGTGCCGTAGTACTTCCAGCGCGCGAACAGCACGCCGAAGCGCGGTTCACAGGCGGCACGCGCCGCCTCGACGTCCACGGTCTTGAGGCGCAGCAGCCGCTCGTACCGCTCGGCCTCCTCCTTGACCGACTCGTCCTCCTTCAGCGACTGATCGGTGCGCTTGATCCGGCGGATCGCGCGGTCGGCGAGCGCTTCGAGTTGCTCCGGCGACATCG
>JANNKK010000036.1:0-1722 GCA_031396245.1 Gemmatimonadaceae bacterium
GCGTGATCGTCGAGAAGTACCTGGCCTCGCTCGGGAGCAAGTGATGCGCGAGGTCTCGATCGCCCGCAACTACGCCGAGGCCCTGCTGGCGCTCGCCCGCAAGGCGAACGACACCGCGGGGTTCGGGACGTTGGTGAGTGCGCTGGGCGATGCGGTCGAGCAGGACCGGACGCTCCGACACTTCCTCGAGGCGCCGCGCGTGAGTGCCAAGGAGAAGAACGCGGTGCTCGGCAAGGCGCTTGGGCCGCACGCCGCGCCGAACTTCGTGCGGTTCGTGCAAAAGCTCGTGACGAACCGCCGCCAGATGCTCCTTCCGATGATCGCCATCGAGTACCACAACCTGTTGGACGAGGCCGAAGGCCGCGTGCACGCGCGCGTGACGGTGAGCCGCTCCCTCGATGCTGCCGGGACGGCGTCCCTCACCGCCCAGCTGACCCGCGCGCTCAAGAAGCTCGTCGTGCCGCACGTGACCGTGGACGACCGGATCCTCGGCGGCGTGATCGTCCGCGTCGGCGACACGGTGATGGACGGCTCCGTCAAGCGGAAGCTCGAGCGTCTGCGCGAGCAACTGGTGGCCGTGAAGTAGCACCGAGGGCAGATTCCCTCCGTGACCGAGAATGACGGAGGGGAGGCGGGGAAGCTCGATCGGCGCGGCTTCTTCACGCAGGGATTGCAGCGTGCCCTGCGCGAGGCGGTGGGCGTGTTCGGGGAGCGGGTCTCGCCCGTCCCCTACGTGCGCCCTCCCGGCGCCCTTCCCGAAGCGGCCTTCGTCGGGGCCTGTACGCGATGCGGTGCCTGCCTCGACGCCTGCCCGGTGCACGCGATCGAGATGTTGCCGTCCAATGCGGGACTCGCGAGCGGCACGCCGAAGCTGGACCTCGCCATGCGCGCCTGCATCATGTGCGAGACGATGCCCTGCGCGGCGGCCTGTCCGACGCCGGCGCTCGATGTGCCGGCGTGGGGCTGGCGCGACGTGAGGTTGGCGGCGGTGAGGGTGGAGCCGATGACCTGCATCACCTGGCGCGACGTGGAGTGCGGGATCTGCGTGCGCGTCTGTCCGGTTGGCGAGGATGCGCTCAAGCTCGATGATCGTGGCCGCCCCGTGGTGGGCGCGGCCTGTACCGGGTGCGGGCAGTGCATCGGCGCGTGCGTGACGACGCCGTCGAGCCTCATCGCGACCCCACTGGAGATGCTCTCGTGACTGCGAAGGCCGGCCCGTTCACGGTACGCTTCGTGCCAAAACCCTGGGGACACGAGACGATCTGGGCGCACACCGACCAGTACGTCGGGAAGGTGCTCCACATCAAGGCGGGGCACGCCCTCTCGGTGCAGTACCACAACCTGAAGGACGAGACGATCTACCTGCACTCGGGCCGGCTCCTGTTCGAGATTCAGGAAGGGCAGGACATCGTGAAGCGCGAGATGCTTCCGGGCGAGCGTGTCCACATCACGCCGAAGACCATTCACCGCATGACGGCGATCGAAGACAGCGACATCTTCGAGGTCTCGACACCCGAGCTGCACGACGTCGTCCGGTTGGAGGATCGGTACGGAAGGGAAGGCAAACCCTGAACCCCATCCCAATGACCCGATCCAACATGGTTATATAGACCAAGCGTTTGTCAATTAACCGTGGGCCTCAGCGTCTCATCAGCCGGGGCTTTCTCGCCTGTCTCCCGCACGGATCGCGCCATACGTGGGACGTTGAACTTTGCCAACGAT
>JANNKK010000043.1:0-3007 GCA_031396245.1 Gemmatimonadaceae bacterium
CCGCACGCTTCCTCGCCGAACGGATCGAGTCCAACGTCATCAACGCTGGCGACGGGATGCACGAGCATCCCACCCAGGGTCTGCTCGACCTCCTCACCCTGCGCGACAAGCTCGGCACGCTGGAAGGGAAGCGCGTCTGCATCGTAGGCGACGTACTGCACTCGCGCGTCGCGCGCTCCAACATCTGGGGCCTGCAGGCGATGGGCGCCGAGGTCGCGGTCTGCGGACCGCGCTCGCTCCTGCCCAATGCGATCCGCGAGATGGGTGTGGACGTGTTCGACCGCGTCGAGGCCGCGATCGAGTGGGCCGACGCGCTCAACGTGCTCCGCTTGCAGCTCGAACGGATGGAGCTCGGCTACATCCCCTCACTGCGCGAGTACAATCGCGTCTTCGGCGTGACGCGCGCCCGCCTCGAGCGCGCCCCCCGCGACCTTCTCATCCTCCACCCCGGCCCAATGAACCGCGGAGTAGAGATCGACTCCGACATGGCCGATGGACCGCACTCCGTGATCCTGCATCAAGTCACCAACGGCGTTGCCGTGCGCATGGCCGTCCTCTACCTGCTGGCCGGCAACAAGGCCTCCCTCGCCGACGCCGCCAAGGGTGGAGGCGTCTCGTGAAGGCGCCACTGCTCCTCACCGGCGGCCGCATCGTCGACCCCTCTCAGGGGATGGACGCGGTCGGGGATCTTCTCCTCGTGGACGGGAAGGTCGCGGCGGTCGGTGGCAAGATCGCCGGTCCGGACGGCGCGAAGCGGATCGACTGCACGGGCAAGGTCGTCGCTCCCGGGCTCATCGACGTGCACGTCCACCTGCGCGAGCCGGGCCGCGAGGATGTCGAGACCATCGCCACCGGTGCGCAAGCCGCCGCGTGCGGAGGTTTCACCGGCATCTGCTCGATGCCGAACACTCGCCCCGTCACCGACAACCAGGCGACGGTCGGGTTCGTGAAGCGGCAGGGAGAGGCCGCGGGTTTCGCGCGGGTGCACCCCATCGGCGCGATCTCGGTCGGCTCGGAGGGCGTGACGATGGCCGAGTTCGGGGAGATGGTCGCCGCCGGCGCCGTCGCGGTGAGCGACGACGGCCGTCCGGTCGAGAACTCGCACCTCATGCGCACCGCGCTCGAGTACGCGCAGACCTTCGGCATCCCGGTGGTCGAGCACTGCGAGGTGATGGCCCTCGCCCAGGGCGGCTCGATGCACGAGGGGATCGTCTCGGCGCGCCTGGGGCTGAAGGGGATCCCCGACGAGGCCGAGGAGATCGATGTCATCCGCTGCATCCTCCTCGCCAAGCTGACCGGTGGCCACATCCATCTCTGCCACCTGAGCACCAAGGGGTCGGTCGCGTTGGTGCGCTGGGGGAAGGACCAGGGCGTCAACGTCACGGCCGAGGTCTGCAGCCACCACATCTCGCTCACCCACGAGGCGGTCGAGGGCTACAACACCAACGCGAAGATGAACCCTCCGCTGCGCGAGGCGGAGGACGTCGCGGCGCTCCAGGCAGGCCTCAAGGACGGGACGATCGACCTGCTCGTGACCGACCACGCCCCGCACCACTACGACGAGAAGGAGCGCGAGTTCGCCGACGCGCCCAACGGGATCGTGGGGCTGGAGACGGCACTGGGAGTGAATGTCACGTTTCTGCTCGATCCAGGGATACTCACACTGTCCCAGCTGGTCGACCGAATGGCCTGCCGGCCGGCGAAGGTGTTCCACCTGCCGGGGGGCACCCTGGCGATGGGGAGCGTGGCCGACGTCACGGTCTTCGACCCCTCCCGCTCCTGGGTCGTGGATCCGTCGGCCTTCAAGTCCAAGGGGCGGAACACGCCCTTCGGCGCCCGCACATTGCGCGGGAGCGCTCTCTGTACCATCGTCGGCGGGCGGATCGTCTTCGTGCAGTACGGGTAACCCCGAATGACACCAATGGGAAAGACGGATCTTTCGAAGCTCGAAGCGCTCGACGCCCTGATCGCCGAGAAGCGCAAGCATCAGGGGTTCCTCGACAAACTCGAGGGGCGCCGCGCGAGCACGCCCGATCACGTCTACAACAAGCTGCGCGACGAATACCTGGTCAAACTCACCGACTTGCAGGTGCGGGCGGCGTCAGAGGCGGAGTCGATCAATGTCGGACTCGAGGAGGAGGAGCTCGCTCTTGCCGAGATCGAGTCGAAGCTGGCGACGATCGTAGAAGAGCGGGTCGAGGGGGAGCTGCGCGCCGAGGTGGGGGAGTACGAGCCCAAGGATTGGTCGAAGCGACTCGAGTCGCTGAACGCCTCGATCTCGAAGATCGAGAAGGAACGCGACGCGCGCGCGGGCCTGCTGAACCGCACGCGCACCCTGTTGGCCGAAGCGACGGGAACACCCGTGGGAACGCCGTCGGCGCCCGCAGCGGCGGCGAAGCCGGCGGTGGCACCAGCGCGAGCGACTCCCGCTGACACGAAGCCGATCAAGGAATCGTCGTCCGCGCCGGCACCCGCGCCCCGCGCATCGGGTGCGGTGAAGGCTCCGGCACCCGAGCCGGTGAAGGCGGAGGAGCGGCCCTCGGCCCCCGCGCCGGCGAAGAGCGCGCCGATCACGACCGGCACCTCGTTCGACGAACTCGCCTTCCTCAACTCGGTGGTCGGGCGCGTCTCGACGCCGGTGCGCGTGGACCCGCCGGCTCCGGTGCCGCGCAGTTCGAGGCCGGTGAGCGAGATCAAGGAACCGCCGAGCGGGCCGTCGGCGGTGCCGGCCGCGACCGCGCCGGCTACACCCGTTGCGCCACCCGCGCCGGCGGCCACCGATGGAACGGCAGCGGCCGCCGCGAAGTCTGCGGCGCGGTCGACGAAGTCGCAGCCGGAGTCGGATGAACCGCCGTCAGCTCTCGGTCGCCCGACGCCGCGCACGTCGCAGGCGGTGAAGACGCTCAAGTGTCAGGAGTGCGGCACGCTCAACTACCCGACCGAGTGGTATTGCGAGCGGTGCGGGGGAGAGTTGGCGGCGCTTTAGAAACGGCAGACGGCGGACGGC
>JANNKK010000066.1:0-2150 GCA_031396245.1 Gemmatimonadaceae bacterium
CCTTCTCGATCCGATTGAGCTCGTCGCCCCCCTGCGGCCCGTGCTCGCTCTCCCAGAGGTCGTTGGTCACCGGGTGGACGAAGAGTCCCTGCAGGGACCGATGCCCGTAGCTCCAGATCTCGGGACGGGCATCGGCCCGGCCGACGAAGGGATTGTCAGTGGGTGCGCGACCGTCGTCGTGGAGGCGGAGGATCTTCCCCTGATGCGTCATCAGGTCCTGCGCGGGGTGATGCTCGAGATCACCCGACGGCGGCGCCTGCCGGTCGCCGACAGTGATGAAGAGGTAGCCATCGCGATCGAAGGCGAGCCGTGAGCCGTAGTGGCCGCGCCCGTTGGAGACCGCCGCGACCTCGATGATCTCGGTGACGTTCGTGAGCGCGCCGTTCTCGTAGTGGCCGCGGAGGACCGCGGTCGTGCCCTGTGCGCCGCCATTGAGCGGCTTGGCGTAGCTCAGGTAGAGGAGCCGGTTCTCGGCGAAACGCGGATGCGGCACGACGTCGAGCAGGCCGCCCTGCCCGCCCGTGCGAACGGTGGGCGTGCCGCTCACCGGCGTGGGCGAGAGGACGCCGCCGCGCACCGAGCGGAGCCGCCCCGCGCGTTCGGTGACGAGCATCTCGCCGTCGGGGAGGAAGGCGATCGACCAGGGATTCTCGAGCCCGGTGACGACCGTGACGATCCTGAAATCGTGCTGCTGCGAGCGCATCACGTCGGAGTGCTGTGCGCCGAGTGGGAGGACGAGGGCGAGAGTCGCGGCGACGAGGGCGATCGGTCGGGTCACGGGCATTCCTGGTTCACGGTTGATGTAATTAGTAACCACGTGCGCGGTCGACGGTCCACCGCGGGAGGCGCCCCGCCTCGAGGTCGTCGAGACACTCGAGGAATCCCTGCACCGCCCCTGTGACGGTCGTGCTCCCCGAGATGTGCGGCGACACCATCACTCGCCAGTCGCGCCAGAGGGGCGAATCGTGCGGCAGGGGCTCGGTCTCGAAGACGTCGAGGGCCGCGCCACGCAGCCACCCCTTCGCGAGCGCCTCGGGGATCGCGCCCTCGTCGACCACCGATCCGCGGCCGGCGTTGAGCAGCACCGCACCCTTGCAGCGGGAGAGGAGGGCGCGCGAGACGAGTCCGCGCGTGGCCGGCGTGTCGGGGAGTGTGACGATGATCCAGTGCGCGTCGCCGACGATGCGCGGCAGCGACTCGGTGCTGTGGACGGCGCTGAACGAGGAGTTCGCGGTGCGTCCGGTGCGCGAGACACCGGTCACCTTCACGCCGAGTGAATCCAATGCGGCCGCGACCGCGCTCCCGATGTCCCCCGTTCCGAGCACGAGGGCGTTGGTGCCGGCGAGGCGTGGGATGTCGCGCGGAGCCCAGCGCGTCTCGCGCTGCGCTGCGGCGAGTTCGAGCAGCTGTTGCTGGAAGGCGAGCACGCGCGCGATCGCCCACTCGGCGATCATCGGGCCGAAGGACTCGCTGGTGCGGGTGAGGAGGATCGCGGGGTCGAGTGAGGGAGCAGCGAGCCAGGGATCGACGCCGGCGCCGGTCGAGTGCACCCATTTGACGCTGCCGATCGAGTTGACGTGTCGCGGTCGGCGGAACCCCACGAAGACCTCCGCCCAGTCGAGCGCGGTCTGCGTGACCTCCGCAGTCGACGCTCCCCGGAACTCGATCGCCGGACGCTTCAGGTGCAGCGTACCCACCAGCTCGTGATGGTTCGGCGCGCCGACGAGGACGCGATGAGGGGAGAAGGGGAGTTGGAGGGTCATGGGACGGGATCGATCCGACTGGAAAGGTGGGGCGTCGCGCGGGTCGCGGCCACCCGACTCCAGGTCAATCCTTCGGCGCGATCACCACATCGTGGTCCACGCCGTCGTCGCGGAGCGAGATCGTCTCGCCTTCGAGCAGCTGGCCGTCGAGCGTCACGCGCGCGCCGCGCGTCCGTAGCGCACTCGGCTGCGTGACCCTGATCGTGTACACCGACGTGCCGAACCGGTAGGTGATGCCGAGTTCGGGCCAGCTCTCCGGCACGCTCGGCGAGACGCGGAGCGTGTCACCGACCTTCTGGAACCCCACCAGCGCCTCGAGGCCGACGCGGTAGGCCCAGCTCGCCGACCCGGTGTACCAGGTCCATCCGCCTCGACCCACCGCGCCAG
>JANNKK010000068.1:0-19957 GCA_031396245.1 Gemmatimonadaceae bacterium
AAGAACCCCTTGTACGGCACCCGCCCCACGACCGGGAACCACCACGTCTTCGCCGCGAGCCAGTCCTTGCGCGCCCCCGAGAGCACCAGCACGAGCGTGTCGCGGTCGAGCTTGGTGAACTGGGTGAAGGCGTCCTTGGCCGGCAGTCCCAAGGAGTCGTTCGCGAAGTCTCGCGCCTCGGTGACGAGCTGCAGCTTGGCGCGCGTCGCCGCGTCGACCGTCGAGTCGCGCACCAGACGCGCGATCGGTTCGCGGTGCCGCAGGATGCGTCCCTCCTCCCAGGCGGCACGCGCGAGGTAGCGCCCCAACGGGGTCGCCGCGACCACCAGCACCGAACCCAACGAGATCGCGAGGAGGACCAGCCCCACCGCGCCTACGCGCGAGCGCACGAACGGCTCCCGGCGCATGGGGGCTCCTTCAGAAGACGAGACTCGTCGAGAGGAACATCCAGCGGATCGGTGCGGCATTCCCGGTGGCACGGATGAACTCGCCGGCATCCACCAGCGCGCCACCGCCCTCCACCCGAAGGCGCGGATTCACATTCCATCGCCCGGTGAAATCGACTTCGTCGCCGACCGCTCGAGCGGAGATCCCGGACGCGGGCCGCAGCACCGCGTTCGCCTTCGAGTACACGCCATCCTCAGTGCGAACCCGCGAGAAGTGGCGTGCCACCAGCGAGAACTGCAGCGCCGGACGCGGTCGCGCCCCGAACCCGAGGCGCTGTTCAAGGAGGTTGCCCCGGCCGAAGACGTCGGCGATGCCATTGAAGGCGTGTGCCGTGGCATAGGGCGGCGCGAAGGTGCCGCTCTGCGTGGCGCTGTCGGGCCCCGTCCCGCTGCCCACGTCCACGCCGACGGAGAGCGACGGCGTCCAACGTCTGCGATACCACGTCGCGCTCCCTTCGGCCACCGCGAACCAGGCCCGCAGGGATCGCGCGCCGGTCGATCCGGTCTGCGACGCCGCCTCGACCTCCCCACCCCACTCGATCGATTCCCCGCGTCGATCCCCCCAGAGGCGAGCCCCCGTCGTCAGGCGTTCGACCGCGCCCGACTGCGACTCGTCGTCGATCAGATAGGCCTGCCAGCCGGCGAGTCGCCACTTGGCGGCGATCGGTGAGGCGCCGAGTCGCGACGCCGAGACGAAGCGAAGATGCGATGTCGCGTCGGCACGGTTCGCGTCACGGATCCGCACCTCGACGACGCGCCCATCGAAGGCGCTGATCTGCACGCGTCCACGCGAGGCAAGCGCCCGCACGCCTTCGAAGGAGCGACGGGCGTTCGCCCAATCGGACAGGCCGACCAGCCGTTCGCGACCGAGCGCGACGTCCTGTCGGCCGAAGCGCAGTCCGTAACGTCCGTGCCCGAGTTCCGCGAAGAGGTTCTGCCAGTCGGTGCGGTCCGCGTCGGACGGACGCGCGCCGCCTGGCAATGCGCGCCCGAGGGCCTGGGCGTCCCGCCATTCGGCGAAGACTCTCAGGTGCAAGGCGTCGCGTCGGCCGAGCCACGCATCCGCGCTCGGCGACATCCGCCACTCGACGAACCCATCCGACATCGCCGGCGCACTCGAGAAGAGGAACCCTCGTGTGTCACTCGCACGAAGCCGCGCCGAGAGCCCGAGGGTGACCCACGCGCGGTCGTCCCTGAGGAGTGGGACGTGCTTGAGCCGACGCGCGAGGGAACTCCCTTCCGGTGCCACGTCCCACGGCTCGTCGAACCGGCTCTGTGCTGGCGCGGGATCGGCCGCCGGGGCAGCTCCGCGAGGCGCAGGGGTCTGGGCGCCGAGCGAAGCACCGAGTGCCAGCAGTGCGAAGATCGGCGTGCCTGGGCGCATATCGCTCCGGGAGAGGGGGTTGCCTCAATGCTAACCCGACCCCTCGGGTGTCAAGAGGACGCCCGCTTCTCCCCTGCCAGCGCGCGCGTGGCGTCCAGTCTGCGTGAGCGCTAACCTTCGCAGGGTAATGTCATTCGTCCATCTCCACTGTCACTCCGAGTACTCCCTGCTCGACGGGGCGAACCGGATCGATGACCTGATCGCCCGGGCCAAGGAGTTCGAACAGCCCGCCCTCGCGATCACCGACCACGGAAACCTCCACGCCGCCTGGGATTTCCAGGAGAAGGCGCGGAAGGCGGGGATCAAGCCGATCATCGGGATGGAAGCCTACGTCGCGAGCGGTGACCGTCGCTCGCGGACCCGCGCCGCCGCTGGCGAGCGCAGCTACTACCACTTGGTCCTCCTCGCCCGCGACCTCGTCGGCTATCGCAACCTCGTCAAACTCTCGTCGCTCGCCTACACCGAGGGCTTCTATGGGAAGCCGCGCGTCGACCGCGAACTCCTCGCGAGGCACCACGAGGGGATCATCGTCTCGAGCGCCTGCATGGCCGGCGAGGTCGCGCGCCACCTCCTCGAGGACCGCTACGACGAAGCGCGCGGCGTCGCCAACTGGTACGCCGACCTCTTCAAGGACCGCTACTACCTCGAGGTGCAGGCCCACGCCGCCGGCGAGCAGAAGAAACTGAACGAACTCGTCTTCAAGCTCGCGAAGGAGCTCTCGCTCCCCGTCGTCGCGACCAACGACTCGCACTTCCTGCGCGCCGAGGATCACGCCGCGCACGATGTGCTGCTCTGCATCGGCCTCAAGAAGGACCGGCTCGACACCGACCGGCTCCGCTACGACCGCGGCCTCTACTTCAAGAGTGCCCCCGAGATCGCTGAACACTTCGGCAAGCGCCGCGACGTGCTCGAGAACACCCTGGCGATCGCCGACTCGGTCGACCTGCACTTCGGCAAGAAGTACCACCTCCCCGCCTTCCCCCTGCCGAAGGGCGTCACGAACGAGAACGACTTCCTCGTGACCCTTGCCGAGCAGGGCGCGGCGAGGCGCTACGGCGCACCGCTCCCGGCGCACGTCGAGGAGCGGCTGCGCTACGAACTCAGCGTGATCACGAAGACCGGCTACGCCGGCTACTTCCTCATCACCGCCGACTTCATCCAGGCGGCGCGCGACCGTTCGATCCCGGTCGGGCCCGGACGCGGCTCCGCAGCCGGTTCGCTCGTCGCGTATTCCCTCGGCATCACGAACGTCTGTCCGCTCAAGTTCGACCTCCTCTTCGAGCGCTTCCTCAACCCGGAACGCGTCTCGATGCCCGACATCGACGTCGACTTCTGCGAGGAGCGGCGCGGCGAGGTCATCGAGTACGTGCGCGAGAAGTACGGCCGCGATTCGGTCGGGCAGATCATCACGTTCGGGACCCTCAAGTCCCGCGCCTGCATCAAGGATGTCGGCCGCGTCCTCGGCTTCACCCCGGCCGAGACCGACGCGATCGCGAAGCTGATCCCGAATCAGCCGAACTTCTCCCTCACGGTGAAGGAGGCGATCGAGAAGGTCGGCGAGGTCGCGCGGCTCTACGCGCAGGACGAGCGGCACAAGCAGCTCTTCGACTTCGCGATCTCCCTCGAAGGGCTCGCTCGTCACGCCGGCGTGCACGCAGCCGGGATCGTCATCGCCCCGGGGCCGCTCGACGACTACGTCCCCGTCTGCACCGCCGAGTCGAAGGGCTCCGGCGCAGGCGATGATGAGCGCGTCGTCGTCACGCAGTACGACATGATCGCGCTCGAGAAGGCCGGAATGCTCAAGATGGACTTCCTCGGCCTGACGACACTCACGATCATCAACGACACGCTGAAGGCGATCAGGGCGCGTCGCGGGATCTCGCTCGACCTCGACACCCTCGCACTCGACGACGAGGCCACCTACCGCCAGCTCCGCGCCGGCCGCACCGCCGGCGTCTTCCAGTTCGAGTCGCCGCTCGCGACCGACATGGTCCGCTCGATCCGCGCCGACTGCTTCGACGACCTGGTCGCCTCCAACGCGCTGATGCGCCCCGGGCCGCTCGACGCCGGGATGCACAAGGTCTATCAGCGGCGGAAGAAGGGTGAGGAGCCGGTGCGCTACCAGCTCCCCGAGCTCGAGGAGATCCTCGCCCCGACCTACGGCGTCATCACCTATCAGGAACAGGTGATGCGCATCGCCCAGCGCCTCGCCGGCATCTCGCTCGCCGAAGCCGACGTCCTGCGGAAGGCAGTCGGAAAGAAGGACGCGGAGCTCATCCGGCAGGAGCTCGACAAGTTCGTCGAGAAGGCGGTCGCCCGCGGTTTCGACAAGCACGTCATCGCCGACATCTCGGCCCAGATCGAGACCTTTGGCCGCTACGGCTTCAACAAGTCGCACTCCGTCGCCTACTCGATCCTCTCCTACCACACCGCCTACCTCAAGACGCACTTCGCCCCCGAGTTCATGGCCGCGCTCCTCTCGGCCTCGATCGGCGACACCGACGCGGTGGTGAAGTACATCAACGAGTCCCGCGACCTTGCGCTCGAGATCCTCCCGCCCGACGTGAACGAATCCGGATGGAAGTTCACCGTCATCGGTGACACCCGGATCCGCTTCGGGCTCGGCGCCATCCGAAACGTCGGCCACAGCGCCGCCGAATCGATCATCAAGGCGCGCGCCGAACGATCCTTCACCTCGCTCTACGACCTCTGCGAGCGGATCGACCTCCGCGTCTGCAACAAGCGCGTCTTCGAGGCCCTGATCCACGCCGGCGCGCTCGACTCCCTCGAGGGACACCGCGCGCAGTTCGTCGCCGCGCTCGACGGCGCGATGCAGTCAGGGTCGCTCGCCCAGGCCGAGATCGCGACCGGACAGGGCTCGCTCTTCGGCGATCTCGGCGCCGCGCCCGCGGAGGGCGCCGGTCCGGCGCCACTCTCCCCGACCCTGCCCAACATCCCGCCTCTCTCCGAGAGCGAGCGCCTCACGCAGGAGAAGGCGATCCTCGGCTTCTACATCTCCGGACACCCGCTCGAACCCTTCCGCGCCGAATGCGAACTCCTCGCGACCCACACCGTCGCGCAACTCGGCACCTGGAGTCCGGAGGCGATGGCGATCGGCGGGGTGATCACCGCGATCAAGCGCCAACTGAGCAAGAAGTCGGGCGCCGAGTTCGCGCGGCTCGTTGTCGAGGATTTCGCCGGTTCGGCTGAGGTGTTGGTGTTCCCCGAGGCCTGGGCCGCGCTCGGCGACCGCGTGAAGACAGATGTGCCGGTCCTCATCAAGGGGAGCTACTCACGCCGCGACCAGGACGCCGAGAATCCCACCTTCATCGTCGAGAGCATCACCCGGCTCGCCGAACTGCGGGCGACCGGACAGTTCGCGATCAGCCTCGACCTCGACACTGACTCGGGGCTCCCCGCCGCCGTGATGCGGGACATCCGCGCGGTGGCCGATGCCCATCCCGGCTCCGCCCCGCTGGAGCTACGTTGGAGGGGTCGGGATGGGAGTCCGGCCCGCCTGCGGTCGGCCTCGCTCAAGCTGTCCACGGCCGGCCCGGCGCTGCTCGAACTGCGCGCGCTCCTCGGTCCGGAGCGCGTGCGACTCGTCCGAGGAGGCTGACGTGGGGACCAGTGCGCTGGAATTCGAGAAGCCGATCGCTGAGCTGGAGCGCCAGATCGAGGCGCTCAAGCGCACGGCCGAGGAGCGCAAGCTGGACGTCTCCCCCGAGATCGCCCCGCTCGAGGAGAAGCTGGACGAGCTCCGCCGCGACGTCTATCGCAAGCTGACCCCGATCCAGCGGGTCCAGGTCGCGCGCTCGGCGAGGCGCCCCTTCACGCTCGACTACCTCCGCCTCGCCTTCACCGACTTCATCGAACTCCACGGCGACCGCGCCTTCCGTGACGACCCCTCGATCGTCGGCGGCTGGGCGCGGCTCGATGGCGAGACGGTGATGGTGATCGGCCACCAGCGCGGTCGCGACACCAAGGAGAACCTCCACCGGAACTTCGGGATGCCGCACCCCGAGGGCTATCGGAAGGCGCTCCGCCTGATGAAGCTCGCCGAGAAGTTCCACGTCCCGGTGCTCACGATGATCGACACCCCGGGGGCGTGGGCAGGCCTCGGCGCCGAGGAGCGCGGTCAGTCCGAGGCGATCGCCCGGAACCTCCTCGAGATGAGCCAGATCACCGTCCCGATCATCGCGATCGTGATCGGCGAGGGAGGCTCCGGCGGCGCGCTCGCGCTCGGCGTCGCCGACCGGATCCTGATGCTCGAGAACTCCATCTACTCGGTGATCACCGTCGAAGGCTGCGCGGCGATCCTCTGGAAGGACGGGAAGAGCCCCGAGATGCGGGAGCGCGCCGCGGCGTCGCTCAAGATCACCGCGCCCGACCTGCTCGAGCTGCGGGTGATCGACGAGATCGTCCCCGAACCGCCGGGAGGCGCGCACGCGAACCACAACGACACCGCGAAGGCGGTGCACAACGCGCTCCTCAAGAATCTCGACGACCTCCGCCGGCTCAAGCCCGACAAGCTCGTGCGCCGCCGCCGCGAGAAGTACCTGAAGATGGGTTCCTTCGCAGAGTGACCGCCGCGGCCGTCCTGACCCATCTGGTCGAGGTCGAGTTCAAGGGGAATCGCAGGGCCTTCTACAACTGGTCCGGCGAGTCCCCTCCTCCGGTGCGTGCCGCGGTCATCGTGCAGGTCGATCGTGGCGAGGACCTGGGTCGCATCCATTCCACCGGCGAACTCGCGGCGAAGCGGAAGGCCGGCACCTCCCACGGGAAGGCCGCGCCGCACGAACTGCCGGCGGTGGTCCGACTCGCGACGACCCACGAGGTAGACACCGCCGTGCGCCTGCGCGTTGACGAAGAAGCGGTGCGCAAAGCCGCGCTGGAGATCGTGCGCGAGCTCAAGCTCGACATGAAGGTCTCCGACGCCGAATGGCAGTGGGACCGGCGCCGGCTGACCTGTTACTTCACCGCCGAGGAGCGCGTGGACTTCCGCCAGCTCGTGCGACAACTCGAGCGGCGCTTCTCCACCCGCGTGCACATGTGGCACATCGGCGTCCGCGACGAAGCCCGTCGGCTCGACGGGGTCGGTCGGTGTGGGCGGCAGTTCTGCTCGAGCTCGTGGCTCCCCGAGTTGCGCCCGGTGAAGTCGAGCACGGCGAAGGACCAGCGGCTCTCGACGCTCAACCCGGCGCAGATCTCGGGCACCTGTGGCCGGCTGATGTGCTGCCTGCGCCACGAGCACGAGTTCTACGTGCAGGCCCGCAAGCGCTTCCCCAAGGAGGGGAAGGTGCTCGTCACAACGCTCGGCGAGGAGAAGGTCGCGAGCAACGACATCTTCCGCGACCTCGTCACGCTCCGAACGGCGCTCGGCGAGTCGCGCACGATCCCGCTCGCCGATCTGCGCCGCGAGATCGGTGGCGGCACCTTGCCGATCGACGAGGAGCCCGCGCGCGAGGACGAAGCCGAGGATTCGGAGATCGTCCCGCTACTCCGGATCGCCGAAGGGGGATTGACCCCGATCGACAACCGTGCCGTGCCACCACCGGCAGGTCTCGTCGCGGAGCGCACGCCGCCGCGAGAGTCGCCCGAGGCGAACGAGGGCGCGCCCGCCGATCAGGCGACCGAGGGGGGCGACCGCAAGCGCGGGCGGCGGCGGCGCGGCCGTCGTGGTGGCCGCCGAGGCGGTCGTGGCCCCGATGGGAACGACGGGACCTCGTCAGCGCCTGGTTCTCCGCCGGCGAGCTGACCCGACGATGCCCCGCTTCTATCTCACGACCGCCATCGACTATGCGAATGGCGATCCTCACCTCGGCCACGCGCTCGAGAAGGTCGGCGCCGACGCCATCTGCCGTTTCCACCGCCAGCTCGGGGACGACGTCTGGTTCCTGATGGGGATGGACGAGCATGGGCAGAAGGTCTCGCAGACCGCCGAGCAGGCGGGCTTGGCGCCGCAGGCCTTCGTCGACGGTGTCGCGGCGAGATTCGAGGCGATGTGGCGGACGCTCGGCATCTCGCACAACCAGTTCATCCGCACGTCGCACCCGACCCATCACCGCGCCGTGCAGCAGCTGCTGGAGCGGATCTTCGCCACCAATCCCGACGATTTCTACGAACGCTCCTACACCGGCCTTTACTGCGTCGGCTGCGAGAGCTTCAAGCAGCCGGCCGACATCGCCGACGGGCGCTGCGCGCTGCACCCGACGCGCACACTGCAGGAGATCACCGAACGGAACTGGTTCTTCCGCCTCTCGCGATACGCGCCGGCGCTCAAGGCGCACTTCGCCGCGCAGCCCTCCTTCCTCGAGCCGGCGACGCGCCGCAACGAGATCCTCGCCCTGCTCGACCAGGGACTCGAGGACATCTCGGCCAGCCGCGCCCGCTTCGCTTGGGGCGTCCCCTTCCCGAAGCCGCTCTCCGACGGGGAGGTGCAGACCACCTACGTCTGGTTCGACGCCCTGCCGAACTACTGGACCGCGCAGTTCTTCCCCGGTTCCAAGGCGGCCTGGCCGGCGACGGTCCACGTCGTGGGCAAGGACATCACGCGCTTCCACACGGTGATCTGGCCGGCGATGCTGATGGCCGCCGGCATCCCTCTTCCCGAGCGGGTGTGGGGACACGGCTTCGTATCGCTCGGCGGTGAACGCTTCTCCAAGTCGGCCGGCGTCAAACTCGAGCTTGCCGATGCGATCGCTCGATTCGGGGCCGATGCGTTCCGGTACTACCTGCTCCGTGACATTCCCTTCGACGGCGACGGATCCTTCTCCTGGGAGCGGTTCGAGGCGGTCTACACGTCGGAGCTCGCCAATGGGATCGGCAATCTCGCGAGCCGTACGACAGCGATGATCGAGAAGTACTGCGCTGGCGTCGTGCCGAGTGGTCCACGCGGTGAGGTCGACCGCGCCGACCTCGCCGACTACACGACCCTTCGCGCCGCGGTCGACGGCTCCCGCGGTTTCCTGCTCCACGAGGCGGTCGAGGCGATCGTCCGCACGGTCGGCCGCGCGAACCAGCACATCCAGGACACGAAGCCCTGGGTGCTGGCGAAGGACCCGGCCAAACGAGGCGAGCTCGATGCAGTGCTCGCGACGTTGGTGCGTCAGCTGGCGCGGCAGGCCGTCTATCTCGCGCCGGTGATGCCGGGGAAGGCCGAGGCGCTCTGGAGGGCCCTCGGCGCCCCAGGGACGGCCGCTGGGACCCTGCTCGACGCCGCGGACCGCCTCGACGCGACCGGCTGGCGTGTCACAAAGGGAGAGGGGTTGTTTCCCCGCCCCGAGGCGCCCGCCGACGCCTGAGCCGAAGGGGACAGACCTTCGGAGTCTCTTCTGGGCACGCGGGACCCTGACCGTATAGGTTTGTCGGATGCGTCGACGCTGGACCGTTCTCCTGATCCCCCCCCGCAACGCCCCCGCCCGTGAGCTTTCGCTCCCGGCGTGGACGTTCCGTGCGGCGGCGTGGATCGGCGTCTTCTCGTTCGTGCTCGTCGCCGGAGCGATCACCGTCCTCTTCACCCCTTGGGGGACCCCTGGCTCGCGCATCGTCGCGGCCCAGAATGAATCCCTCCTGCGGGAGATCTCGTCGGTCGAAGCGCGATTCCGCGAGCTCGAGGACACCCTCGGCGTGATCGCGCGCCGCGACGAGCAGATGCGGATGCTGGCGGGCCTCCCGATCGAGGCGGCTCCGGTGGGCGACACCTCGGCGGGCCCGACGATCGTCACCGCCTCGCTGACGGGACCGGCCGCGGAGCCGGTGCCGCTGCGCCGGCGTCCATTCCTTGGCCGCCTCGGCTGGAGTGCGCGCCCCGACGTCGAGGGGCTGATCGCCCGCGCCTCCGACCTCTCACGCAGCTTCCGCGATGTGTCCGATACGCTGCAGCGCAACTTCGAGCGCTTCGCGACGACGCCGAGCATCATGCCGACCTCGGGATGGCTCTCGAGCCAGTTCACGAGCAGCCGGTTCCATCCGATCCTGCACGAGAATCGTCCGCACGAGGGAATCGACGTCACCGCGCCCACCGGGACGGCAATCGTCGCGCCGGCCACCGGGACCGTCGTCCACGCCGCGAATGACAAGGGCTTCGGTCTCACCGTCGAGATCGACCACGGCTATGGCATCCGCACGCGTTTCGCGCACTGCTCGCGTCTCGCGGTGCGTGCGGGCCAGCGGGTGACCCGCGGCCAACTCATCGCCGCCGTCGGCAGCACCGGGCTCTCCACCGCCCCGCATCTCCACTACGAGATCCACGTGAACGGGAAGGCGGTCGACCCGCTCACGTACGTACTCCCGACAACGCTCGACGGTGGACGGTAGGGAGCGATAAGCCGACGGCGGACGGCAGACGGCAGAACGCGGTTTCGTCGTTACCGCCGTCCGCCCTCCGCCGTCCGCCCCTTAGAACTTGACCTTAGGCACTTCCTTCGCCGCCGCGTTCGTCACCTCGAAGTACTCGCGCGCCTTCGCGCTCGTGACTTTCGCCGTCAGCACCTGCGGGAATCGGCGGATGTAGGCGTTGTAGTCTCGCACCGCGTTGTTATAGTCGGTGCGCGCGACCGCGATGCGGTTCTCCGTCCCCGTCAGCTCGTCTTGCAAGCGCAGGAAGTTCTGGTCGCTCTTGAGTTGCGGGTAGTTCTCGGCGATCGCGAGCAACCGGCCGAGCGCGCCGGTCATCGCTTCGTTGGCCGTCGCCATCGTGCCGACATTGCCGCCCTGCACCGCGCCAGCGAGGCCGGCCCGCGCCTGCGCGACCTCGATGAAGATCGTCGACTCCTGCTTCGCGTAGCCCTTCACCGTCTCGACGAGGTTCGGCACGAGGTCGGCACGGCGCTGGAGCTGGACCTCGATCTGCTGCTTCGCCGCCGCCGCCGTCTCATCCATCGTCTGGATGGTGTTGTAGCCGCAGGCTGAGAGGAGGAGCGGGAGGGCGAGGAGCATCCACTTCGACTTCATCGTGCGTCTCCTGTGTTGGACTAGGGGATAATACGAACGGGGGGAGCGGCGGTGTCAGGCCGCGGCGAAGCTGTCGACGTGGGCGACGAGACGTTCGAGCGCGCCGTGATAGGCTGTGAGGACGGCGTCGGCGCCGGCATTCGGGATCGGTGCGGTGCCAGCGACGTGCGCGAGCACGGCGAGGAAGGGTGCCGGGTCGAAGCCGGCGTGCGTTGCCGCGCGGCGCACGACCTCGTCCGACGAGACGTCCGCCGTCTCGCCGTGCACCCGGAGCAGCGTCCGGAAGAGCACGAGCACGGCGCTCCGCGACGTTGCGAGCAGGTCGAGTTCGCGGGCCGGATCCCCGTCGCAGGCGAGGATCCCCTGGCGCAGGAGGAGGAGCTTCCCCATCGCCTCGAACTCCAGTTGGTGGCGCAGGTGCTTCGCGTCCACGCGCCGCGGCCCATCCGGCAACGACCCGGTGATCACCCGATGCCGTTCGAGGATGTCGGCCACCTCGATCGCGAAGATGTCGTGGCTCGACCGCCACTCGGCCTCGGTCAACAGCATCGGCGGTGGGTTCCCCGCCGCCACCCACGACCGTGTGGTCGCCGCCGCTGACCGTAGCGCCGCCGGCGTGATCGTGCGCACGATCACGAGGATGTTGTGGTCGGAGCGTCGCGCGACCTGCTCGCCGCGCGCCGCCGAACCGAAGAGCACGACGGCGAGCAGCTGCTCGCCGTGCGCACTGGAGAGCGCCGCTGCCAGCGCATCAAGGGTCATCGTCGTCATCGTCAGAAACTCCCGCTCGAGCCGCCGCCAGAGAACCCGCCTCCTCCTCCGAACCCACCGAACCCGCCGCCGCCGAATCCGCCACCGCCCCAGCCGCCGCCCCACCCGCGTCGGTGTCCGCCCGAGAGGAGGAGCGGGATGATCATCCCGCGCCCTCGGAAGCCGCGCCGACCGAGCACATTCAGCACGATCACGAGCACCACGAACAGGAGGAACAGCATCGCGGGGTTCAGTCCCTGCGTCGGCGCCGCCCGTCGCGGCGGGACGAGGGTCGAGTCGAGTGCGAAGCCGAACTCCGCCGCATAGCGCTGGGCCAACCGCGCCGTGATCAGGCCGAGGGCCGGACCGTACGCGCCCTGCTGGAGGAGGGGTGTGGCCTCACGGCGCATGTCACCCGCCATCGCGTCAGTGATGAATCCCTCGGCGCCCTGCCCCACTTGGATCGTGATGTACCCACGTCCATCGGCGCTCGTCTCTCGGGGAACGAGCAACACCACGACCCCGGCGTTCCTCGCGCGGTCGCCGATCGGTGCCTTCGCTCCAACGCCCCATTCGCGCCCGATCGCCAGGGCGACGTCCCCCACATCCCGCCCGGCGATGTCGCGCAGCGTGACCACGGCGATCTCGCCTCGCGAACCGGCCCGCACGAGTTCGATCAGGCGCGTGAGGGACGACTCCCGCTCCGCGTCGAGGACCTCGGCGAAGTCGCTCACGAATCCGCGCGGCGGCGGGACCTCCACCCCTTGGGCAGAGAGTCGGCCGGCAGCCATCAAAAGGGCCCAGAGGAGGGGCCGGCGAATCGTCACGTGGCGGGTATTACTGTCAAGGTTCGAGCCGGAATCTAAATGGGGGTACGGCCCGCTTGCGGCCCCGACCAGCCCGGCGGCATCTTCTGAGAGTAGGATTCGCCCCGGAGGGTCCATGTCCATCGTACGTTGGGTGACCTCCGCCAGTTGCTGCATTCTTGCGCTGGCGGCGCCGGCGCTCGCCCAGCCGACGACCTGGGACATGTTCGGCGTCGTCCGCAACCCCGACGGCACGGTGATCGAAGGGGCGACCGTCGCGATCTCGGGCTCCTCCACCCGCACCAACGCGCTCGGATTCTTTCATCTGGTCGCGAACCGGCGCGACACGATCACCCTCGCGGTCCGCCGCATCGGTTACAACCCGATCAGCGCCCTGCTCACCGATAAGGAACTCACGGGCGACACCCTTCTCATCGTGCTCGACCCCTCGGCGCAACAGATCGCCCAGATGACGGTCAAGGCGCGCGACCTCAGGTCCCCGATGGGGTACGGGTCCTTCGAGGAACGCCGCTCTCGCGGCACTGGAGTCTTCGTCACACGCGCGGACATCGAGAAGCGCAACTCGGGGCGACTCAGCGACGTGATGCGCAACAAGCGGGGCGTGAACGTCGTCCGGGTGCAGGGCGGCTTCGGCGTCCGATTCGCCACCTTCGCCGGACGGACGATGGCGTCCCGTGGGGGATGCATGCCGATGATCTGGATCGACGGACAGCGCGCCCCGGGGATGGAGATCGACGAGATCCCACCCAATACCGTCGCCGGAGTCGAGCTCTATAGCTCCATCGCGACGACCCCGGCCCAGTTCGCGGCGGGCCAGGTGGACCGCCCCTGCGGCACCATCGTGATCTGGACGCGCGAGCCGGGCGTCCCCTGAGTCACGGTTCCCGTCGCGCTGAGCGCGACGCCCATTCACGTTCGCCACTCCCGCTCGCTGCAGCGCTGGTCGCATTGGTGACCGCGGTGGCCTTCGCGTCGGTACTCGACGCCGGCTTCGTCACCTGGGACGACGACGCGAACTTCCTCAACAACGCCGCCTATCGCGGCCTCGGTGTCGACCAGCTGCGCTGGATGTGGACCACGACCCACCTCGGGCATTGGATGCCCCTGTCGTGGATGTCGCTCGGGGCCGACTATCTCCTCTGGGAGATGGAGCCGCGAGGCTACCACCTCACGAACCTGCTGCTGCACGCCGCGACGGCCGGCATCCTGGTGCCGGTCGTCGCGCACCTCCTCACCGCCGCGCGCGGCGAGCGGGCGCCGATCGGTCGAACCGACCTCGCGATCGCGTCGGCTGCCGGCGCACTCCTCTTCGCACTACATCCGCTCCGCGTCGAGTCGGTCGCGTGGATCACCGAGCGGCGCGACGTGCTCTCGGGGCTCTTCGCCCTGCTCGCCACGTGGGCATATCTGAAGGGCACCGACGAGGGCCCGCACGCGAGACGCCAGCGCCTCATCGCCTTGGCGTGCTTCGCGGCCGGACTCCTCTCGAAAGCGACCGTACTCACCCTCCCCGCACTGCTCTTCGTGCTCGAGGTTTATCCCCTGCGGCGCCTCGGAGGCGCCGCAGGATGGGCGACGCCAGCGGCGCGACGCATCTATCGCAACCTCCTGCCCTTCGCACTCCTCTCGGCGACGAGCGCCATCGTCTCGATGGCCGCCCTCGGTCCGGTCGATCAGCTCCCGGTGATCGGCAAGGTCGCCGTGTCGGCGTACAGTCTCGTCTTCTATCTCGCGAAGAGTCTCGTGCCGGTCGGGCTCTCGCCGCTCTATCACCTCCCCCTCCGCCTCGACCCACTCGAAGCACGTTTCGTCGCGGCGTACGCGATCGTCGCGGCGACGGCCCTCGTCGCCATCCTCGTGCGCCGACGCGCGCCGGGGGTCACGGCGGGGCTCCTCATCTTCACGCTCGCGGTCTTTCCGATGCTCGGCGTGCACCAGAACGGGCCACAGATCGCAGCCGACCGCTACACCTATCACGCAGCGCCGGCTCTTGCCGCACTCGGGGCGGGTGGGCTCCTCTGGCTGCTCACGCGCGCCCGCGCGCTGGCTTTGCTTCTCGCCGCTGTCGTCCTCACGACCCTCGGCGCGCTCTCCTGGCGACAGATCGCGATCTGGCACGACTCGGCCTCACTCTGGCGCCGCGCCGTCGAGACGAGCACCGGTGGATGGATCGCGCACAACAACCTCGGCAACGCCCTCGTCACCGCGGGTCGACTCACCGACGCCGAGGAGCAGTACCGACGCGCCATCCAGCTGAATCCCGACTATGCCGAGGCGTACAGCGACCTTGGAGTCGCGCTCTCGCAGCTCGATCGCCTCGCCGCCGCCGATTCGGCGCTCCGACGCGCTATCACCCTCCGCCCCGCCTTCGATGACGCGATGGTCAACCTCGGCGTGGTGCTCGGTCGCCGAGGCGCTCACACCGAGGCGCTGAGCTGGTTCGAGTCCGCCGTGCGCATCGACCCACGCGATCTCGCCGCGGAGGTCAACTGGGGGAACGCCCTCGTTCGCCTCGAGCGACCCGCCGAGGCGATCGCGCACTACGAGCGCGCGCTGCAGCTCGATCCGCGGAACGAGCAGGCGCGCGCCAACCTCGACGTCGCCCAGCGGCTGGTAGCGCCGCCGCGCTGATCAGCGGCGGATCCGCACCTCACGCGCGCCAGCGGGCACTGGCGTCGTGGACTCGGCGCCTCCGGGCCAGCGCACCCACACCGCGGTCGGCACCGTCGGCGTCCCGAATACCTGAACAGCACCGTTCTGCGACCAGTAGCCGCTCCCCGCCTGGACCTCGCGCACCGGACCCCTGCGGTCCCCGAAGACGAGGCGCACTTGCGCGCCCACCGCGTCGGGATTCGACGCTGGACCCTCGAGCCGCACGCGGAGGCCGGGACGTGCGCCGCGGTTGCGCAGCAGGCGCGTCTCGGCGGCGTTCTGCGAGACCACAAGATCGAGTCGGCCATCACCGTCGGCGTCGGCGTACGCCGCGCCGCGTTGGTCGCCGTAGATCGCGATCCCGGAGCGCGCCGCTTCCATCGGTGTGAACCCGCCAGCGCCATCGCCGAGCAGGAGCAGCCCGCGCCCGCCGTCGTAGCGCGGGAAGCCGAGCGCCGTCGGGAAGAAGTTCTGGCTCAGCACCACATCCTCGTTGCCGTCCCCGTCGAAATCCGCCACGCCGACGAATGACGCCGGAGCGAGTTGGGCTTCCCGTGGCAGCGGGCTCGGCTCGAAATGGTCACCGCGATTCAGGAACACCATCTGGTCGAAGGTCACGGCGACGCGCTCCTTCACCCGGCCGCGCTGCGCGCCGAGCACCTGATCCATACTCGCGTCGGCGTAGGCGCCGAAGGAACTGAGTCGCCCCGGGAGGTCTGGTAGCACCAATCGCGTGCGGGCATAGCTGTTCAGCGCAGCAAGACCGCCGATCCGCGCATCGAAGCGCGCGAGGAACGGCTCCTCCTCCCCGCGCGCTCCGATCGGGCCGTGGAAGAGATGGAGCGGCGACGTGCTATCCGCCTGCAGCATCGTGTTGCGCCCCCAGCTCGTGGCCACGAGGTCGAGACGACCATCGCCGTCGAGGTCCCCGGTCGCGACGCCGATCCAGCGGCTCGTCCACCGTTCGAGTCCGAATGCGGGACCGGCGCGCAGGAGTCGGCCGCCCTCGTTCAGGAGTACGACGAGCGGGCCCCACTCCAGCGCCAGCACGAGATCCGTTCGTCCATCACCATTCAGGTCGGCGAAGGTCGCGGCCGAGACGAGCCCGATGTCACGCAGCACTGCCCGATTCGTCTCGTCGGGAACGAATCCCGCGCCCTCGGCGCGGTACAGCATCGAGCTCGCCGGCACCGGGTAGCGGAGCGCGATCACCCGCGCGCCGACGAAGAGGTCTGGCGCCCCGTCCCCATCGACGTCGCCCAGTGCCATCGGCCCGGTGGACGCCCCGCCGGCAGGCGCGCGTTGGGCAAGAGTCCCCATCCCGGAGCGAGAGAGCGGGACGCCCAGCACGTCGGGCACGGTGTCCCGTTCCCAGCTCGCAACACCCGCCACGAGCTCGCTGCGCCCCTCCACGACCCGCCCGAGCAACGTCGTGAGATCCGCCGGCGCCGGCGACGCTCCCCCCTGCGGGACGAGTCGCGCGCCGTCGTTCCGGAACCGCGCGATCCGACCTCCCTTTCCCGTGCCGACGAAGAGGTCCTCGTCCCCATCCCGGTCGTCGTCGAACCAGCTGACACCGGGTCCGAGCTGCGAGAGCGCGTCGGTGAGGAGGTACTGCCGCTGCCAGTCGTCATAGGCCGGGTCGAGGTGCCGGTGACCACCGAGCTCCGCGGTGGCGTCGACGAAGAGCGGCGGCGGATCGCTGCTTCGCTCCACGGGAGGTACGACGGCGGCAGCGGACGTCACCTCATAGAGCCGGTTCGCGCGCACGCCGGTGATCGTCGTCCGGCGACCGTCGCGCCAATCGACGACCAGCCTCGCACTGTCGGAGGCTCCCATCGCGAAACTGGCGAGGGGATCGCTGTGCGAGAGATAGATCCCGCCGACGGTCACTTCGCGCTGCTGCTCCGCTACGGCGCCCCCGAGCAGGCGGACCCGCGCGCCGACGGCCTGCGTGTTCGGCGCCGCCCCGACGAGCCGCACTGCGACGCGTGGTGCCGATCCGTCATTCCGCAGGACCAGCGCCGGCGAGCGCAGCCGATTCACCACGACGTCGAGGTCCCCGTCGTCATCGAGGTCGGCGGCGGCGAGGGAGTGCGAGATGTCCTCCTCGCGGCCGAATCGCCACGCGGCGCTGATGGGCTCGAAGGTGAGGTCCCCGCGATTGCGGAAGGCGAGGTTCTTGAGCTTGAGCGGCGGGAACTGCCAGCGGATCCTCTGCCACGGGATCTCATTCAACCGGTTCTGCAGCCCCTCCTGGACGTCGGCATCCATGATGTCCCAGAGGTGCCCGTTCGCGACGAGGATGTCCTGCCACCCATCGAGGTCCACGTCGAGGAACATCGTGCCCCACGACCAGCCGCTCGCCTGCACACCGGCGGCGAGCGAGACCTCTCCGAATGTGCCGTCGCCTCGATTGACGAAGAGGACGTTCCGCTGCTGCTGGAGTTGGGAGGCGAGGTCGCCGGGGACCTTCGGCAGCGCGGTGTGCGTCGGGATCTGCGTCCGTGCCCGCCGCGAGTCGTCGCTCAGCATATCGACGACGAAGAGATCGGGCCGTCCGTCCCCGGAGATGTCGGCCACGTCGACGCCCATCGACGAGTTGCTCATCTGCCGGAGCGCGGGCCAACCCGCCATCCGGAAGTTCCCGCGGCCATCGTTGAGCCACAGGATGTCGGTGTCCTCGAAGTCGTTCGCGACGAACAGGTCCGGGTCACCGTCGCCATCGAGGTCGTGGAACTTCGCGCCGAGCGCGAACGACTCGGGTGCCTCCGTGAGAGGTTTCCCGTTCGCGTCCACGAAACGTCCCGTCGTGAATGGGACCCGCTCGAGCCGTCCCGCGACGTTGCGGTAAAAGGCGTCCGGTGCGGCGCGCTGGGTCATCCGGATGCCGCCGACGTCGGGCCGATCGACGACCTTGTACTCGTCGGCGTGCTCCGGCACGACCTCGTAGCGCCCTTTCGCCACCTCGCGGATCATCTGATTGAAGGCGCGCTGCTGCGGCGGGATCGAGTCGTCGATCGTGTACGCCTTGTAGTTCGCGACGTAGAGATCGAGCCAGCCATCGCCGTCGACGTCGGCCGCCGTGAGCGTGGTCCCTCCACGCCCGACCGGGTCGAGCCCAAGGTCGCGCCGCTCGGTGAAGCGGCCGGCGCCGTCGTTCACGAAGATCGCGTTGGGTCCCGTCGTTGCGAGCAGAGCGAGGTCGAGGTCGCGGTCGCCGTCGAGGTCGATGAATGCCGCGCCGGTCGAGTGCCGGTCGCAGGCCCCGACGCCGGCGCGTTCGGTGATCTCCTCGAACTTCCAGCCACCCAGGTTACGATAGAGTGCGCTACATCCCTCGGTCTTGGCGAGGAACAGATCGACGCGGCCGTCGCCATCCACGTCGCCGAGGGCCATGCCAGCGCCCTGCCCGAGCATCCGGTTCCCGACGAGGAGCGAATCGCTCACGTCGTTCTGGAACGCGATGCCGCTCAAGGCGCCCTGCATCTCGGTGAACCCCGAGCGACCGCGACCAGGCCGCACCTCGCGCCACCGATAGCCCTCTCCCTCCTGCCACGGACCCGGCTCGTCCGGCCCGCAGGCCGCAGCGACCGCGCCGAGGGCGAGCAAAAGCGCCGCGCGGCGGCGGATCATCGCGTCCCCAGCGGGCCGAATCGCGACACGACGCGCTCACCGATGCAGGCGCCGAGCGCACGGCCCCCCTGGTCACCGAAGGGGAAGTGGATGCCGCCGTAGATGCGCGACATCCCGGCTTCGTTCGCCGCGTCGCGAAAGGCGGAGAAGGTCCGCGCTGCGTGCCCCAGCGAGACGCTCGTGCTGTCGACGAGGGCGCCATCACCGATCACCCCCGCGATGGTGACGGCCGCCGCCGCCGACTGCGTCGAGTGTCCGGAGGGATACTCCGGGAAGGGCGGCGTCGGGATCAGGGGCTCCCACGTCGGGTCGATCACTCGGCGGATGTAGGTGCGCGGCCGCAAGAGGCTGATCTGGTACTTGTAGCCCCACGACGCGATGAAAGCGTCGGCCATCGCGACTGCGGTCGCCGTCAGGAGTCGGGCACCCGAGGTCGCGTCGAGGCCACGCTCGCCGATGGTCTGGCTCGCGATCGAGAGCCAGTGCCCGACCGGCGTCCCGCTCTCGCCGGCATTGTCGGCCCAGTAGTAGGCGATCGCTCGCTGCGCGTCGGTCAGCGACGCCTTCGTCTCGTACACCGCGAGTGCGTTCTGGTAGAGCGCCGACGAGGTATCGGTCGAATAGGCGGGGGGAGCCGGCACGGGACAGGCGTCCCACCGCTCGAGGATGAAGGGCCGCACCTCGCGCCAGTAGGGCTCGGAGGCGCCGGCCATGTTCACCGGTAGGAGCGTGCGCACGTCGGCGGGCTTCCCACGCCCGAGGATCAGTCCGCGATCGCTCGAGTTGCCGGCGCTCCCGCTGCGGAGCTGGTTCGCCGGATTGTCGGGAGTCACCTGCTCGCTCATCGCCGAGAGACTCTGCGTGGCATAGAGATTCGCCGGGGAGTCATTGATCCAGAGCCCCGGCCCCGCGGGCGCCTTGTAGGGTCGTCCACGCGTCGCCGCGAAGCCGTCGGTGCGCGACCACTGCACCACCGCCAGTCCGATCCGGCGCCCCATCTCCACCGATCGTGCCGCGATCTCGTGGCCGACCCCGGCTGCAGTCCGTCCCGCTACCAGTGAATCGGCGAGCCGAGCGAACGACGCGCGGGTCGTCGGGAGGGCCTCCGACAGCAGGGAATCCATCACGACCCGTTCCGCCTCGACGGCTGTGATCGTCCCGTCCACCTCTCCCCTCCCAGCGGCCCGGGGGAGGTCAGGGATGCCATTCACGAGCCCACGGAGCCCCGGCAGCGAGGGATCGGCCGCCACGAGCCCGGCGTAAAGGGTCGTGGTCGCGTACGCCATCAGGCGGGACGCCACCGGCGG
>JANNKK010000075.1:0-12154 GCA_031396245.1 Gemmatimonadaceae bacterium
TCATATCGTGCAGACGGTGAACTCGCGGATGGCGGTGTTCACGAAGCGGGGCGCGACCTTCGACACCACGGGCAGAGCGCTCTACGGCCCCGTGCCGACGAACAACGTGTTCCGGGGATTCGGCGGCGCCTGTGAGATGTACAACAACGGCGACGCGGTGGTGCGCTACGATCAGCTCGCCGATCGTTGGCTGCTCGTGATGCCGATCTTCCGACGCGTGCGGCCACGCAGCGCCCCGCCGGGGCCCCGTCGCGCGACCCTCACGGTGCCAGCGGAGCCACCGGCCGCTCCGCCCCCTCCCCCGGACTCCGGCGGCTATGCGATGTGCTACGCGGTGAGCACCTCGCCGGACCCGATGGGCGACTGGTACCGCTACGAGTTCGCGCGGCCCCTCTTCCCCGACTACCCGCGCCCTGCCGTCTGGCCCGACGGCTACTACACGCCGACCAGCACCGGCGACGACGTGATCGAGAAGCACGTTTGCGTCGTGGACCGCACGCGGATGCTCGCCGGCGAGGACGCCACCGAGCAATGCCTAATCCTCGAGGGCGTGAATTTCCTCAACACCTCCGATCTCGACGGCACGGCCCTGCCGCCTGAAGGCGCTCCGAACATCATCGTCGCGGCCGGCGGCACACAGCTCCGCGGCCGACTCGGCGCCGACTCGCTGCAGGTGTGGCGGCTCCACGTGGACTGGGGGGATCCCGCGCAGACGCGACTCGAGGGGCCCCAGCGGCTCGGCGTGGCGCCGTATCAGTACCTCTGTGGTGGCCAACTCACGAGCTGCGTGCCACAGCCGGGGACCGAACGGAAGCTGGACGCACAGGGCGACAAGGTGATGCCGCGCCTCGTGTACCGGAGATTCGGGCGCCACGAGGCGCTGGTCGCGGTGCACTCGGTGAATACGACGGCGGGGGGTGGCGGCGTACGGTGGTACGAACTGCGCGTCGCGACCGACAGGAGCCTCAGCGTCTACCAGCAGGGCACGCACGCCCCCGACTCCTTCTACCGTTGGATGGCGAGCCCCGCGATCGACCGCTTCGGCAACATCGGCATCGGTTATTCGTTCGGTGGGACGCCCCACTTCCCGGGGCAGCGCTTCGCCGGGCGCGCGCCCCGTGATCCCAAGGGCACGCTCGGTCTCCGCGAAGCGGTCCTCGTGCAAGGCGAGGCCTCACAGGCGTCGACGCTGCGCTGGGAGGACTACACCCAGACCGCCGTCGACCCGGTCGACGATTGCACGATCTGGTACGTCGGCGACTACCTGCGCGCCGGCGACACGTCGTACTCGTCGCGACTCGGCGCCTTTCGGATGCCGGGCTGCCGAGGCCGCGCCGTCAGGCCAGCGCCGCAGCGCCGCTAGGCGGCGTGCCGCGGCGGGAGTTCGACGATCTCGAGCCAGTAGCGCCCGAGCACGTTCATCGCCTCGACGAGCCCCGTGAAGGTGACGGGCTTCGCGATGAACGAGTTGACGCCGAGCTGGTAGCTGCGGGCGACATCCTGGTCGAGCCTGGAGGTGGTGAGAACGACAATCGGGATGTCGGAGATGCTCGGGTCCCCCTTGATGATCTTCAGGGCCTCGCGCCCATCCATCTTCGGCATGTTGAGGTCGAGGAGGATCAGGCCGGGGCGCGGGGCGGTCCCGTTCTCGCCGGCGTATCGCCCACGCTGATACAGATAGTCGAGCAACTGCTCGCCATCCTCCACGAACTCGAGGGAGTTCGAGATGTGCGCGGCTTCCAGCGCCTGCTGGGTGAGCATCCGATCCTCGATGTCATCGTCGCAGATGAGCACCGTGATCGGGATCCTGTGTGTGCGTTGTGTCATGCGGCATATCCTGATGTGGCGTACGTGGCCTGCTTGACGGGAAGCGTGACCGTGAAGGTCGCGCCATGGCCTGCGTTGCTGATTGCCGCGATGCTGCCGCCGTGACGTTCCACGATCTTCCGGCAGATCGCGAGTCCGATCCCGGTCCCTTCGTATTGTTCCCGGGTGTGGAGCCGCTCGAACATCTTGAAGATCTTCTCGGCGTACTGCGGGTTGAATCCTATCCCATTGTCCGTCACGGCGATCGTGCAGCGGGGGCCCGTCGGACTGGTGGAGCTGAGCCGGATCGCCGGCGGCGTGTCGGGCCGCCGGTACTTGAATGCGTTGCCCAGCAGGTTCTGGAGGAGGAGGCGCATCTGCAGCGCGTCCGCCTCGATCACCGGCAGGTCCTCGATCTCGACGTGGCCACCGGACTCATTGATGGTCTCCTCGAGATCGGCGACGACCTCACGCGCGATGCCCGCGAGGTCGATCGGTACGAATCGCTGCGGGCGCGTGCTCACCTGGGAGTAGCTCAACAGGTCGCCGATGAGCGTACGCATCCGCTGGGCCGCCCCCGTCATCCGTTGGAGTTGCTGCAGGGCGTTGGCATCCAGCGACGGGCCGGCGTAGAGCGTCAGCCGCTCACCGAACGACATGATCTTGCGGAGCGGCTCCTGCAGGTCGTGTGAGGCGACGGACGCGAACTCATCGAGCGCCGCGTTCGATCGCTCGAGTTCCCGGCGCTGCTCGGCGAGTCGCGCATCGGTCGAGCGCAGGGCCGTCACGTCCTCGATCGCGAGGAGGATGATCCGCGGGGTGCCGGGGCCGTGCGAGACGAGTCGGGCATTCAGGAGCATTACCTTCCGACCGATCCCGGGGAACACGTGGTCCACGTCGAAGTCGTCGAGCTGGGACTCGAGGGGGAGCTTGTCGCGCAGCATCTCGCGCAGCGGGGCGATGTCCCACTGTCCGTCCCCGAGGTCGAAGAGCACGTGGCCGATCGTGTCCTCCGGCTTCACCCGAAAGGTGCGGAAGAATGCCCGATTCGCCTGCGTCACGCGGAAGTCGGGATCGAGCACGAGCAGGGGCTGGCGCACGGTGTCGAGGATATCGAGCAACAGGCGCTGGGCGACGGGGAGGTCGCCAGCCACCCCGCCAGTGGGGGTCGTCGGATGCATCTCAAGCGCGTTCGCCACGACTTCTCCTCGTTCAACGGACAGCCGTAATTGGTCGGCCGGCCCTGATGCGCACTTTACGGCGCGAGGGAGTGTCGGGGTATCCCACAAACGTGCGATGCGCGGACGCGTCACCCTGCATTAGGGTTCGGGTGTCCTCCCGCACCCAAGGGCCTCATGCCGGCCGGCGAAACGATCACGATCGCGATCATCGACGACAATCTGCTCGTGCGCGAGACGCTCACGGCGATGTTGGCGCGCCTGCCCGACATGCGCGTGGTAGCGCTGGACATCGGTGCGCCCCTGCCGGAGCCCAGGGAGAGCCTGAACGTCCTGCTCCTCGACGTGGGCCTCGATGATCGGGACAGTCTGGGCGTGGCGGCGAGCCTCCAGCGGGACTTCCCCGGCGCGGGGATCATCGTCATGGACCTCCTCCCAGCGAACGAGGAGATCGCCGAGTTCGTCAACGCGGGCGTGTCGGGGTTCGTGCTGAAGGACGCCACGTTCGAGGAGTTCGTTGAGACGATCCGGCTGGTGGCGGCGGGGAAGAAGGTCCTGCCTCCGAAGATGACCGAGTCCCTCTTCTCGCAGATCGCCCGCGAGGTCGGTGGCGCCACGCGTGCGCCGGCGCTCGAGGACCTGCGGATGACCCCACGCGAGCACGACGTGATCTCGGTCATCGGCGAGGGGCTGAGCAACAAGGAGATCGCGGTGCGGCTCAACATCGCGACGCACACGGTCAAGAGCCACGTGCGGAACGTGATGGAGAAACTCGCGCTGCACACGCGGCTCGAGATCGCGGCGTACTCCCACCGCCAGCGTTCCGCGTAGCAGCCCTACGTCACGCGCTCCGCGCGCCTGCGTCAGATGACGCATGGTTCGCGCGGGTGAGCAGCCCGATCCTGTCCGGTGAAGGTCACCACACACCCTGACAGGAGCTCCAAATGGACGTCCGCACCGCCGCATTGGGCGTACTCGCCCTCGCCACCACCGCCTGCGCCACGGAGGATCTGGCCGGTCCAGGCGACACGGCCCGGTTCGCCGCCAGCGCCGCCGCCGCGCAGCAGGGGGCCACGCAGCTGACCTTCCTCAGCCGCAACCTCTACATCGGCACCGACCTCGACGTCGTGGTCCAGGCGCTGGCATCTCCCAGCCAGGCTGACAACCTGCCGGCACTGCTCGACGCGATCGGCGACCTCAACACGACTGCCTGGCCGGCCCGCGTCGTCGCCCTCGCCGACGAGATCGTGCGCGAGCGACCGCACGCGATCGGTCTGCAGGAGGCGTGGAAGGTCGACATCAACCTCGTCCCCCTCGGGATCAACGTCGAGATACACCTCGACTTCCTCACGAGCCTCCAAGCCGAGCTCGCTTCGCGCGGGATCGTCTACGACATCGCCGTCTCCGGCAATGCCGTCTCGGCCAGCCCGCTGCCCGGCATCGCGGTGCTCGACCGCGACGCGATCCTCGTGGATCCCTCGCGGGTCGTGGTCGAGGCCGGGAGTGCGCTCGCGCAGCTGTACGCGGCGAACATCGGGACCGTCGCCCCGGGCGTGAGTGTGCGCCGCGGGTTCGTGAAGGTGAACGCGACGGTGGGCGGCGAACCGATCACCCTGGTGAACACGCACCTCGAGTCGGGACGGTCGGCGGCGGTCACGCAACTGCGCGCTTATCAGGCGGGCCAACTGATGGCGACGCTCGCGACGGCCGAGCGCGTCGTGCTGCTTGGTGACTTCAACGACGTGCCGGGCTCACCGATGCACCAGATCGTGACCGGGGCCGGCCTCACCGACCTCTGGGATGCGATGCGTCCCGGCGTCGAGGGCTTCACCTGCTGCCACACCGAGGTGCTCTCGAACGATCGCGCGCAGGACGCCTTCGCGATGCGGATCGACTACGTGTTCACGCGTGGGCTCGCCCACACGAATGATCGTGTGCTCGGTCAGATCAAGTTGCTGGGCACCCTGCCCAACGACCGCTTCCCTGGACCCGTCTCGATGCTCTGGCCGTCGGACCACGCCGGTGTCGCAGCGGACCTCCTGCTGCCGCTACGGTAGCTTCTCGTCTGGGGCGCGCAGCAGCGCGCCCCAGACGAGCGGCAGGGTCGCCTCGGTCTGCCCGCGATACTGGGGCCGGAATCCGAACAGCACCACGTGACCCTTGCCGCGCGAAACGTCAACGAGCGCGGCCTTGCCATTCAGCTTCTCAGGGCCGAGAAGCCAGCCAGAAAGGAGCGCATTCCCGCTCGCGGGATAACGGGCGACGACCGTGGCCTGCGCGGGATCGGTCACCTCGAACGCGGCGCCATTCTCGAACCAGATGGCCGGCGTCGGTGCGTTGAAGGTGCGCGCCACCGGATGCGACCTGTCCACCTCGACCGCGAAGATCGAGCCCGGCGCATAGAACTCGGTGTTGCGCACCCCGGCGAGCGCATTCTTGACGGGGAGCTTGAGCGCCTCGATCGCGTATTCGGAAGCATCGTTGAAGGTGATCAACGTGCCGCCAGCGTCGACGAAGGCGGCCAGTGCCGCGGCCCCCGGCTCCCCGAGCCCACCCTTCAATGAATCGGGATAGGCGTTCCCCACGCCGCGCGCGATGCTGTTCGGTGACTGCTCGGGGATGATGATCGCGTCGTACTTCGCGATGAGGTTCCCGGCGCGGACTTCGCGGTCGAAGAGCGAAGTGAACCTGATTCGATAGGCATCGAAGATGTATCGCGTCCACCCCTCATCCATCGACGCGTCGTAACTCTTGTAGATCGCGATCCGCCTGGTGCTCGAGCCCGAGAGCCCCGGCGCGCTGAAGGTCGGTTCCCTCACCGCCGCGATCGGCGCGCCGGTCGACGGTGCCGCATCCATCAGGGTCGCCACGTCGACGCCGAAGAGGAGCGGCAGGGTGTGCGCGGTCACGTCGTAGGGCCGCTTCGGTGGGCCACCGGGATACTCGAAGAGGTTCGGGTACCTCTGCCGCTCCAGCAGCGACTTCGCGTAGGTGCCGAAGGGCTGCAGTACGAGCACGGCGTAGCTGCCGGTGGGATACGCCTTGCCCTCGACCGTGACCGGCGCCGTCGTCTCGCGGATCTCGACCTGGCCGTGTTGGAGCGTCCAGAGCAGCCGCTGGAGTGAGGTCGCGCTCGGCTGTGCCTTTGGAATCAGGAAGGCGGTAGGCCAGGGGTCCTTCCCCCACGCCGGCATCGCGCCCACCGCACGCTCGCCGAGCGTGGCGTAGCTCTCCAGCCAGGTGCGCCGATCGCGCGCCGCGCTCACGAAGAGTGCCCACGAGGCATTCACCTGATAGTCGACGATGTTGCCGTAGGTCCAGGTGCCGCCGGGCCAGACCGCGGGATGATTCCAACTCGCCACCTTGGCGTCGTAGCCGCGCGCCGTGCCGAGGCGGTCGAAGGGGATCTCGACCGGCGTGGCCAGCCGCGCACTCGCCGTCTCGGTGAGGATCCGCGCGCCGCGATGGTTGAGCGAGTACTGCCGCGCCGGGCTCCACTGGTCGTAGCTCGCATTGTTCGCGACGCCGGTCTTGCCGTCGGCGATGAGCCGCCACGTCATCTGCATCCCCAACGCGTTGGTGCTCGCCGTGAGCACGGGGTCGATGTTCGGCTCGACGGGGTCCATGTAGGGCGGCACGAAGATCCGCCCCGCGCCTCCGCCCTGCTGGTGGATGTCGTTCACGATCTGCGGGTCCCAGGGCGTGTAGAGCGAGTCCACCGTGGCACGCGTCTCCGGCTGGGTGAAGGCGTACCAGTCCCGATTGTTGTCGTGCCCGGTGTAGAAGTGATAGAGCTCCGGCGGGTTCGTCCCCTCGGCCGGCGTCCCGAGCGTCGAGCGATACCAGTTGCCGACGATGGCGACGCCGTCGGGGTTCTGGCTCGGCACGAGCAGGATGATCGTGTTGGCGAGGACGAGTCGCGCCTCAGGGTCGGCCGCCCGCGCGAGCCGGTCGGCGAGCACGAGAGGCGTCGTGTACCCTCCTACCTCATTCGCGTGGATCGCCGAGGTCACGAGGATGACGTTCTTCCCGTCCTCGATCAGCCGGTCGCGCACGTCGGTCGCGGTACGCGTGCGCGGGTCCATCAGTTTCCGCTGGATCGTGCGATACCGCTCCAGGTTCGCGAGCGTCGACGAGTCGGCGATGAAGGCGACGATGAAGGGGCGTCCCTGCACCGTCCGGCCGATAGTGCGCACCGAGACGCGCGGACTCGCGACGTCAAGCGCGGTGAAGTAGTCGGTGATCTGCTTCCAGCTCGGCAGCTTGCGGTCGGCGCCGGGTTTGAAGCCCAGGAACTGCTCGAGGTCGGGTATCGCTCGCGCGGTCGCCGGCGGCTGCGCGTCGAGCGGGTGGGCGAGCGCAAGGAGCGAGGCCGCAGCCAAGGCGCGGATTCTCATGGGTCGGGACCGGAGTGGACGAGGGGTGGGTCGAACGTTCCGGCCGCAGCGGGACTCCGTCAAGGCGGTCCTCGCGAGGGATCGGCACTTCTTACACGATCACTGCTTGGGTATTGCAGGGGAGCACTACTTCAGAACGCTGGCCCCGGCTTGAGCGCACATCCCATCCTGCGCGCTGGTCACGCCTGAGACGCCGATGGCGCCGACGATCCTCCCATCCACAATCAGCGGCACCCCGCCATCGATTGGGACGACGTTCTGGAGGCGCAGGATCCGAAGTCCCTCGCCACCCGCCGCGAGCGCATCCTGAAAGGCCTTCGTTGGTCGTTTGAAGAGCGCGGACGTGCGGGCCTTGTCGATGGCGACGACGGAGCTTCCGTTCTGCGTTCCGTCCATCTTCTCGAAATGGACCAGATTGCCGCTGGGGTCGACGACTGCGACCGCCACCAACCAGTTGTTCTCACGTGCCTTGGCAACCGCCGCGGCCGTCGCCTGTTTCGCCGCCTCTATAGTAATCGGGGTGCCGTAGGGGTTCGACAGTTGCGCCGGCGCGGCGGACGAGCACAGGAGCGTTGCGACCAGGACCAAGAGCGCTGACCCTGCAGCCTGCCTGCCGTTGCGGCCAGAACGGAATCGCATGTCGCCTCCGGAGTGGGAAGATCTGCTGTCGTGGCTTGTGCCGCAGTAACGCCCGCGCATCACCTGCAGGGCGCGGCACGTCTCAAAGAACCTACCCTTGGGCCATCGCCCGTGGCCAGACCAACGCCAATGGACGGCCGCGCCCTGGCTGGTGCATGCGCTTGTTAGGCCGCGCTGTCGAGTAGTGTGGGTCTGCGAGTCTGAGTCCACGCCTCAAGCTGGTACGATTAGCGAAACCGGATCGGAACCCGGAGTTCAGCCGCATGCTCGGGAAGGCCCGAAGGGTTGTCCTTGGCCAGGATCAGGGTTCCCGTTTGCGAAGCGGGCGGAGTGAAGGTGAGAGTGACCTTGAACGGCACGAATTCTCGGGTCATCCATTCCCCCTCGGCCTGTGCGGGAATCACGGCGATGGTGTCCCCGTCCGCATCGATGAGGTACACGGGAAATGACGCCTCGAAAAACCAGGGCCCCCGCGCCCTGCCCTCAAGGGTGAGGGGGGTCTGGACAATCGCATTGGGCAGCGGCGTCCGGAGCTCGATGAGGTCCGGTATCGCGGCCGGCTCGCGGGCGGCTTCGCGGTTGCAACCCAGAATGACAAGCGCCAGGAGCAGGGATATTCTATTCATGAGAGAAGCAGCACGATGCTGCCGGAGATGAGACCACTGATGAAGCCGGCGTAGGCCAGCGGGAGGGTCCAGACTCTCTCCCCCGCGAGAAACGGCCCCCGATGATAGATCTCCAGCACTTCGGCCCGCAAGACTCTCCGGCTCCTTCACCAGTGCCACTATGCGGTCCTCGCCCTCCTGGTAGGGCAGGTCCGCGAGATGCCCGACGCAGCGGGGAGCAGCTCGACTTCACCAGGGTGGCAATCTGAACGTTTGGCTGTGCAGCGGCCGACTTCGATAAATTGCGGGAGAGAGACCGCCACCCTGAACGGCCGACTGCACCAGCCGTCGTTTGGCCGTCGCTATCGACCCTTCCGCGGCATCCGCGCATCCGCCATCGCGGCGTGATAGACGTACGACGCCATGATCACCGCGTTCTTCATCAGGTCGGGGGCCTGGATGGCATCGTAGAAATCGAGATTCGTGTGGCCGCCGGTGCCCGGCGTGCGGTCCTGCAGGAACTGGAAGCCGGGAAGTCCGACCTCGTCGAACGCGATGTGATCGGTGCTCCCCACACTCTGGTTCGAGACGGCCGTCATCCCGAGGTCGCGGAAGGGTTCCATCCACGCGGTGAGCTGCGTGCGCGCCTGCTCATTCCCTTGGAGATAGATGCCGCGATACTGACCCGCGCCGTAGTCCTGGTTGAAGTACGCGGAGAGCTTCTCGTAGGCCGGCTTCACGCCGACCGCCGCATCACGCGGGTCGCCGAAGTGTTGGCGCACGTAGGCGCGCGATCCGAAGAGTCCCTGCTCCTCACCTGCCCAGAGCGCGACGCGGATCGTGCGCCGAGGCTTGGCCCCGACCGCCTTGAGGATGCGCATCGCCTCCATCGCGACGGCGACGCCCGAGGTGTTGTCGCTGGCATTCGGACTCGCGTGCCAGGTGTCGAGGTGCGCGCCAAGCATCACCACTTCGTCCCTGAGGTCGGTGCCCGCGATCTCACCGACGAGGTTCATCGCTTTCTCAACGCGGTCGCCGACGCGGTTCCGCACCTCGACCTCGACCTCCACCGGGATGCCGCGCTTGAGGATGCGGTACATCCGGTTGTAGTGCTCCGGCGTCACGGCGACGATCGCCGGTGAAGCGAGCATCCCGGCGCGCGCCCAGCCGTCGGTGCGCGAACCCGGACGGGAGAAACCGCGCACGGCGCCGAGCCATCCACTCTCGCTCTGCAGGACCACCGCGACGCCCTCGGCCTTGTAGAACGCGACCTTCTCCTCTGCGGTGAGCAGCTCAGGATTGCGGATCACCCTTGCCGGTACCGGGCGCGGCGGGACGATCGTGGTCCGCTCCAGTGCGTCGAGGTCGGCCTGCGTGTAGCGCGGGACGCCGTTGGTGAGCGGCGCGAGGTCGATCGTCGCCGGCGGCGTCACGAGCACCGCCTTCCCCCGAAGCGTGCCACGCAGCTTCGCGAGGTCCTCGCGCGACTGCAGGTCCACGATCACGGCGTCGGCCACGACGCGGCCGTCGGTGCCTGCCGTGTGCGCGATCGGGTAGCCGACCATCGGCTGGTAGTCAGGGGCAAGCATATGGAGCGAGACGTACTCGTTGTCCCAGGTCACGCCGTAGTCCATGAAGGGCTCGGCGGCCACGTTCACGAGGCCCATCCGGGTCATCTCGCCCTGCACCCACTGCTGGGCGCGCTTCATGTCCTCGGACATCGTGAGTCGCGCCCCGAGCACGTCGGCGATGTACCCCTCGTATTCCATAACCTGAGAGCGCTGCAGGCCCTCTTCGCGGATCCTGGCGACCATCTGCCAGTCCACGGAATCGCCGCGGCCGAAGGCGGTGGCCGAGCAGAGCACGAGCGTCGATAACAGGAGCGCCCTCCGCCGGGCCGTCATCGCGTTACTCCTCAGCGCCGACTCGACGGCGGCACCTTTCCCATCATCCGCAGGTAGGTGATGATGTTGCCGTAGTGCTCGCCATCGTGCACGGCGTTGAGCGTCAGGGCGCCGACGCGGGTGGAGGGCGACCCGAAGAGTTCGGTGGCCATCCCGGCGGTGGCGGCATTGATCGCGTACGCCTTCGCGCAGTAGGCGGTCGACTGTCGCAACGCCTCGACAAGCGCGGCCTTGGTCTTCGCCGCGCGTTCGACCGCGTCCTCGGCGGGCTGCGGCTCACCGAGCGCCGCCGCGCAGATCATGTTCTGCGACCCGGCGATGTGCCCGATCAGTTCACCGAAGGTGCGCACGGTCGCCACCGGGCGGTATGCATACTCGGCCTCGGTGAGCTCGGTCGCAGCGACGGCGATGTTGTCGATGACTTGCTGCCAGTTGGTCCGGAGCGCGGCGATCGCCGCGTCGGGTGCCGGACTCGCGCTGCGGGCCGGCTGTGCCGCGAGTGGGGAGACGGCCAAGAGCGCAACTGAGAGGACGGCGACGGTGCGGGACATTGTTTGGCGGGTAGGCGTGAAGGGATGGTCAGGCTAGGTCGAAGTATCCGTGCGGTGGGCTCCCTGCGCCATCGGCAGCGTGACCCTGAACTCGGTGTGCCCCGGCCTGGACTCCACCGAGATCTCCCCCTCGAGCCGCTGGAGTATCCGTCGAGTGATGTCGAGCCCGAGCCCCGTCCCCTTCCCGACATCCTTCGTCGTGAAGAAGGGGTCGAAGATGCGGCCGAGCGTCTCCGGCGGGATCCCGGGGCCATTGTCGCGAATGCGCACGACGACGCGCCCCGACTCCTCGGCCGCCGCGACTGTGAGCCGTCCGCCCCCGGCGAGTGCGTCGAGTCCATTGTCGATCAGGTTCATCCACACCTGGTTGAGCTCGGCGCCCACCGAGTGCACGCGCGGCAGGTCGTCGGGGATCTCGAGCACAACCTCGACGCCGTTGGTTCGCGTCTTCGACCCGAGCAGCGTGAAGGTGTCCTCGACCCCACTGCGGATGTCGACTGGCTCGGGCACGCGTGCGTGGTCCATGAAGGTGAACCCCTTCACCGCCCCGACGAGCTGGTGGATCCGTGAGGTCGCCATCTGGATCTCGTTGGCGAGTGTGCGCACGAGGCACCCCGCGGAGATCCAGCGCAGCGCGGCGTCGAGCGCGTCCCCCTGCACCGCCGCCGCGAGCTCGTCCAGCGCCGACACCTTGAGCGCCGTCTCGACGAGCGGGGCGGCGCAGTCCTCGCTGACCTCGTGCGCCGCGAGCCACGCCGAGATCGTCTCCTCCCGGTCGGCGCGGGCCATCGGCGAGAGGGCCGGGCCGGAGAGCCGCGCGAAGCAGCGCCGGCGCACCCCTTCGATGACCTCGCGCTGCTGCGCACTGAGGCCCGCCGCGCCGACACGCGCCGCCGCGTTCTCGATCTCGCGGAGCGCGTCGTCGAGCAGTCGCGCACTGCGCACCGCCGCCGAGGCGGGGTTGTTCAGCTCGTGCGCGAGTCCGGCGGCGAGGCGGCCGAGGGACAGGAGTTTCTCGTCGCGGAGGTCGGACGTATTGAACACACGTGCCCGGTCGAGCATCGCGTGCACGCA
>JANNKK010000077.1:0-18040 GCA_031396245.1 Gemmatimonadaceae bacterium
GGGGCACCTGACGGTCGGGGCGCGACGATCCGGATCCCCCAGACGCCGATGCCAGAACTCCGCGAGATGGAACTCAAGCGGCGGATGGAAGAGATGATGCCGCGGCTCCAGCAGCTGAGGCACCTGCGACCCAGCCGGGCGACGACGATCATCTGAAGGCAGGGCGTCTCCCGAGGGGGGCGGTGCCACTGTAGGTTGTTGGCACCTTCCCTTCGATGAGATCGCGATGATGCAGTCGGCTCTTGGGACGGACCGGTCGGCAAGGCCGGTCCCTCTCGCTTTCTGGTCCCTCGCGCTGGCGCTGGGCACCGCCTGCTCCAGCGATGCGCCTCCCGCCGATCCGCAGTCGGTAGCGCAGTGGACCCGCTCGGGGCTCGCGCTGGTGCGCAGCGAGCGGCTCGGTCCGCCGGTCGCGTCGCGGATCTCCGCGTACGCGTCGATCGCGCTCTACGAGGGTTACTCCGCCGACCGCCGCAGTGGCCTGCGGTCGCTCGAGGGTCGTCTCAACGGACTCAAGGACCTCCCACGCGTGCCCGAGGGCGCGTGGGTCGACGGCGCGACGGTCGCCGCCGTGGCCGAGCGGGTGGTGCTCGACTCGCTCTTCCGCGACGGGTTCGCGACGTCGCTGCACACCATCGACTCGCTCGCCGACGCGCAAGTTGCTGCCCGCACCGCTGCGGGCGTGAGTGATGCCGCGCGCGAGCGGTCGGAGGCGCACGGCCGCGCCCTCGCGGCCGCGCTACTCGCGTGGGCCGCCGAGGACGGATTCTTCGCGACGCGGGGCCGGCCCTGGGTGGCGCCCAAGCGACGCGACCAGTGGGAGAACACAGCGACCCTCGACCAGTTCGTCCCGCGCACACTCTCGGGACAATCGGACTTCGTCTCGACGACGAATCCGAATGTCGCATTGGATGCCGCGGCATCCGAGAAGGAGATGTTCGCGAACCGGCCCAAGTCCCCCGGTGCGAACACGACCCTTCCGACGTTCAATCCGACCCGCCCGACCGAGCCCTATTGGGGAACACTGCGCACTTTCGTGGTGAACCCGTCGGAGGCGTGCGCGCCGCCACCCCCGCCACCGTACTCGGAGCAGAAGGGGTCGCCGTTCTGGGAGATGGGGAAGGCCTTCCACGACTCCGTGAAGGCGATCACGCCTGAGCAGAGGCAGATCGCCCTCTTCTGGGCGGACAATCCGGTCGCCACCGGAACGCCCGGATTCCACTGGATCAGCGTGGTGAATCAGATGATCGCCCGGCAGGGCCTGAGCGCACCGCAGGCGGCGGAACTCTACGCGCTCACCTCGATCGCGATCGCCGATGCCTTCATCGGCTGCTGGAAGGAGAAGTATCAGTCGATGGTCGTCCGCCCAGTCGCCTTCGTGCAACGGCTCTTCGATCCCGCCTACCGCACGGTGATCCCAACGCCGCCATTCCCCGAGTACACCTCGGGACACTCGGTGCAATCCGCGGCCGCGGTCGAGGTGCTCACCGCGATCCTCGGCGATTCGATCGCGTTCGATGACTCGAGCCAGGTCGACGTGGGTCAGCCGGCGCGTCACTTCAGCTCATTCACCGCGGCGCGCGACGAGGTCGCGTGGTCGCGGGTGTGGGCCGGCGTGCACTACCTCCCGGCCGTGCTCGATGGTGTGACGCAGGGACAGTGCATCGGCAGGCAGATCGTGGCGCTCCGGTCGCGAAGCGCTCCGTGAGGCGTGCCGCGCGGTTCGTGGCAGCGTCGTGCGTTCTCGCAGTCGCCGCCTGCGATGGGGAGGCACCGGCCGTCGCCGCGTGGGAGGAGGGGAGCGGCTACCGGTCGCGACCACTCGACATCGCGGGTACGGGCGCCGGCTTCACCGAACTCCGTGCCTCGCGGAGCGGAGTGACGCACCGCAACGACGTGTCGGACGCGACGGCGATGGCGAACCGCAATCTCCTCATCGGCGCCGGGGTCGCGATCGGCGATGTCGACGGCGATGGATACCCCGATCTCTTCCTTGCCTCGCCCGAGCGACCGGCGGCGCTCTATCGCAACGAGGGTGGCCTCCGCTTCCGCGACATCACGGAGCAGAGCGGGATCCGCACCGACTCCCTCGCCACGATCGGCGCGACCTTCGCCGACGTGAATGGGGACGGCGACCTCGATCTGCTCTTCGGCACGCTCGGCGGGCCGCTGAAGCTCTGGGCGAACGACGGCGCCGGGAACTTCAGCGACGTCTCCGCGACGAGCGGCTTGGTGGACGGACTCGCCGCGACCACGCTGACGCTGGCGGACGTCGACCACGACGGGGACCTCGACCTCTACGTCGCTACCTATAAGAAGCGGAACGCGCTCGACGCCTACCCGCCGCAAGCACGTGCCTTCGACCAGGTGGTGACGCGTACAGCGATGGGATTCCAGGTACGGCCCGAGTGGGTGAAGGAGTTCCGGCTCGAGGATCGTCCCGACTTGGGTGGGATCGTCAGGTCGCAGCGCGCCGATGTCGATCTGTTCTTTCTCAACGACGGCGGAGGGAGGTTCGAGCGGGTGCCGATCATGGGGCCGCGATTCGGGATGGCGGACGGCAGGGCGCTCGCCGCCGAGCCCGACTACTTCACCCTCGCGGCGCGGTTCTATGACGTGAACGGCGACGGCAATGCCGACCTCTACGCCTGCAACGACTTCGAGGACCCTGACCAGTTCTGGCTCGGCGACGGGAAGGGGAACTTCCGCCTTGTGTCGCCGCACGCGCTCGCGGCGACGAGCAATACCTGCATGTCGGTGGATTTCGGCGATGTCGATCGCGACGGGCGGGTCGACCTCTTCACCGCCGATATGCTCAGCCCGACGCTCGCCGAACGTCAGGCGCGGATCCCGACGCACACGCCGATGCCAAAGCCGGTCGGGGTCGCGACCGACCGGCCGCAATGGATGCGGAACATGCTGCAGGTCGCGCGCGGCGACGGGAGCTGGATGCAGATCGCGGACTTTGCCGGGGTCGCGGCGACCGACTGGACCTGGGGTTCGGCCTTCGTTGACGTCGACCTCGATGGACTCGAGGACCTGATCGCGGTGAACGGTCATCGATGGGACATCCGCGACGCCGACACCTTCGACCGGATCCGGAACAGCTTCCCGCGTGTCGCGTGGGACAAGGAGCAGGGGGAGTTCCCCGAATCGCGCACCCGGAGCGTCGCCTTTCGGAACAACGGCGACCTCACCTTCGTGGCGATGCCGCGTGGCTGGGGCCTCGGCGCTTCGCCGGCGATGTCGCAGGGGCTCGCGCTCGCCGACTTGGACCTCGACGGCGATCTCGATGCCGTCGTGTCGCGCCTGAATGCGCCGGCGGCCGTGATGCGGAACGACGCCATCGCGCCGCGCGTCTCGGTGCGACTCGTCGACGAGCGGGGGAACACCGCCGGCATCGGCGCGACCGTCACGGTGCGCGCAGCGTCGCTGCCCACGCAGGGCCGCGAGATCACGGCGGGGGGACTCTATCTCTCGGGGAGCGATGCGACGCTCACCTTCGCGACCGGAAGCGACAGCGCCCTCACGATCGAGGTGCGTTGGCCCGACGGACGCTGGAGCGTGGTCGTCGATGCGCGGCCGAATCGCCACTATGAGATCCGCGCAACTGGTGCGAGCGCGGAGCGACCCGTCTCAGGACGGGCGGCTGCGCCGCCAGAGCCGCTCTTCGTGGACGCGACGGCCCTCCTCGGCGGGCACACGCACCACGAGACGATCTTCGATGACTTCGCGCGGCAATCGTTGCTGCCGCAGAAGTTCAGCCAGCTCGGTCCCGGACTCGCCTGGACGGACGCCGACGGCGATGGCCGCGACGACCTCCTCGTCGGGAGCGGGCGTGGAGGTACGCTCACGCTGCTGTCGAATGCAGGAGGCCGCTTCCGCGCACGGGCGCTGACGCCGGCGGCGAAGGGGGACCTCACCACGCTCATCCCGCTTGTCGATGGCCGCGGAGGAATGCGAGTGATCGCGGGCCAGTCGAACTATGAGATGGCCTCGTTCGACGAGGCGCTACGCCTCCCGAGTGTCGTCTCGGCTCGCGTGGGCACGTCAGCCACGCCGCCGCTCGACGTGTTCGGTGGGGACACCGCCAGTGTCGGCGCGATCTCCGCGGGTGACGTGAATGGCGATGGGCTCGCCGATCTCTTCGTCGCGCCGAGGGCGGTGGGTGGAGCGTGGCCACTGCCCGCGAGGTCGCGGCTCCTGCTGGGGGAGCCCGCGGGCACCTTCCGCGAGGACCCGGCGAACACCGATGCGCTCCGTAGTCTCGGGCTCGTGGCGGCAGCGGTCCTCGCTGACCTCGATGACGATGGCGATCTCGACCTCGCGGTCGCGGTCGAATTCGGGCCGGTTCGGGTGCTCTCCAATGAAGGGGGCCGTCTCACCGATCACACGGCCGCCCTCGGACTCGGCGAGGTCCGGAGCCGGTGGAACGGGCTCGCCGTCGGGGACTTCGATGGTGACGGTCGCGCCGACCTCGTGGCGACCAGTTGGGGGCGCAACGTGAGCTGGCAGGCGACGTCCGACCGGCCGTACACGCTCTTCGCTGGCCGGTTCGGGGGGAGCAGTCTCGGGCTGGTGTTCGCGCGACGCGACTCGGCCACCGGGAAGGAGATGCCCCTCGAGAGCTTCGCCCGTCTGGGAGTGGCGTTCCCGGGGATGCGGACACGAGTGGCCACGTACCACGATTTCGCGCGGCTCTCGGTCGACGGCCTGTTCGGATCGGCGGTGAGTGGCTCCGTGCGCATCGGGGCCACGACGTTCGATCACACGCTCTTCCTGAGCCGCGGCGGACGATTCGAGGCCAGACCGCTTCCGGCGATGGCGCAATTGGCACCCGCCTTTGGCGTGAGCGTGGCCGACTTCGATGGCGACGGCCGCGAGGATCTCTTCCTCGCGCAGAACTTCTCGCCGACCGCTATCGAGTCGATGCGGTTCGACGCCGGGGCCGGCCTGGTGCTCCTCGGTGACGGCGCCGGCGGCTTCCGCGCGCTCAGCGTCTTGGAGTCCGGCGTTGTCATTCGGGGCGACCAGCGGGGCTCGGCAGTCGCTGACTTCGACGGGGACGGCCGGACGGACTTGGCGGTCTCGCAGAACGGCGCAACGACGACTCTCTGGCGGAATAGCGCTGGGGTGCCCGGTCTCAGGGTCTCGCTCGGCGGGGGCGACCGCGCGTACGGGGCTCGGATCCGCGTCGAGGGCGGCGACGGCAGGTCGGGGGCCGCCCGTTGGCTGCTGGGAGGGAGTGGCGCCTGGTCGACCGACGCGAGGACGGTGGTGCTCGCGCGCCCGATCGGGGCGACCGCTCTCCTGATCCGTTGGCCGAATGGCGTCGAGACCCGAGTGCCGCTCGCTGATGGGACGAATGGTGTGACGCTCACACCCCCATGACAGGTAAGGGGGTCGAAGCGACTCGGGCCGCCATAGGCCGGTCCGTTACCTACCGTTGACAACGTTGTGGCGGGGGGTAGCTTCTCCGCCGACCCCCATCTACCCCGGCACCCCGCCGGGGCTGTGCGGCACTTAGTACTTCACGGAGCGATAGAGCAATGAGACTCCGCAGCGCCGTTTCACTCTCAGCCGCGTGCCTTCTTGTCGGCGTCAGCGGCTGCACCGACGAAGGCTACAAGGCCACGGACACGAGCACGCGACTCGTGGTCTCCCCTTCGTACCTGGGCATCATCCCGCCGGCAGCGCCGGTCCAGTACGAGGCGACGATCGGCGGCGCGCCGGTCGCGGTGACCTGGGAGAGCAGTGACCCAGCCTTCGCGACGGTCTCACCGACCGGCCTCGTCACCGCGGTGGACTACGGGTTCACCGCGATCACCGCGACGCTGACCGCCGATCCGTCGAAGAAGAAGTCGGCGAGTCTCACGGTGAAGCCGCCCGGCAACACGCTGCAGAGCGGAGTTGGCAAGCTCGTCGACGACGGTGTCGGTGGCGCTGCTGGTTCTGTCGACGTCGGTGACTATCTGCTCTACCACATCTTCGTTCCTGCGGGCGCGACCAATCTGACCTATGCAATTAGCGGCGGGTCGGGTGACCTTGACCTCCACGTCAAGTTTGGCTCCCCGCCGACGCTGGCGGTCTTCGACTGCCGTCCCTACCTCGGTGGCAACAACGAGACCTGCAACTTCGTGAACCCGGCGGAGGGCTTCTGGTTCGCGCTGCTCGATGTCTACGCCGATGCGGGCGGCGCGACACTCACCGCGACCATCACGGCGCCGTAGCGGCCGCGGGAGACCATACCAATGAACGATGAACGCGATTCGATCTCCGGATTCCTTCAAGCCTCGAGGTTCGTCATGGCACGTGTGGTGACTCGTGTCGCACTCAAGACCGCGGGCGCGGCGTTGTTGCTGGCCCTCACGGTCGGTGTCGCGGCGGCGCAGAGCGTGACCTTCACCGGTCGCGTGACCTCCGCCGGCCAGCCGCTTGGCGGCGCCAGCGTCGGCATCGTCGAGCTCGGCGTGGGCGCGACGACGGCGGTGGACGGCCGCTATACCTTCACCGTCAACATCGCGACGAATGCCGGCCGCGACGTGACGCTCCGGGCCCGCGCGATCGGCTATTCGCCGAAGCAGGGCTCGGTGACTCTCGCTGCCGGTCGGGTGGAGAAGGACTTCGCCCTCGACAAGGACGTGCTCAACCTCGACCAGGTCGTCGTGACCGGCGTGGGTGACGCGACCTCGACCCGCAAGACAGCCTTCTCGGTCGGCGTGGTCGATGCGTCGCAGATCAAGGAAGCGCCTTCGTCCTCGCCGGGTGGAGCCCTCGCCGGCCGCGTGGCGGGTGCGAGCGTGATCACCGTGACCGGCCAGCCGGGCGCTGCGCCGGCGATCCGGCTCCGCTCGACGACGAGCCTCACCGGCAGTTCAGACCCGCTCATCATCATCGACGGGACGATCTCCCGGCTCACCCTCGCGGACATCAACACCGAGGACGTGGAGCGGATGGAAGTGATCAAGGGAGCGGCCGCCAGTTCACTGTATGGCTCGGACGCCGCGAATGGCGTCGTGCAGATCTTCACGAAGCGCGGAGCTCAGCTGGCGGAAGGGCAGACGCTCTTCACCTTCCGCAACGAGTTCGGGCAGAGCTGGTTGCCGAACAAGGTGCCGGGGAACATGGCGCATGAGTACATGCTCCTCCCCGACGGTGACTTCGCCCGCGACGCGAACGGCGGCCGCATCTCATACGCCGACCGCATCGCCGACAACCCGTACCCGGTCTACCACGACCAGCTCGGCCAGGTGTTCCGGCCGGGACAGTTCATGACCAACTACGGGTCAGTCGGCCAGAAGCGCCCGAACACGAACTTCAATCTCTCGTTCCACAACTCGCAGGAGTCGGGCGTACTGGGTCTGCTCGATGGGTATTCCCGGCAGAACTTCCGGATGAACCTCGACCAGTCCGTGACGGAGAAGCTGACCTTCCAGGCCGGATCCTTCTACGGACGGTCACACTCGGACGAAGGGGAGGCGGCGGGGATCTTCTTCGGCCTCCGCTTCATCGAGCCGAACACGGATCTCCTGGAGCTGGGCACTGACTCGACACCCTTCAACCCCATCATCAAGCAGCCGCCGCTCTCCGGCAACGTCGTGAACCCGCTCTATGGGCTCGCGAACACGCCGGTGACGCGCGACCGTGACCGCTTCAACGGCACGTTCAAGGCGACGTACAAGCCGCTGTCGTGGCTGACGGCGGAGGGGAACATCAACTACGAGCAGTCGGCTGACATGTTCAAGCAGTTCACGCCGACCGGCTTCCTGAACTCCAGCGGTTCCAAGGGCGACGGCGATCTCTTCCAGGCGTCCGTCAGCGACCGCACGGCCAACATGGGCGCGACGCTGACCGCCACCCGTACGTACAAGGACCTCTTCACCAACACGACCAAGCTCGCGTATGTGTTCGAGGATCAGACCCGCGCGAGTGTGAGTGTGCAAGCGCTGGCGCTGACGGTGCCGGCGGTGCCGGAGTTCGGCGCGGCGGATCTCGCGCAGTCGGTCTTCCCGGGGTCGCGGAGTACCACGATCCGGAACCAGAACTTCTTCGCGATCACCACGTTCGACATCAAGGACCGCTACATCGTCGACGCGCTGGTCCGTCAGGACCAGTCGTCGCTCTTCGGCGCGGATACGCGCTCGGCGACCTACAGCCGGATGTCGGCGGCGTGGCGCGTGAGCGAGGACTTCACCCTCCCCGGCGTCGACGAGTTCAAGCTGCGCGCGTCGTACGGGACTGCCGGCCTGCGCCCGACCTTCGACGCGCAGTACGAGATCTTCGCGCTCGTCGGCGGCAGCCCGGAGCCTCAGACGCTCGGCAACAACAAGCTCAAGCCGGCCTTCTCGAAGGAGACGGAGATCGGGTTCAACGTGAATTTCCTCACGAACTTCACCTTCGAGTACAGCCTCTCGGACAAGGTGACCAGCGACCAGATCCTGCTGGTGCCGCTCTCGGCCGCAACGGGCTATGCCAACACCTGGAGCAACGCCGGCACGCTCACCGGGAAGACGCACGAGTTCGCCCTCGGGGCGGTGCTCCTTTCGACGGGTGACCGGTTCCTCCGAGTGAACCTGACGGCGGACAAGACGAAGCAGCGGATCACGCAGCTCTCCGTCGCGCCCTTCCTCGCCGGCCCGGATGGCAACACGCAGCTCTTCCGTGTCGCGCGCAATGAGCCGTTCGGCGTCATCTACGGCTCGCGCTGGGTGCGGACGGCGGATCAGCTGACCCAGACGATCGCCTCGGGGGCCCTCGGCGCCGTGGTGCCGGCGGACTTCGTGGTGAATGAGGAAGGCTATTACGTTCCGGCCGCGACCTGGCGGACGGTCGACGAGAGGCCGATCAAGGCGCGCGACGCGCTCGGCAACAGCGTCGTGCAGATCGGCGACGTGAATCCCGACCTCAACCTCGCGATGAACACGACCTTCCAGTGGAAGGGGCTCTCGATCAACGCCCTTCTCTCGATGGTCCAGGGCGGCGACATCTACAACTACACCCGGCAGTGGCCGTACAACGAGCAGCGCGACCCGGTCTACGACCAGCGCGGGAAGCCGGAGATCGAGAAGAAGCCGGTGACCTACTACCAGACCTTCTACAACAACTTCGACGCGAACGAGTACTTCGTCGAAGAGGGGTCGTACATCCGCCTGCGTGAACTCTCCGTGAACTGGCAGTTGCCCTCGGCGATCGTCAGCAAGCTGAAGTTCATGAACTTCGAGACGGCCCGCCTGGGCATCGTCGGGCGCAACCTCTGGACGTCCACCGATTACAGCGGGTATGACCCCGACGTGACCGGGACCTCGGGCCTCCAGGGCAATCCCTTCACGTATCGCGTGGACTACTTCACGTACCCGCAGTACCGCACCTTCACCTTCATGCTCGAGCTCGGCTTCTGAGCCGCGCCGATACGAGGAGATCGAGAATGCGAATCACATCGCTCGTTCGGGCGCTTGGGCTCGCCGCCGTTGTCACGGCGGGAGGGTGCAAGTCACTCGACATCGTGAATCCGAATGCGCCGGACGCCGAGCGCGCCCTCTCCGACCCGGCAACGGTCGAAGCGGTCGCCGGTGGCTCGGCCCGCGTCTGGTTCAACACGTATGAAGGCCTCACCAGCGTCGGTCCGCTGGTCACGCAGGCGCAGACCTATAGCGCCTCGTGGAACAACTTCAACATGAACTTCTACTCGGGCGTGGATAATCCGGGCACGCAGGCGTCGCCCACTCCCGTCAGCACGTGGAACCGCAATACGCGCTCTTGGCAGAACGATCCGTCGGCCGCCGGGCGCACCAGCGTCGAGTTCTTCTGGGATGGCTACTACAAGGCGCTGACCCTCGCGAACCTCACGCTGCGGGCGATCCGTGTCAACGGTCTCGAGATCAACACCCCCGCCGACACCAGACGGGCTGAGGCGATGGCGCTGTTGATGCAGGGCGCGGCGCTCTCGGGCATCGCGATGAACTTCGACAAGGGCTACATCATCACCGAGACGACCGACCTCTCGACGGTCGCCTACTCGGACCGGAAGGCGGTTCGTGACGCGGCGCTGGCGAGCCTGGACGACGCGATCGCCGTGGCCAACGCGAATACATTCACCACGCCGTCCGGCTGGTCGAACGGCAACAGCTACACGAACGTCCAGATCTCCAAGATCGCGAATACGATGGCGGCGTACCTGCTCGCCAACTGGGGCCGTGACTCGACCGAGACGGCGGCCGCTGCGTGGCCGGCGATCCTCGCCTATACCACGGCCGGACTCTCGGCCGCGCCGGCGTTCGACTATGTGTTCATCGGCGATGGCAACAACTGGTATCCCGAGATCCTCGCCTGGTTCAATGCGATGGATACCGGACGCGTGAGCACGCGCGTTGCAGCGATGCTCGATCCAGGTTCACAGGTCCACCCATTCCCGGTCGGGGGCAACGCGCAACCGAACTCAGTCGACAAGCGCTTGGGCGATGGTTCCTTCGGCACGGCGGCGATGGTCGCTGGCTTCGGAAACGTCCCGGCGACGGTGAACAAGGGAACGGACTTCGCGTGGTCTTCGCAGGCGATCTTCAATAACGCGCGCGGTTTCTACCATCAGTCGAACATCGCCCACATCCGTTACGACCTGACCGGCCAGCAGGCGCCGAGTGGTGCGTACGGCGGACTCGGACCGGCTCCGGTCTTCTCAGCGGCGCAGAACGACCTGCTTCGGGCCGAGGCGCTCATCCGGACCGGCGGCAGCTTAACGACTGTCGCGACCTTGATCAACAACACCCGCGTCACCCGCGGGAACCTGGCTCCGGCAGTGGCCGGTGACGGCATCGTCGGTCTCACGGCGAAGCTCGACTACGAGAGCGAGGTGGAACTGCTCGGGCTCGGCTCGGCCTCGTATTACTTCCGCCGTCGGCGCAATGGGCTCCTGCCCGGCACGCCGCACGAGATGCCGGTGCCTGCGAAGGAGCTTGGTGTGTTCGAGCAGGCGCTGTACACTTGGGGTGGAGCTAGCCCGGCGAACTCGCCGACTCCTCCCTGAGACTGAAGGATTCGCCGCCGACGAACCTCGGTCGGCGGCGTAGGGTATCTGGTGGGGGAACGGAGCGGCGAGATCGATGCCGCGTCGTTCCCCCACTGCACGTTCACTCCATCCGTTGCTCGGAAGCGATCCAATGAGATCCCTTCACATCCTCCTGCTCTTCGTGGCCTCCGCTGTCTCCGCGGACGCCCAGGCCACCACGGGGCGTCTTCGTGGCACCGTGCGCGACGTCACGACGACGCATCCGATCCCCGGGGCTCGCGTGATCATCGCGGCCACCGGGCGCTACGTCACGACCGACTCGATCGGCGCTTTCGAGGTCGGCCAGCTTCCCTCGGGGATCCTCCGCTTCATCTTCGCCGCCGAGGGGTTCCCGCGGGCGGCGGTGGTGCTCGCCTTCACCAACGGCGAGGTGATGACGCAGGACTTCGAACTCGACTCGACGGCAGCCACGGCGGCGGCCGACACGATCAACCCGGGACGGCGCGCCCAGCTCCTGCCGGCCGAAGAGGTTCGGGCGGCCCCCTCGCGTGGCGTGCGCTACGAGGACTTCGAACGCCGGCTGAAGACCGGCCGCGGACAGTACGTCACGCGCGAGCAGATCGAGGCGGCCGGATACGCCCGTCTCACCGACGTCGTGAGATCGATGCGCGGCGTGGCCATCGAATGCGGCTCGGGCACCGCTTGCTCGATCCGGATGGCGCGGGCCCAGATGCGCTGCTCGCCGCAGTACATCGTGGACGGCAGGCCCGACAACTTCTTCGGCCCTCAGGTCGCGATCCGCGACATCGAGGGGATCGAGGTCTACACCGGCGCCAGCGACGTACCCGGCGAGTTCGCCGGGTCCAACGCGGGGTGCGGCGTGATCGTGATCTGGACCAAGAACGGTCCCCCAGGGAAGCAGAGGCCCTGACAGGTCGTCGTTAGAACGACGTCCCCAGCAGGACCGCATTCAACACCAGGCGGTCCAAGGCCCGCCACCAGCCGCGGAACATCGGCTCGCTGGTGAACATCACCAGATTGCCGCCGCCGACCCGCTCCTGGGCGATGAAGGTGCTCCCCTTGAGGAGCCGCTCGGTGTTCTCGGGGAAGACGAAGCCCCCGCGCCGCAGCGTCCCCGTCGTCGGGAAGACGGCGACGTTGCCGCCATCCTTCGAGAGCGTGTAGAAGTTGCTCCCACCGACGAGCACCGGTGCGCGCTGCTGCTCGAGGCCCAGCGTGAGCCAGTGCGAGAGGTCGAAGACGGCGTCGAAGTGGCTCCCCGGCACGTCGGCGATCTCATCGGCACAGGAGTTCGGGCTGGCCGACGCCCTCACGCTGTCGAGTGGTGCCTTCGCCGCTGCGGCCGGTTTGTAGTCCTTCTTCTCCTCGCACACGATCCGACGCACCGAGGTCATCCCGACGTCCTCGCGGGTCACCCAGCTCGTTGCCCCGCCGAAGGTGATGAGCGCGCCGCCCCCTTCGACCCACCGCTTGAGCCCGGCGCCGGTGCCGATCCCCGCCGGTGTGCCGCTCGGGATGATGATCACGTTGAACGCCGAGAGGTCACCCCCAAGGGCGGCCCCCGCGATCGGAGTGAACTTGATGCCATAGCGTTGCTCCAATGACCACCAGAGAGCGCCATAGCTCGTCTGCGAGACGCCGGCCTCGGCGACGACGGCGATCCGCGGGACCTTCAGTGCGACGACCACGCCGGAGCCGGTGCCGTACTGCGCGGCATCGGGGAAGGCGGTGTTCACACCCCGCACCTCGACGCCCGCCTCCTTGGCGAGGGCGTCGACGCGCGAGGCGAGGGTGGCATCATTGCGCGAGACGCGCACGATCCACGTCCCTCGCGGCCACGTGGTCGCGCCGGTCTGGATCGGTTCGGAGGCGATCGCGATCCGGAAGCCCTCCTGCAACAGCTGCGCCGCCAGCTTGGGCGCGCCGTTGCGGTCGTTGCGCCAGAGGTACGACGACGCCGCGCCGGCTCCCTCGACGATCCCGCCCGCGACCGCGTGGGGGAGCACCTCGCCATTCACCCGCACGCCGTTGGTGAGCGAGAGCGCCGCGCCCTGCACGGCCGCGGCATCCTCGGTCCAGTAGGCCTCGACACCGAAGGCGACGGGAAGTGCCCAGGCCGAGATGTCGTAGAACTCGTAGCCCTCGGCGTCGGAGGCGTTCCGCGAACGTGTCTTGTTACGCTCGAACCGGTCGAGCTGGTTCTTGGCGAAGACGGGGTCGAGCTCTGGCTCAGGCTCGAGGACGGCCTTGGCGACCTTCCCCTGCGGCTGGGCCATCTCGACCACGTAGGAACCGGCCGGGAAGCTGCGCGTGACGGTCCCGTCGATCGAATAGCCGTGCGCCTTCGCACTCGAGTGCGCCGCGGTGGTGCGGGTCACCTCCACGCCGGCGCGGAGGAGCGCCGCCGCGAGCTCGGCCGCCCGCGCCGGGTCCGATCCGGGAACGAACACGACCCGTTTCATCACACCGCTGCGCCCGTCGGCAATCGCCTTCTGTCGGAAGGCGGCATAGTCTCGCACCATCTCACGCGCGCCACGGGCCGACGTCTCGAAGGTGGCGATCGCGGCGGTGTAGTGCTTGGCAATCCCGTCGCGGAGCGAGAGCAGGGTGCCATCCTCGCGCCGCTTGAGCAGGGCGGGGCCCCCGTCGGTCTCGTAAGTGGTGCCCATCGCGCCATTGAGGGCCGGCCAGCTGTCGTAGTACCCGGGATAGTAGAGGTCGAAGGCGTCGCGCACGTTGTAGAGCCACCCCTTCGCGTCGAAGGCGGCGGCATTGCCGCGTCCGATCGCCTCGCTCCACTTGTACGGCCATTGCGAGATGTTGGCGTTCACGGGGCGCGCCGCCGGAGCCATGTAGTAGGTCGAGGTGTAGCCGTGGAGGTCGGCCGCGACCATCGGGTGCCAACGGAGCATCCCGTTGACGATCGCCTGTACTTCACGTTGCGTCATCGCCATCAGGTCGCGGTTCATGTCGAACCGATAGTGATTGAACCGCCCCGAGATGCTCCAGGGCTGGCCGCGCTGCTGCTCGATCGCCTGCCGCTCGGCGCTCCCGACCGCGACCGAGTTGCTCCAGACCGAGAAGCGCTCGTGCCCGTCAGGATTGGAACTCGGGTTGATGATGACAAGCGCGTCCTTCATCAGGGCGAGCGTGGCCGGGTCTTCGGTGGCGGCGAAGTGATAGAGCAGCTGCATCGAGGCCTCGAATCCGGGCACCTCATCGCCGTGGACCGAGCCCGAGAACCAGACGACCGCCGGCGTGCGCGCGGCGACGGCATCGAGCTGGGCCGGTGTGGCACCCCGCGGGTCGGCGAGGCGATCCAAGTCGGCGCGGATCGCATCGAGCCGTGCGATGTTCTCGGCCGTCGAGACGATGTAGATGCGCATCGTGCGGCGCTCGTTCGAGACGCCGATCTCCTCGACCCGCACGCGGTCACTCGCGGCCTGTGCGATACCAAGAAGGACTCGTTCCTGGCTGGCGTACTGCGTGTGGTAGGTCCCGACGCCGTAGCCGAGGAACGACTCCGGGCGCGGGATCGCGCTCCGGTAGGGGCCGTGGTCGTAGAAAGAGAAGTTGCGGTCGTCGCGGAGCGAGTCGGTGGGGACTCGCTGCTGCGCGGCAACCGGGGCGGCAGCGAGGAGCAGGACGGCGAGGAGGGTCGCGGAGCGGCGCATCGGACTCGGGTAGTTGAGAGGTTCGAGTGAACGACCAAAGGCCATCAACACACAGAACACAGAGGGCACAGAGGACTGCTAGGAAGGGAGTTGGGGTTACCTCACATCTCCCCTCTCCCATCTCCCATCTCAGAATTCGATCTGCGTGCCGAGCTCGACGACGCGGTTCGGCGGCAATTGGAAGTATTGCGTGGCGGAGAGCGCGTTGCGGGACATCAGGGCGAAGAGTTTCTTGCGGAAGATCGTCATCGAGAGCCCACCCTTCTTCCAGGCCCCGCGGCGCGGGATGAGTTGCTCGCGGCCGAGATAGTAGCTCGTGTCGAGCGGGCGCGCGGCGATGCCGAAGTCGCGGCACTTCTGGAGGATCTCCTTCACGTCGGCCGACTCCATGAAGCCGTAGTGGCCGATCGCGCGGAAGAACCCTTGGCCAAGGGCCTCGATCCGCACTCGCTCCACTCGCGGCACCTCGGGCACCTCGTCGGTCACGATCGAGAGGAGGATGACCGTCTCGTGCAACACCTTGTTGTGCTTGAGGTGGTGCAGGAGCACCACCGGCACGCCGGCGGCCTCCGACGTCATGAAGACCGCAGTGCCGGGCACCCGCACCGGGGAGCGACGGCCGATGTCCTCGAGGAAGGTCTCGAGGGGGAGCGAGATGTCGACCATCCGTTCGCGGAGGATGTCGCGGCCGCGCTTCCAGGTGGTCATCAGGATGAAGAGCACCACCGCGATCGCGAGCGGCACCCATCCGCCGTGCCAGAGTTTCAGCATGCTCGCGCCGAAGAGCGCGCCGTCGAGCGTGATGAACACGGCGAAGAAGAGGAGGCCCTGCCAGACCGGCCAATTCCAGCGTCGGATCGCGATCACCGTGAAGATCGCCGTCGTGATGCAGAACGTCCCGGTCACCGCGATCCCGTAGGCGGCGCCGAGGGAGGCGGAGTCACCGAAGCCCAGGACGATCACAAGGCAGCCGATCATCAGAGCCGTGTTCACCTCGGGGATGTAGATCTGCCCGAACTCCGCCGCCGAGGTGTGCTTGACGGTGAGTCGCGGGCTGTAGCCCAGCTGGATGCACTGTTGGGTCAGCGAGAAGGCGCCGGAGATCATCGCCTGCGAGGCGATGATCGCGGCGAAGGTGGCGAGTACGATCAGGGGATAGAGTAGGGGCCGTGGCGCGAGCAGATAGAAGGGACTCGCCGCCGCCGTCGGATCGCGCAGGACCAGCGCGCCCTGTCCGAAGTAGTTCACGACCAGCGACGGGAAGACGAGGCTGAACCAGGCGAGTCGGATCGGTCGCTTGCCGAAGTGACCCATGTCGGCGTAGAGGGCCTCGGCGCCCGTCACCGCCATCACGACGGCGCCGAGGATGATGAACCCAGCCGTGCCGTGCAGGTAGAGGAACCGGACGGCGTACCAGGGGTTCGCGGCGAAGAGGATCTCCGGCTCCTTCGTGATCTCGACGAGACCCAGGATCAGGATGGTGACGAACCAGACGCAGGTCACCGGTCCGAAGATGCGTCCGACCCCGCTCGTCCCCACGCGCTGCACGAGGAAGAGGGCGATCAGCACTAGGGCCGTGAGGGGAAGGACGAGGGGCGTGAAGTTCGTCGAGACCACACTGAGACCCTCCATCGCCGACACGACGGAGATGGCGGGAGTGATCATCCCATCGCCGTAGAGCAGCGCCGCGCCGAAGAGCCCGAGCGCGATCAGCAAGGCGCGGCGCGTGAGCCTGGTGGTCTTCTGTTGGAGGAGGAGGGCGAGCATCGCGAGGATGCCCCCCTCGCCGCGATTGTCCGCGCGCAGGATGAAGAGGATGTACTTGACGCTCACGACCAGCAGCAGCGTCCAGAGGATGAGCGAGAGGACGCCGTACACGTTCTCGGGTGAGGCCTCGAGGCCGTACGCGGGATTGAAGCATTCCCTCAGCGCGTAGAGCGGGCTCGTGCCGATGTCACCGTACACGACCCCGAGGGCCGTGAGGGTCAGCACGGCGAGCCGCTTGCCGGTCGGGTGTGCCTCGACGTGTTGGCGCTCGGGGGGGCGATACTCGGCGGTCAGCCCGAGCGAGGGCCGGGGCGTCTGGTCCTGCGGTGTGTCGGGGGTGCCTTGGTCCGCCATCGCTCGGCTGAATGTAGCGAGCGCGGCGAGGGCGTCCAGCCGCTATTCGTACCGCAGCGCGGTGATCGGGTCGAGCCCCGCGGCCCGGCGGGCGGGATAGACGCCGAAGACGACGCCGACGATCGCCGAGAACCCGAACGCGAGCCCCACCGAGGAGGCCCCCACCTGGGTGCTCCAGCCAAGGATCTTGGTGAAGGCCATCGCTCCTCCCGCCCCGACACCGATCCCGATCGCCCCGCCCACGAGGCAGAGTACCACCGCCTCGATCAGGAACTGGAAGAGGATGTTCAGCTTCGTGGCCCCCAACGCCTTCCGGATCCCGATCTCACGGGTGCGCTCGGTGACCGAGACGAGCATGATGTTCATGATCCCGATCCCGCCGACGAGCAGCGAGACCGCGGCGATGCCGGCAAGGAGCATCGAGAAGACCTGCGTCGTCTCGCCGAGGGTGTTCAGGAAGTCGGCCTGATTGCGGATCTGGAAATCGTCGGGACGATCGGGGCGCAGTTTGTGCTCGCGCCGGAGGATCTTCTGGATGTCGGCCATCGTCTCCGGGATCTCGGCCTCGCTGGGGGCAAGGACGGAGATCGAGCGGAGCCGGTTGTTCCCCATCACGCGAAAACGAGCCGTCTGGATCGGGATCAGGATCTGGTCGTCGGGATTGTTGAAGGGGCTCGCCTGGCCCTTCGTCTTGTAGACGCCGACGACGGTGAACTGAATGCCACGGATGCGGATGTTCTCGCCGACCAGAGCTTCCGGATTCTCAAGTCCGAGGTTCGCCAGCACGGTCGGACCGACCACCGCGAGGCGCTGGCGACCTTGGTCCTCGGCGGACGTGAAGAAACGCCCCGAGGCCATCTCGTACCGACGGACCTCGGGATAGTTGGACGACGTCCCGACGACCTGGGTGCCGGTGTTCTTGTTGAGATACTGCACCTGCAGGTTGGCGTTCATCTCGGGCTGCACGGCGGTGATGAACTCACCACGCTCCTCGAGCGCCAATGCATCCTCGACGAGCAGGCGAGTGCGCACGTCGAAGGTCATCACGCCGCCGGTGCGCGCCTGCCCGGGTGAGACGGTGAGGAGCGTCGTTCCGAGGGAGGCGATCCGATCGTTCACCGCCTGCTGCGCACCCTTGCCGAGCGCTACCACGGCGATGACCGCCGAGACGCCGATCACGATGCCGAGCATCGTGAGCATCGACCGGAGCTTGTTCGCTCGC
>JANNKK010000096.1:0-5688 GCA_031396245.1 Gemmatimonadaceae bacterium
CACCGCCGACCGCCGGGGCGGTGCTCGCGATCGAGGCCCATCATCACACCGACGAGGCGAAGCCAGACGTCTCGGCCCGTGCCATCACGCAGCGCGGCGGCCAGCGCGTCACCAAGGATCTCACGCTCACCGAGACCGGGACCGCGGGTCGCTTCGGCGTCTCCAAGCAGTGGGACAATGGTACGCCCTGGGTGCTGGTCTTCACGATCAAGCAGGGCGATCACGCCCAGTTCAACACTGCCGAGGCGATGGTGAAGGTGGACGCCGCCGGCCGAATCGTCGGGATCGTGACGCCGGGCGCCGAGAATGCGCGCGGTGACCGGTATCCGCGGGCGCTCAAGGCGGAGGAGATCGAGGAGGCGCTCTCGTCCCTCCGTTCGGGCAAGTAAACGAACAGCAGGTGAAAGGTGGAAGGTGGAAGGGGCGCGGCGGGAACCACGCCGCGCCTGCATTCGCGACGAGGGTTGGAGCGCCGCCCGAACGGGCGGCGCCCTTCCCCCTTCCTCCTTCCCCCTGCCGTTCTCAGACGTGCTTCAACTTCCACCGCCCCCGCTTGAACAACACCGCACTGACGATCGCCAACGCCGAATACGAGATCGACACCGCGATGAACACGCCATCGGGGCCCAGCTGCAGGTGCGAGGCGAGGAACCACGCCAGTGGGATCTGCAGGACCCAGTAGATCCCGAGGTTGATCCAGGTCGGCGTCCACGTGTCGCCGGCGCCATTGAACGCCTGCTCGAGCACCATCCCGAGCGCGAAGAGGGGGAATCCGCACGACACCGCGCGTAGGCCGAACATCGCGACCGGAGCGACCGCTGGGTCGGTCGTGAACCAACGCACGATCCAGGGGGCGAAGGCGAAGAAGAGCGCACCGGTGATCGTCAGGAAGACCACGTTGTACTTCGCGGCCCGCCACACCGACGCCTCGGCGCGTTCCGGGAGCCTCGCGCCGAGCGCCTGACCCACCATCGTCGCTGCGGCGGCGCCGATCCCGAACGCCGGCATCAGCGCGAAGAGGAAGATCCGCACTGCGATCGTGTAGCCGGCGAGGGCGCCGCTCCCGAAGCTCGAGACCACGCGCACGAGCCCGATCCAGCTCATCGAGCCGAGCGCGACCTGGAAGGTGCCGGAACCCGAGAGGGCGGCGATCCGCCACATCGTCTCCGGTTCGAGCGCGACGTGGCGGCGCTCGACCTTCAGGTGCCCGGTCCCCTTCGCGAGGAGCGAGAGCGCGAAGAGGAATCCGATCCCGCGCCCGATCACCGTCGCGACCGCCGCACCGACGAGGCCGAGCTCGGGGAAGGGGCCGAGGCCGAAGATGAGCACCGGACAGAGCACGATGTTGATCCCGTTGCCGAGGATCAACACCCGCATCGCTACGGCCGGGTCGCCCGCGCCGCGGAAGACGGCATTGATCAGGAAGAGCAGGAAGACGCTCGCGTTCGCGCCCAGCATCACCCGGGCGAAGGGCGTGCCGATCGCGATCACTTCCGGTGACGCGCCCATCACGCCGAGCAGTTGGGGCGCGAAGATGGCGCCGACGACGCCAAGCGCACCGGAGACCGCGAGCCCGAGGAGGAGCACCTGCACGGCCGCCCGCGCCGCGCCGTCGGGGTCCTTCTCCCCGATCCGCCGCGACACCGTCGCCGTCGCCCCGATCGAGAGGCCGAAGGCGATCGTGTAGAGGATGATCATCAGCGACTCGGTCAGCCCGACCGTCGCGACCGCGTCGGCCCCGAGCCTGCCGACGAAGAAGACGTCGACGACGGCGAAGATGCTCTCCATCCCCATCTCGATGACCATCGGCACGGCGAGGAGGAAGATCGCGCGGCCGATCGGGCCGGAGGTGTAGTCGTGCTCGCTTCCGCGGACCGCGTCGCGGATGTCGCGCCAGAGACCGGCCGGCGGCGCGGGCGCCGCCTCAGGCACTGAGCAGTGCCTCGATCCTCTCGCCGATCCGGGCGACGTCGGGCAGCACGGCGTCGAGGAGCACCGGATGGTACGGCATCGGGATGTCACGCGGTGCGAGCCGCTCCACCGGGCCGTCGAGATACCAGAACGCCTCCTGCGCCACCGTCCCTGCGACCTCGGCGCCGAACCCGGCCGTGAGGTTGTCCTCGTGGACGATCAGGCAACGGCCGGTCTTCGTGACCGACGCCAGCACCGCCGCGCGGTCCCACGGGGAGATCGTCCGCAGGTCGAGCAGTTCCACCCGTGCGCCGAACCGCTCCGCCGCCTCCGCGCAGCGATGCACCATCGCCCCCCAGCTCACAAGCGTCAGGTCGGTGCCTTCGCGAACGACCCGCGCTCGGCCGAACGGCAGCATGTAGTCGTCGCCCGGATAGCGCGCGCTCCCATCGCCCGTCATGAGTAAAGAGCGATGCTCGAAGAAGACCGTCGGGTTCGGGCTCCGCATCGCGGCGCGCAGCAGCCCCACCGCATCGGCGGCGTTCGACGGGATCGCCACCTGCCACCCGTAGGCGTGCGCGAACCGCACCTCATCGCTCAACGAGTGCCAGGGGTCGCCGACGTCCTTGCCGAACCCACCGGGCATCCGCACCACCATCGGCGATGCGAACCGGTTCGCCGTGCGCCAGCGCAGCGTTCCTGCGTTGTTGAGCTGCTCGGTCGCGGGGTCCGCGTACTTCCGGAACTGGATCTCAGCGACCGGCATCAGGCCGCTGATCGCGAGGCCCGCCGCACGGCCGATGATCCCCTCCTCGGAGAGACTCGTGTCGAAGACCCGATTCCCGCCGAATTGCTTTTGCAGCCCTTCGGTCACGAGGTGCACGCCTCCCTTCTTCCCGACATCCTCACCGAAGACGACGACCTTGGGGTTCACCGCGAGTTCGTGCCTGAGCGTGCGCTTCACCGCCTCGGCGAACCGTAGCATCTCGCCGTCCTCGCGGGGCACCTCGGTGCCGCCGAGTTTCGTGCGCTCGGCGCGCGCGAGCCCGCCGAAGGCCTCGGGCGAATCGGGAGCGTCATCGGCGACGACGAAGCGCGCGATCCTCGCCGGGTCCGGCGCCGGCCGAGCTCGCGCCGCCGCGAGCGCAGCGTCGACATCGCGCGCGACCTCCGACTCGAGCGCGCTCCACTCCTTCGCCGAGAGCAGCACCGGTACGAGATACGACTTGAGACGCGGGAGGGGATCCCGCGCCTCGTCGGCCGCGATCTCGGCGTCGGTGCGATACCCTTTCTGGTTGTCGGGCCCCGAGTGGCTCGAGAGGCGCGGCAGCGTCAGGTGTACGAGTGCCGGTCCCTTCCCGGCTCGGACGTGGCTCACGCACTCCGCCAGCAGGCCCGCGGTCTCGGCGGGATCGGTGCCATCGCCGTCGCGTACGAACAGGCTCGTGAAGGAGGCGAGGTTCTTCGCGATGTTGCCGCCCGGCGTCTGCATCGCCCCCTTCACCGAGATCCCGAGGTCGTTGTCCTCGATGTAGAAGAGGACCGGGAGCTTGAGCGTCGTCGCCATCGTGAGCGCCGACCAGAAGCCATTGGTCGCGACCGACGCATCACCGCCGAGCGCGACGCCGATCGACCCGGCGAAACTCGCGTCCTTGAGCGTGTCGCGATGGTAGGTGATCGCCTGCGCCCAGCCCGCGGTCGGCGTGAACTGCGAGCCGACATCCCCCGACATCGGGAGGACGATCGGGCCGTTCGGGTTCGGCAGGTTGCAGACGACACCGATGTCTCGGCCGTCGGAGAATCCCCCGGCACGTCCGAGCGGCGAGCCAAATGCGTCCTCCAGCGTGAGACCGAGCGAGAGGAGCAACGGCCGGCTGCGGTAGTACGCGCCGGCCGCGTCGTGTCGCCCGGTGATCAGCGAACCGAGGATGCACTGCGCCACGTCGTGCCCGCGGGCCGAGAACTGGTAGAGCACGACGTGATCCTTCGGCACCGTCGCCCGGTTGCGGTTCGTCGCCTCCTCGGCGTCGTCGAGGGCGCGCGACGCGAGGACGTGATAGGCGATCCGGCGCCAGTCGAAGCCGGCGAGGGGGCGGGCGGGCATCCGGGGAATCTGGCGGTCCGTCGCGAAGACTGGAACCGCCGGGGGAGTCGCGCACGCGGGCGGCATCGTATCTTCTTCGGATGTCGACCGCGCTCGTCCTCTCGGAACTCACCGACGGCGTCCTCGTCCTGACGCTCAACCGGCCCGAGGTCCTCAACTCCTTCAACCGGCCGATGGCTGCCGAGTTGCAGGCTGCCCTCGCGCGCGCGGCGAGCGATCCCGAGGTGCGCGCGCTGCTGCTGACTGGCGCCGGTCGCGGGTTCTGCGCCGGTCAGGATCTCCAGGAAGCGCTCCCCAAGGGGGATGGTCCGATCCCCGACATCAGCGAGATCGTCCGCGCGAGCTACAACCCCATTATCCGGGCCATCCGCGGCCTCGAGAAGCCGGTCATCTGCGCGGTGAACGGCGTTGCCGCCGGCGCCGGTGCGAACCTCGCCTTCGCCTGCGACCTCACGATCGCTGCCGAGGACGCGAACTTCGTCGAGAGCTTCGCCAAGCTCGGGCTGATCCCTGACACGAGCGGGACCTTCTTCGTGCCGCGCCTCGTCGGGCCGCAGCGGGCGACGGGGATGTTCTTCCTCGCCGAGAAGATGCACGCCGTTCAGGCGAAGGAGTGGGGACTGATCTGGGATGTGGTGCCGCTCGCGCAGCTGCACGAGGTCGCGCTCCATCTTGCCAAGTCCCTTGCGACCCAGGCGACGCGTGGCTTCGGCCTCACCAAGCGCGCGATGAACCAGTCATTCGCCAATACGCTCGACCAGCAACTCGAGGTCGAGGCCCAAGCGATGCAGGAGGCGGGTCGCACGCAGGACTACGAGGAAGGGGTGCGCGCCTTCCTCGAGAAGCGGAAGCCGACCTTCCACGGCCGCTGATGATGTTGAGCGAACAGGCGATCATCGGGGTGTTCGGCGCCGGCGCGATGGGCTCGGGCATCGCCCAGGTGGCGGCGGTGCGAGGGCATCGCGTGCTCCTCGCCGACGCGGCGCCCGACGCGGTCGCGCGAGCGCGCATGCAACACGCGAGCGCGATGGCGCGCGAGGTGGAGAAGGGCCGCGCGAAGCGCGCGGAGGCCGACGCGACCCTCGCCCGGATCACCTACGTGAATGGGGTCGGCGCGGACGCCCTCAGGGCCTTCGCGCCCTGTGGGCTCCTCATCGAGGCGATCGTCGAGGACCTCGACGCGAAACGACGGCTCTTCCGTGCTCTCGAACCGGTCATCGCGCCGAACGCCGTGCTCGCGACGAACACGTCGTCCCTCTCGGTCGCGGCGCTGGCCGGCCCGTGTGCCCATCCGGAGCGCGTCATCGGGCTCCACTTCTTCAATCCGGCCCCCTTGATGCCACTGGTCGAGGTGATCCCCTCGATCATCACCTCGAGCGCGGTGACCCGGGGCGTGCGGGCGCGGGTGGATGCGTGGGGCAAGACCACCGTGATCGCCGCCGACACGCCGGGCTTCATCGTCAACCGGATCGCACGCCCCTTCTACGGTGAGGCGCTGCGGGTCGTCGAGGAGCAGCTCGCCGACATCGCGACCGTGGACTGGGCGATGCGCGAGCTTGGGGGCTTCAAGATGGGCCCCTTCGAGTTGATGGACTTCATCGGCAATGACGTGAACTACGCCGTCACGCGGTCCGTCTTCGAGGGGATGTCGTACGACCCGCGCTACCGGCCCT
>JANNKK010000145.1:0-8725 GCA_031396245.1 Gemmatimonadaceae bacterium
CCCCGACGTGCTGGTGCTCGACGAGCCCACCGCCGGACTCGACCCGAAGCAGATCATCGAATCGCGACAGCTCATCAAGGACCTGGGCGGCAACCACTCGGTGGTGCTGAGCACGCACATCCTTCCGGAAGTGTCGCAGACCTGCAACCGCGTCGTGATCATCCGGCCGACCGCCGGCACGCCAATGAAGGCCGGGACCTCGTTGCCGAGGATGTTCTGGCCGTTCACCGCCCACCGCACGTTCTGCGAGAAGGGGAGGCGCCACGAGAAGCCGCCGTCGAGGAACATGTTGACGGGCACGCTCTCGTACGGGACGGGCGTGTTGTTGTTGTAGCTGTTGTAGACGCCCGAGTTCACTTCCATCGCGTCGTAGTACCGCACCCGCATCTCGCTGGAGATGCTCCGGGTCGCATTGACCCAGCGCACGGTGCCGGTCGCCCGATGCTTCGGGGCGTTCGCCGCGAGCGGGTTGGCCGCCGTGGCGCCCGGCGCGGTCGGGAAGATGTTCTTGTTGAGGAACGAGTAGGTCGCCTCGAAGGTGAAGGCGTCGTTGAAGAGGTAGTCCATCCCGACGTCGATGCCGCGTACGTCCACCTGGCCGACCGCGTTCTTGTAGGTGAAGACGAGGTACGACTTGTCGTAGTTCGGGCTGTCCATGTTCAGGATGCCCGTCGGCACGGCGGCGACGTAGGGGATGAGTCCGGTCACCGGCGTGCCGAAGACCGCCGCCAGCGCGCCCGCCGGGATGCCGTTCCCGATGAGAGTGCCGGCGAGCGCGCCTTGCAGGTACGTGCTCAGCGTGGCCGGGTCGTAGAAGACCGCCTGTGGGATGAGCTGCGTCGTCGGCTCGGCCGGCCGGACCTGGTACCAGTAGTCCACGGCGAGACGGAACTTGTTGCCGAAGACGCCCTTGTAGCCGAGCTCCCACGTGTTGGAGAAGTTCGCACCGAGGGGGGCGAGGTCGATCGCACTCGAGATCGGGATCGCCGGTCGCGCCGGGTTGTTCAGGTCGCGCAGCACCGTCCCGACCTGCGCGTTCGTCGGATTCAGTGCATTCATCGCGGCGAGGATGTTCGCCTGTTGAGTGGCGTTGAGGCCGAAGGTCGCGGCCCAGCCGGCGACGTACGCGGCGGAGACCCCGGCGTTCATCAGCCCGTTGAGCGTGATGTTCGACGTCGCCGGGATGATCGCCCCACCGGTCCGCATGCAGAGCCCGGCGTTCACTGCGCCGCAGCTGCGGTCGTAGTTCCACCCGACCTTTGGCGCGTTCCCCATGATCTGCACATCGACGTTCACGTTCCCGGTGTTGTTCGCGAGGGGACCCAGGTTCTGCGATCGACCCGACCACTGGTCGAGGAAGAAGGAGAACGACGCCGGCGAGTTGAAGGCCCGATTGAAGGTCAGGCGGAAGTTCTGCGTCGGTGTCGCCTTGTAGACGAGCGCGGCGCGCGGCGAGAACTGGATGGCGGTTCCAGAGAAGAGGTTGAGCTTCGGCTGATCGCCTTCCGACGCGGCGATCCTCGAGTTGTAGTCGCCGCGGACGGCGCCGGTGAAGTCGACCTTCTCGGAGAGCGGGTGCGTCACCTGCACGTAGGCGCCCATCTCGTCGATCGAGTCGTCGTCCTCATTGCGGCCCATGATCGTGCCGGCGGACTTCGGCCGGGTGGCGATGTAGTCGAAGCCGGAGGTGAGCTTGGTATCGCGGAACTGGAATCCCTGCTGGATCTGAGCGACGAACACGCTCGACTGGTCCACCACCGGGAGGCCGGAGCTCAGGTAATACGTCCCGGCGCCGTCGAGCGCGTCGGCGTTTCCGGCGTTGGAGGCGTTGTAGAAGACCTGCGCGAACGTCTTCTTGTGGCGGAAGCGCTGCTGGAAGTTGGTGTAGCTCCAGTTCTTCACCTGCGCCGCGCCGAAGGTCGTCGTGATCTCGAGCGCGCTGCCGATCTGCGACATTCCGATCGTCGTGATCGCCTCGGTGTCCTCATTCGGACGGTAGTCGAGCCGCGCCTCGGCGGAGAAGCGATTCAGGTCGAAGTCGCGGACCTTTGCGGTTCCCTGCCGCGACGTCGGGATGCGGGGATCGGTCGCCGAATAGGTCGGGCCAGAGGTCCCGATGCCCGCGATCGTGATCGTGTCGTTCGGGTCCGTGTATTGCCAATCCTTCGCAGCGAAGTACTCGCCGGAGACCTTGTAGCCGAACTTGTCCTCGCCGAAGGTGCCGGCGTGACGGAGGCCGAGCCGCATCAACGATCTCTCCCCGCCGTCGAGCGTGAGGGTCGTGCCCTTTGACTGGAAGGGGGACTTGGTGATCACGTGAAGGACGCCCGAGCCCGAGTTCGGCCCGTAGAGCGCCGACGCCGGGCCCTGCAGCAACTCGATCCGGTCGATGTCCTCGTTCACGCCGGTGAACAGGAAGGGCACGTTGACTCGGAGCGACGGCACGCCTGCGAAGCGGTAGTCCTGGAGCATCAGCATCGTCGTCGAGAAGGCGTTGTTGAAGCCGCGGGAGACGATGTTCGACTGCGCGATGCCACCACTCGAGATCGAGATGCCCGGTTGGCTCTTGATCAGGTCGGTGACTGTCACCGACGGCCGCTCGGCGATCCGATCGGCCGAGACGACGGAGATCGAGTTCGGCGAGTCAAGGATCTTCTCCGGCTCGGCGCCGCGCGTGGCCGTCGTGACGACCTGGTTGAGCTGGGCCGCGACCTCGGCGAGAGAGACGTTCTGCGTCGTCGTGCCGCCGGCGGTCACCTGCACGCCGTCGATGCGCCGCGCGCTGAAGCCGATCCGCGCGACCAGCACGGTATAGGTCCCGACCGGCACGTTGCCGATCCGGTAGTTCCCGTCATCGGAGGTCTGCCCCGTGCCCACGCGCGTCGCGCCGCTGAGCACCGACACCTGCGCGCCGGGCACCGAACTGCCGGTCTCGGACTGCGTGACCCGTCCGGTGATCGTGCCGGACTGCGCGTCGGCCGCGCCCGTGACGGCGAGGAAGCCGACGGCTACGAGCACGCTGCTGACGAAACGGATTCTCATACGGAGGACACCTCGAAGTGCTGGTGTGTGAGGGCGGTCTAGGACGGCACAAATGTCCTCCCCGCGACAGCGGGCGTCAATACGCGTGCCCCCGGCCGCCGGTAGGCACTTCCCCTCAGCGGACGCCGACCACCTTGTGCGTTTGCACCGAGAGCCGCCATCGGGGGTGCTCGAGGCAGTAGGCGACCGAAGCAGCGGTCGCCTCGCGGAGCGTGGGGCCATCCATCGGCTGCAGGAACCAGTGGCGGAAGGCGAGTCCCACGAACCGTTCGGGAGGCGCCAGGGGCTGAGGGAAGACGAGCTTGAGTTCGTCGCCGCCGGTCACCCTGAGCGGGGCGTTCGCCTTCGGGCTGACGCAGACCCAGTCCAAGCCCTTGGGGAGTGGTTGTGTCCCGTTGGTCTCGACGGCGACCTCGAATCCGTGCGCGTGGAGCGCCTCGATCGCCGCTTCATCCAGTTGGAGCAGGGGCTCGCCGCCGGTGCAGACGACGTATCGCTTGCCCTCGGTGGTCGCCGGCCATCGCGACGCCACCGCCTCGGCCAACGCCGCCGCCGAGTCGAATCGGCCACCGTCGGGCCCGACACCGACGAAGTCGGTGTCACAGAAGTCGCAGACCGCGCTCGCGCGATCGGCCTCGCGTCCGGTCCAGAGATTGCACCCCGCGAACCGGCAGAAGACCGCCGGGCGACCGGTGTGGAAGCCCTCGCCCTGGAGCGTGTAAAAGATCTCTTTCACAGAGTACATACGACGGCGGACGGCGGAGGGCGGACGGCGGATTGATGCGGGAATGCGGGACGCGAGGGAATCTAGCGGTGCCCCGCCTCCTACAATCCGCTTCCTAACTGCCGTCCGCCGTCTGCCTTCTGCCGTCGCCCTCCGAGCGCACCTCGGCGAACCCCCTCGCCCTGATGAGGCAGGCATCGCAGTGCCCGCAGGGCACGCCGGTGGGCGACGGGTCATAACAGGAGATCGTCTCGTCATAGTCCACGCCGAGGGCGAGCCCAGTCTGGATGATCTCGGCCTTGCTGAGTGCGATCAGCGGCGTGAGCACACGCGTCCGCACCGTGCCCTCGACGCCAGCGCGGGTCGCGAGGTTCGCCATCCGCTCATACGCCGCGATGTACTCCGGCCGACAATCGGGATAGCCGCTGTAATCGAGCGCGTTGACCCCGAGCATCAGGTCACCGGCGCCGAGAACCTCGGCCCACGCGAGCGCGAAGGAGAGGAAGATCGTGTTCCGCGCCGGCACGTAGGTCACCGGGATCCCCTCGGCTCTCGCCTCCGCGTCGCGATCCTTCGGCACGGCGACGTCGGACGTCAGCGCCGAGCCGCCGAACCGCCGCAAGTCGATGTCGGCGACCACGTGCTGGGCCACCTTCCATCGGGCGGCGATCGCGCGTGCGCGATCGATCTCGATCCCGTGCCGCTGTCCATAGCGGAAGGTGAGGGCGTGAACGGCGTACCCCGCCCGGCTCGCGAGTGCGAGCAGGGTCGTGGAGTCGAGCCCTCCACTCAGCAGGAGGACGCCGGGCGTGCCCGGTGCGACGCGATCGATGTGGGCGAGCGCCACCGCCGCTCACCCCGTCCGGAGTCCGGCCACGATCTCCTTGAGCCGCATCGAGCCGCCGAGCAGCGCGGAGGCGGCACTCGACATCTCCTCGCACGCCGCGCTCTGCTCCTCCGTCGACGCACTCACTTCCTCCGCCGCCGCCGCGTGACCCTCGGCGGTGCGTGCGGCCTGCGAGATACCGGCGGCCGCGACATTCACCGCGCTAACATTCGCCGTCGCCGCCTCACCCAGCCCAACCGCGGCTGAGCGCGTCTGTTCGGCGCTGTTGCCGATCGTCTCGAGCGCCCCGTCGATGCTCGCCGACACCGACTCGATCTCGGCGACGCGGCTCGCGCCGGTCTCCATCGCCGACGTCGTCGTGCCGACTCGGCGCGTGACCACCGCGGTGAGCTGCACGACGTCGTCCGCCGCCTGCTGCGCCTGGTCGGCGAGTTTCCGCACCTCGTCGGCGACGACCGCGAAGCCGCGGCCGGCGGCGCCGGCACGGGCCGCCTCGATCGCCGCATTCAATGAGAGGAGATTCGTCTGCTCGGCGATCCGGCTGACGATCCCGACGAACCGATTGATGCTCTCGGCGGTCGAGTTGAGTTCCCGCACCTCCGCCGCCGCCCGGTCGACCGATTGGCGGATCTCGATCAGCAGCGTACGCGCACGCGCGATCTCGGCCCGCTTCTCACGCGCCTGCCGTTCGATCTCGGCCGAGAGGTCCGCAACCTCCTCGGCCCCGGCGCGCACCTCGTGTGCTCGTTCGCGGACCGTCTGCAGCGATGCGTCGGCGTCGCGCAGTGAAGCGACCTGGATCTCGGCGCCTTCGGTGACCTCCGACATCGCCGTCGCCGTCTGCGTCGCCGCCAACGAGATCTGCTCGGCGGCCGACGTGAGTTGATGCGCCGACGTCGCGACCTCCTCTGACGTGCTGCTCGCGACCGAGACGACTCGCGAGAGCGAGGCCGCGGTGACGTTCATCGCCTCGGCGAGCTCTTGGAACTCTCCCGGCAGGTCGGCTTCGGTGCGGATGTCGAGGCGTCCCTGACTGAGCGATCTCGCGTGCCCGACGAGGAGCGCGAGCGGTCCGGAGATCGAACGCACCGTGCTCACGAAGGTCGCGAGCCCGAGGAGGATCGCCCCGGCGATCACCGCCAGCAGGAAGCGTTGCCGCCGCCGCGCCGTCTCTTGCAGCGCATCGGTCGACTGGTCGAGGCTGGTCGAGCGCATCTCATTGAGTCGTGCGACGTCCGCAGTGAGGTCCGACTCGAGGATACGTACTGAATCGGCGCGCGCGACGGCGACGTCCTGGCGGCCGAGATCGCGGAGGAGCTGTGCCTGTGTCAGCCCGACCTCGATCGCCGAGAGCCGCTCGTCGATCGTCGCGATGAGCCCGACCTCGTTCGAGGTGAGTCCCGGACTGTTGTTGAGGTCGCGCAGCGCGCCGTGGGCGGCCCATCCGGCGCTGCGGAAGGTCTCGCGTTCGGCCGCGACGCCACGCTCGAGGTAGCGCGCTGAGGCGGCGAGCTCGCGCGTGATGCCGGTAGTGAGGGCCGCAGTGAGCGTCGTCTCCCGCCGCACGGCGGCGAGCGCCGCGCCACTCTCGCTGCTGAATGCCCCGATCGCCAGTCGCGCGACCGTGCCGGCGATCACCAGGAGGATGACGAGGAGGGAGAATCCAGCGATCAGCCGGCTCCGGATCGTGTTCAAGGCGAAGATGTTCACGGCGCCCCCCGCTCGGCGATCGTGAGCTTACCGCGGCTGATCCGCGTCATCACGAACGACTTGCCGACGGGGTCCCCCGAGTCGAGGAACGTGATGTCGCCGGTGACACCCTTGAAGGCGCCCTCCGATTGACGGGAGGCCAGCCAGTCACGGATCGCCTCGCGGTCGCGTCCCACCGCCTCGACCGCGGCGGCGAGGAGCTTGACCGTGTCGTACGCGAGGGCGGCATTGCCGTCCGGATCGTCGCCGCCGAAACGCGCGCGGAACGCGCTGACGAATCGCTGCGCTTCGGGGCGCGGGTCGAGCGGCGTGAAGGGGGCGCCGACAAGAGCGCCCTCCGACGCGACCGGGTCCGAGACGACGGCGGTCCAGCCATCGCCCCCAAGGAAGTCGGCCTCCATCTGGACGGCCTTGGCCGCGGCCAGGGTGGCGACGCCGCTCCGGTCGGTGCCGGCCACGAAGACGAGGTCGGGGCGGCGCGGCTTGAGCCACTCCATGTAGAGAGCGGCCCGCGTCCCATCGAAGGGGATCGGGTCGAAGGAGATCACCTCGCCGGTGAAGTTGCGGCGGAAGTTGTCGGCGAGCCCGCGGCCGTAGGCGTCGTTCTCGTAGAGGATCGCCGCGCGCTTCTTCCCGAGCCGCTCGGCGAATCGGGCGAGGTCGACGCCATTCGCCGAGTCGCTCGAGATCACCCGGAAGGTCCACTTCGAGATGCCGGTGAGTGCCGCTGAGGACGCGGTGGTCGCGACCGCCGCGATGTGACCGTCGTACACCTTGGCCGCCGCCATCATCGCGCCCGAGGTCACGTGCCCGACGACGGCGATCACACGATCGTCGTCAACGAACGCCTGCGCGATCGCAGCGGCGCGCGAGCCATCGCCCTTGTCATCCTGATAGTCGAGCTTGAGCGAGTCACCCGCGACCCCTCCGGCGGCGTTGATCTCCGAGACCGCGAGTTCCGCGCCCCGCTTGTTCGCGATGCCGAACCCCTCCTCGAAGGGGCCGGCCATCCCGAACCGGACCTCGCCCGAGGAACCACCGCACGCGGCGGTGAGGAGCAGGAGCGCGAGCGCGCGACTGGAGTGGGACATTCGCGAAGGTGACATCAGTTCCGTGGTCGGGAGGGGCGGTCGTCGATCGAGTGATGGTTCACGCGCGACCCTTCCCACGCTTCGCGCGCGCTGCCGGCTGCTGCTGGGTGAGACAGTGCAGCGTGCCGAGCCCCCAGACGAGATCCACCGCGTGGATCCCGACGATTTCACGGTCGGGGAAGAGCTCGGCCAGCGTGTTCAAGGCGATACGATCCTTGGGGTCGTTGAAGGTCGGCACGAGCACGACGCCATTCGCGATGTAGAAGTTGGCATAACTCGCGGGCAATCGCGCCCCGTCCATCACCACCGCGCGCGGGAAGGGGAGGGTCACCGTGCGGATCGGCTCCCCCTGCGCGTCGGTCGCCCCGTCGAGTCGCTTCAGGTTGTCGAGCGACCGCGCGTGGTTCTCGTCCTTCGGATCCTCCTCGTGCGCGAGCACGACCACACCAGGGGCGACGAAGCGGGCGATGTCGTCCACGTGGCCGTGGGTGTCGTCGCCGATGCAGCCCTCTCCGAGCCAGATGGTCTTGGAGATGCCCAACTCGTCGGCGAAGATGCGCTCGTAGTTCGCGCGGCCGAGGCCCGGGTTGCGCACCTGCACTTTGGAGAGGAGCCACTCCTCGGTCACGAGCAGCGTGTCGCGCCCGTCGGTCTCGATCCCGCCTCCTTCGAGCACCACCCGCCCCTTTCCGTCAGGGCGTCGCGGCTCGTCTCGCGGGAGCTTCGTCTCGCCGGCGATCATCGCGCCAACCATCCGATCGAGCGCGAAGTTGTCGTACTTCGCCCACGCGTTGAACTCCCAGTCCACGAGCCGCACGCCACCGTTGTCGCCGTGGACCGCGGTCGGCGCCGAGTCGCGCAGCCAGACGCGGTCGGTCGCGCAGCGGTGCAGGTGATAGCGTGACTTCTTGACCTCGTGCATCTGCAGGCAGTGCCACGCCTGCTCCTCGGTCGCATCGTCGTGGCAGAGGATGTGCACCGGTTCGTGCGGCGCGAGAGCGCGCACGATCTCGGCGTACACCCAGCGGATCGGCTCGAACTTCCCAGGCCAGTCGGGTTCGTGATGTGGCCAGGCGATCCAGGTGGCGTCGTGCCGCTCCCACTCCGCCGGCCAGCGCGTCACGAGCCCAACCACCGCTCGAGCAGGGGCGCGTAGGCATCGACGCGCCGGTCGCGAAGGAAGGGCCAGTTGCGCCGCGTCGACTCGATCAGCGCCGGATCGCAGCGCGCGATCAGCGTCGCCTCGCCGGTCTCCGCCTGCGCGAGGTAGCGCCCGAAGGGGTCGACGATGAACGAATGGCCGAAGAACTC
>JANNKK010000146.1:0-8266 GCA_031396245.1 Gemmatimonadaceae bacterium
GCCCGACGTGCAGGCGCTGCACGAGGCGACCCGCGCGGTGCTGACCGACGAACAGCGGGCGTGGCTCGCTGAGAACTGCCGTCCGCGCATGCCGCGCCCGTTGGTCCCGTAACTACAACGGCGGATCACGAAGCGCACGAAGAACTGACACGAAGCGCACGAAGTACTGCACGAACTTGGGGGAACGACAGCGTCCATAGCGGCGCCGTTGTTCCCCCAAGCATTTGCGGTCGCGGTCCTTCGTGTCCTTCCAGTCGCTCTTCGTGTCCTTCGTGACCCGCCGTTGGGGTTGCTTTTGCTGTTCGCGAGGACTAGTGCCGCGGGACGGCGTACTCCTCGGTCTTCGGCCGCTCCGGGAACTTGAAGAACCGCGACACCTTGAGCCGCGCCTCATCCATGATCTCGTAGACCGTCGGGATCACGAGCAGTGTGAGCAGCGTCGAGGTCAGCGTACCGCCGATGATCGCCCGTCCCATCGGCGCGCGGAAATCGGCGCCCTCGCCGAGGCCGAGCGCGACCGGGATCATCCCGGCGATGAGCGCGAGCGTCGTCATCAGGATCGGTCGGAGCCGTACGCGACCGGCCTCGATGATCGCCGATCGGCGATCGAGGCCCTGCTCCTGACCCCACTTCGCGAAATCGATGAGGAGGATCGCGTTCTTCGCCACGATCCCCATCAGCAGGATCACCCCGATCATCGACATGATGTTCAGCGTGTCCCCGGTGATGAGGAGCGCGAGCACCACGCCGATCAGCGAAAGTGGCAGTGAGATCAGGATCGCCACGGGCTCGATGAACGACCCGAACTGCATCACGAGGATCAGGTACATCAACAGCAGCGCGATGCCGAGGGCGGCGAGGATGTCGCCGAAGACCTGCGCCTGGTCGCGCGCCTCGCCGCCGAGGGACCACCGTACGCCGGCCGGAAGGTGCATCGTGCCGAGATTGTCGGAGATCGCCGTCGTCGCCTCGCCCAGCGAGATCCCCGAGAGGTTCGCCTGCACGACGATCACGTTGTCGCGATCGAGGTGACTGATCTTCGCCGGGCCGAGTCCCTGACTCACCGTGGCGAGTTGGCCCAGGGGCATCATCGTCATCGGCCCGCCCATCCCGCCGACGGCGACGGGAAGGCGTTCGATGTCGCTCACCCGCGTTCGTGACTCGGGGGCGAGGCGCACGCGCACCTTCCGGTTCTCACCGGCCGGGTCGACCCAGTCCCCTGCGTCCACGCCGGCGAAGGCGGGGCGCAGCGACTGCGCGAGCTGGCCCACCGTCACGCCGAGCGAACCGGCGAGCGCGCGGTTGAGCGTGATCTCGAGCTCGGGCTTCTGTCCCTTCGTCGAGAGCCCGACGTCCACCGCGCCGGGGATCGCGCGCACCATCTTGAGCACGGTGTCGGCGACCGCCTGCAGCTGGCGCGAGTCATTGCCGCGGAGCTCGAGCTGGACCTGCTTGATCGCGCCGCCGAATCCCGAGGTGAACACGGCGACGGTCGCTCCGCCGATCTGCTTCACTTCCTCGCGCAGCAACGCGCCGAAGTCCTCCTGCGAGATGCGGCGCGCGGCCTTCGGAACGAGCCGCACGTAGACCGACCCCAAGTCCACCGCGCCCAGCGCCTCCGAGGGATCCTGCCCGCCGCCGGCGCCGATCGTGGTGAAGGTATAGCGCACCTGCTCGTGCCCCCGCGCGAGCCGCGCCGCCTCCTCGGTCTTGAGGCGCGTGTAGTCGAGGTTCGACCCCGGCGGGGTCTCCACCTGGATCGTGATCTCCGAGCGATCGGAGACGGGGACGAAGCCGAAACCGCCGAAAGTCGCCTGCAGCCAGAGCGCGCCGACGAGGCTCCCGGTGGCCAAGCCGATCATCGCGAGGCGATGGTCGAGCGCCCAACCGATCACCCGCGTGTAGCCCTCGGTGCGGCGGTCGAACCACTTGTTGAATCGGTCGAGCACCCGCGAGATCCAGCTCCGGTGCTGCCCCTGCTCGATCTCCGGGTCGGGCCAGTAGGCCGAGAGCATCGGGTCGAGGGAGAAGGAGACGAAGAGCGAGACGAGCACCGCGCAGGCGATCGTGAGGGCGAAGGGCTTGAACCACTGGCCCGAGAGCCCGTACATGAAACCGATCGGCACGAACACCGCGACGATCGAGAAGGTCGTTGCAGCTACCGCCAGACCGATCTCATCGGTCCCCTCGTGCGACGCCCGGAAGTGATCCTTCCCCTTCTGGATATGCCGCACGATGTTCTCGCGCACGACGATCGCATCGTCGATCAGCACGCCGATCGCGAGCGAGAGGCCGAGCAGTGACATCGTGTTGAGCGTGAAGCCCAGCACCCAGACGGCGACGAAGCTCGCGAGCACCGAGATCGGGAGCGCGAGCCCGGTGATCACCGTCGATCGCCAGGAGTTGAGGAAGAGGAAGACGACGAGCACAGTCAGCAACGCGCCCTCGACCATCATCGCCTGGACGTTCGCGACCGACGCCTTCACCCGCTCGCCCGAGTCCTGGATTACGTCCATCGTCGTGCCGGGGGGGAGCGTCGCGCGGATCGTCTCGACCTCGGCGAGCACGCGCTCGCTCACCTGCGTGGTCGAATAGCCCTTCGACTTCTTGATCATGATGCCGACGGCGTCGCGGCCGTTGAAGAGCGCCGCCGTGCGCGGTTCGGCGGTGCCGTCACGCGCCGTGGCGACCTCGCCCAATCGGATCGCACGGCCGCCCCGCTCGGCGACCACGAGGCGGAGGAAGTCCTCCGGCGACTCGAGCTTCCCCTTGAGCCGGATCGCCCGTTCGTCGATCGCACCATTGATGCGCCCGACCGGCACCGCGAGGTTCTGCGCCTGCAGCGCGCCGACGACCTGCGCCACGGTGATCCCCGCCGCTTCCATCGCCGTCGGCCGGATCTCCACCGTCAGTTCCCGCTCGACGCCGCCGACAACGACCGCCTCGGCGACGCCCGGGATCCCGCGCAGCACCCGCGTCACGCCAGGGTCGGCGATCCGGGTGAGCGCCGGCGCGTCGAGCGTGCTCGAGTTGAGCGAGAGCTGGACGATCGGCTGGTCGGCCGGGTCGAAGCGCGTGAGGATCGGCTCCTTCATCTCGACCGGGAGGTCGGAGCGGATGGTGCTGATCTTGTCGCGGATATCCTGCGAGGCCTGCTGCAGGTCCTTCTCGAAGACGAAGAACACCGTCACGTTCGCGAAGCCGTCCTGCGCCGCGCCCATGATCCGGTCGACGCCGGAGATGCCGCTCACCGCCTCCTCGACGCGATCGAGCACTTCGCGCTCGACGACGTCGGGCGAGGCGCCGGGATAGGGGATCGCAACGTTGATGATCGGCTGCTGCACGTCGGGGAACTCGTCAGTCTCGAGCTGCCAGAGTGCGAAGAGGCCGAAGACGACCAGCGCCACCATCGAGACGATGGTGACGAGCGGCCGCTTGATGGCGAAATCGGAGATGAACATTTGGATGGGACGGCGGAGGGCGGTAGGCGGACGGCGGTAGCGGCGATGCGGGGAGCTACGGGCGGGCTCTAGTGTCGTTCGGCGTAGTGACCTTCAGTGACGTGCCGGGGGAGATCCCCAGCGCCGGGCCCACAAGTAACGTGTCGCCGGCGATGATGCCGGACTTCACTTCGATCCGCTCGGTCGTCTCGTCCCGCGCGCCGAGCACCACCTCGACCTTCTCGGTACGACCGTTCTTGAGGCGGACCACGTGCGGGGTGAGCCCACGAACATCCACCGCCGCCTCGGGCACGGTGAGCGCCTCGCGCGAGTCGCTCGCGATCCGCCCTTCGGCGAAGAGACCGGCGACGAGCTGGTTCCCGGCGTTCGGGATCCGTACGAAGAGCCGCACCTGCCGCGTCTGCGGATCGGCCGACGGATTCACGCTCGAGATACGGCCCTCGAAGGTGCGCCCCGGATAGCCGGTGACCGAGAAGCGCACCGATGCGCCGATCCGCACCGCGCTCAGCTCCTCGGCGGGGACCGCCGCCTCGAGCCGCATCGTCGCCGGATCGACCACCGTGAAGAGCGGGGAGCCCGGGGCCACGACGTCGCCCGGATTGACCATCCGATCGCTCACCACCCCCGCGTAGGGGGCGAGGACGTTCGTCGCGTCGAGCTGCTTCTGCGCCCCGGCGAGGCGTGCCTTGGCGTCGTCGTGCATCGTGCGGGCGGTGAGGTCGCCCCGCCGCGCATTCTCGACGTCGCGGTCGGCGATCGCGCCGACGGCGACGAGCTTTTCGGCACGCTCGAGCTCGCGCTTCGCGATGTCGGCGGCGGTCTGTGCGGCGGTGAGGGCCGAACGGGCCGAGAGATAGGCATCGTTGATCGCGCGGTCGTCGATCTTGGCGAGCGAGGTGCCCTGCTCCACTCGCGCGCCCTGATCGTGGAAGACCTGGATGACCGAGCCCGGCACTTCGGCGCGGATCTGCGCCGTGCGCTCGGCGACGAGCGTGCCGGAGAGGATCGGACCGGTGGAGAGGAGCGTCCGTACCGCGACGGTCATCGCCTCGGGACCGACCTGCACCGTCACCTCGGACGTGCCGGTGTCGGTCGCGGAAGCGTCCTTGCCGCCACAGGCGGAGGCGAGAAGGGCGAAGACAACAGCGGCAGCGCCAGACGAACGCGACATCGGGGACATCCTCAAGTTGGGAATTCGATTGGGTTTCATCCTCAGCGTCCCCCGGTGAGCGAGAGGGGAAGGTCCTTCAGCAACGCCAGACGGAGACGGGCCATCTCGAGATCGCGGGCGGCATTCACCCGCTGCAGTCGCGCCTGTTCGAGCTGCACGCGAACCTCGGTGAGCTCGATCTGCGTCGAGATCCCCTCGGCGAACCGCACCTCGGCGATCCGATAGGCCTGCTCGGCCTGTGAATCGGTGCCGACCGAGGCGAGGTACGACGCCTGGGCCTGCTCGAGCTGGGTCAGCGCGAGCTGCGCATCGAGCGAGGCCCCTTCACGCGTCTGCTGCAACTGCTGCTCGGCTTCGAGCAGGTTCGCCTCGGCCACCATGCGCTCACCGCGCAGCCGGCCGCCGGTGAGCAGAGGGAACGAGAGACCGAGCGTCACGTTCCAGTTCGGGAAGTAGAGATCGATCGCCGAGGGGAGGAAGGTCCCTTCAGCGGGATACGCGAAGCGTTGATAGGTCGACGCGAGCTGGACCGATGGGAACCGCGCCTGGCGCGACGCGCGGAGCGCGGCGCGTTGCGCGTCGACCTGCGCCTCGGCCTGCCGCACCGAGGCACGCGCGGCAACGCTCGTGTCGGGCGTCAGCGTGCGGTTGTCGGCGAAGGTGATCGGTCCGGTCAGTTCGGCCACGACCACCGCGTCATCGCGGATCGGCGTCGTGAGCGTGAGTGGCGCGGCGAGGGGGAGGTCCAGGAGCTGCTTGAGCCGGAGGTACGCCGTGTTCCGCGCGCCGCGGGCCTGGATGACCACGGGACGCTGATTGTCGCGGGTGACGCGGGCGCGAAGGAGGTCGAACTCCGCGGCCGACCCGATCTCGCGCGCGAGCTGCGTCGCGGCCAGGGTACGATCGGTGAGCACCAGCGACGATTCGGCGATCGCGAGGAAGCGGTCCGACGCCACGGCGTCGAAATACGCCTGCGCCGCGTCGAGCGCAGCCTGAGCGCGCGAGGCGGTGTGTGCGATCTCGGCGGCGGTGAGTCCGGCCGATGCACCGGCGCGCGCCGCGCTCACCCGCCCCGCCGTATAGAGGTTCTGCGAGAAGGCGAGCGTCACCGAGAAGGTGTTCGGCGCGGCGAAGATCTTCGCGAGTGGCGAGTCGGCGAGGCCGCCGCCGCTCGACCCGGTGTCAGGGGCGAACTTCTTCGAGATCTCCTCGAACTGGCTCTGGATCGCGCGCTGGTAACCGGCGCTGCCGTTGAGCTGCGGGAGTCGTTGGCTATCGGCCTGGCGCGCGACGCCGCGGGCCCGCCTGACGCCCGCGCCGGCGATCGTCACTCCCTCGCTCTTCGACTCGGCGAGACGGAGCGCATCGGCGAGGGAGAGTCCTTCTGCAGCCGGGGTCGCCGCCTGTTGGGCCGGCGCGGAAGCGGGAAGGACGATGAAGAAGGCCGCGAGCGCGGCGCCGAGGGAGCGGAGGAAGAGTCGCACGTAGGTCGCCGGTGCCTTGTCAGCGGGAGGGAACATCTCGGGCATGAAGTCGCGCCCCATCGCATCGGCGAAGAGGCTCCCCAGTAGCATCGCCGAAGCGGGCGCGGCGTCCTTGGCCGAGGGGATGAAGTCGTGCTTGGCGAGTCGCTCGACGTAACCGCGGAGGTCCCTGAAGTTCTCGCTCGGATGGTCGGCAACGCGGGCGCCGCAGTCGGGGTTCTCGTGGATCTCCGCCATCGTGGTGCGGATCATCCCGCGACACTCGAGGAGGAACTGGTGGTCGCTCTCCGCCCATGCGGTGAGCTCCGCCTGCGGGTCCTTGGGGACTTCGGGGAGTACCGGCATGTCGTCGGGGCGCATCCGGCCCTGGAGCGCCTCTTTGATGAGGGCAGCCTTGGACCCGAAGAGCCTGAAGAGGGTGACCTCGTTGACGCCGGCTTCATCGGCGATGCGCCGGGTGGTGGCGCCACGAAAGCCGACGTCGGCGTAGACGCGCGCGGCAGCGTCGAGGACTTGTTGTCTGGTAGGTTCTGTCATCAGCCTGGGTGCAAGTAATCGCTTGCAATGTAGCAAGTGAACACTTGCTTGCAACGGGTCAGACGCGAAAAGAGTTTCAAGGCCCGCCCTGACGTCTGACGGACCTCGGCGATCATCATTTTCGGCTTTTGTTCGGATTTGTCAAGGGGTGCGGAACCCGCTAAGCCGCACGACGATTCCGCTGAGAGCCGGATTCCCCTACATCATTGAGCGTATGACCAAGCAGAAGCCTGAGAACGCCGATCTCGCGGCGAAGCTCTCCCCGATGCAGTACCAGGTCACGCAGTGCAGCGCGACCGAGCCCCCGTTCCGCAACGAGTTCTGGAATCACCACGAGTCCGGGATCTACGTCGACATCGTCTCTGGTGAGGCCCTCTTCGCGTCGACCCACAAGTTCGATTCGGGGACGGGGTGGCCCTCCTTCACGCAGCCGATCGAACGCGAGCACGTCACGGAGCATTCCGACGTGACTGTGGGGATGCGGCGCGTCGAGGTGCGCTCGAAGGACGGCGACTCGCATCTCGGACACGTGTTCGACGACGGCCCGGGACCTGAGGGGCTCCGATACTGCATCAACTCCGCCTCGCTTCGGTTCATCCCGGTGTCGAAGCTCGAGGCAGAGGGATATGGCAGGTACCTCTCCCTCTTCCCGAGGGACGCATCGACCGGGACCAAGTGATGGCGACCGAACTCGCCACGCTCGCCGGCGGCTGCTTCTGGTGCCTCGAGGCCGTCTACCTCGAGCTGCGCGGCGTCACGCGCGTGAAGAGCGGTTACGCCGGTGGCCACGTCGCGAACCCGACCTACGAACAGGTCTGCGGTAAGCGCACCGGGCACACCGAGGTAGTGCAGGTGGAGTTCGACCCGGGGGAGATCACATACGCCGAGCTCCTCGAGGTCTTCTTCACGATCCACGACCCGACCACGAAGGACCGGCAGGGGAACGACATCGGACCGCAGTATCGCTCGGCGATCTTCACGCACTCCGCCGAACAGCAGGCGGTCGCGCGCGCGCAGCTCGCCGCAGCCCAGTCGCACTGGGAGGACCCGATCGTCACCGAGGTCTCGTCGCTCGAGAAGTTCTGGCCGGCGGAGAAGTACCACGACGACTACTACGCGCGGAATCCGCAGAACCCGTATTGCGCGGTGGTCGTCGCGCCGAAGGTCGCGAAGGCGCGCAAGATGTTCCTCGACAAGCTGGTGCGACGCTGAGGATGCCGCGGTAGTTTCCGAGGTCGCGAAGCACCATCGACACTGGAGCTAGGTGTGAGAGACTCGGATGGCCTGCGCGCGCGTGGCGCGGCCCTGCTGTTCTGGCTCGCCGTGGTCCTCGTCGCCCCCGCACCGAGCGCGGCGCAGAAGGGCGAGCGGATCGACGCGGCGATGAATTTGCGCATCCGAGAAGAGGGTACGGCACGCTCGAAGGTGCTCGAGACGGCGCGCACCCTCTCCGACGGTTTCGGCCCTCGCCTCGCGGGATCGCCGGGTTACACCGCGGCCGCGCGGTGGGCGGCGGCGGAACTCGCCCGCTTCGGCGCAACCCGCGCGGGGACCGAGCCCTGGGGCACGCGCGGCCCGGCCTGGGAGATCGCGCGCGCGTCAGCGGAGATGAC
>JANNKK010000147.1:0-10095 GCA_031396245.1 Gemmatimonadaceae bacterium
ACGCTCGATGGGGCTCTCTCGGCACACTTCGAGCACACGGTGGCGATCACTCCTGAGGGGCCGAGGGTCCTGACGACGCTCGCGTGATCGCCTGTACGGCGGTCACCAGGGGTTGGGGAGAACGGCAACGGCGGTCACCACAGAGGCACAGAGGGCACAGAGAACCGCAACAGCAAACGCTGGGGGAACTGCGCGCCGCCGGTGAAGCGCAGTTCCCCCCAGTGTTCGTGGTTGCCCTTTCTTCGTGACTTCGTGTCGCGGTTGCCGCTCGGTCAGCGCACAGCAGTCCTCTGTGTCCTCTGTGCCTCTGTGGTGATGGCCGTTCGCAGTTACGCGAGCTGCGCTTCCACGGCAGCGGCGGCTCGCTTCACGAATTCGGAGCACGCACCGACGAGCCGCGCCGCTTCGGCGGCCAACGCGGTTCCCTCTGACCTCATGGGCATCGCCACCACATTGATCCGCACATTGTAGGCCGCGCCGCGACAGGCCGCCTCGGCGAGCAGCGCTGCGACGCCGGAGTCGCTCACGGCGTTCGAGTTCCCCTTCTCGGCGCAGATCGCGGCGAGTTCGGCGACCTCGGCGCACCAGCGGGCCGTCTCGAGCGGGACCTCGGCGGCGCGCATCAGGCCTGATTGGATCGCCGCGTCGCGCGCGGTCTGCTGGGTCGGCGAATCCTTCGGGAGCTTGTAGGCCTCGCTCACGAGCTTGTAGGCGGCGGCGTCCTCGTCCTTCAGTTCGCCGAGGCGGCGCACGAGGTAGTTCGCGCGGAGGCCGAGTTCCTTCATCTCGGCGTCGACAGCGGCGTACTTCTTCCGTCCGACGGTGAGGCCGGCGACCATCTGCACGAGCGCGGCGCCGAGCGACCCGGCGAGCGCCGCGACGGTGCCGCCGCCGGGATCCGGTGTCGGCGCGGCGACGGAAGCGGTGAAGGCGGTGATGGACTCGCCCCCCGACGCGGCGCTGCGCACCTGCCGCTCGAGCAGGACGTCGGGCGTGTATTCGCGGAGGCGGAGGTGCCGCGCCGCGGCCTCGAACAGCGCCCGCTCAGGGACCAGGCCCACGATCTCACTCCACGTCGGGGTCACCCCCTGCGCCTCGGCCTCCATCCGCACCATCTCGAAGGCGCGGTGCAACGGCGTGGCGTCGAGGTCGACGAGGTTCATCGAGACCTGCGCCTGGCCGTCCACCTCGAGCCCCAACCCTTTCACGCCCTTGAGACCTCCGGAGGATCCACGGACGGCCTTGGCGACGTTCTTCGCGACGGAGAGGTTCTCCTTGCCGCCGAGGTAGACGTTGAAGGCGACGAGGAAAGGGCGCGCGCCGATGACGGTCGCGCCCGCGGTCGGGTGGATCCGGTTCGGTCCGTGGTCGGGGACGCGATTCGGGTTGGTGCCGATCTCGGACTTCGCCTGTTCGAACTCCCCGCGCCGGATGTCGGCGAGGTTCACGCGATCGGGGCGCGAGGCGGCGCGCTCGTAGAGGAAAACGGGGATCTGCAGTTCCTTCCCGACCCGCTCGCCCAGGGTGCGGGCGAGGACGATGCAATCCTCCATCGAGGTCCCTTCGAGGGGGATGAAGGGGCAGACGTCCGTTGCGCCGATGCGGGGGTGCTCGCCGGAGTGCGTGTTGAGGTCGATCAGCTTCGCGGCGGTCGCGATGCCGGCGAAGGCGGCGTCGACGGCGCGGTTCACGGGCGCGACGAAGGTGAGGACGGTGCGGTTGTGCGAGGCGTCGCTCGACACATCGAGGATCACGACTCCCTCGATGGCGGCGATCGCGTCACGGATGGCGGCGATGACCTCGGGGCGACGGCCTTCGGAGAAGTTCGGTACACACTCGACGAGGTTCACTGGCGATCCGTGCTCGGTTGAAGGTCGCGAGGACTCCGCGTGACCAGCAATCTATCGCGTTCGGACGGCGAACTGCTTTCCACCACAGAGACACAGAGGGCCGCAGAGAGCGGCACCAGCAACGGCAACCGGAGCCGCAACCGCAACCGCCCTCAACACAGAGGCACAGAGGGCCACAGAGGGCCACAGAGAACGGCAACTGCAAATGCTGGGGGAACTGCAACTCAGCGCGGGGGAGGGGCGCCGCCTCTGGCGCGCCGCTGAGTGGCAGTTCCCCAAGTTCCTGCAGTTGCAGTCCCCCGAATCCCCTTCTGTCCCTGTGGTGATGGCAGGAGCCGTTCTCTGTGGACCTCTGTGGCCCTCTGTGCCTCTGTGTCGAGCAGTTCCCGCTAGATCTGCCGCAGGAGCCAGCCGTGCATCGCGGAGTTCCCGGCGACGACTGAGGATGCCCCCAGCGCCCGCAGATGCGCCCCGGAAGCGTCCGTCGCGACGCCGCCCGCCTCCCGCACGAGGAGCATGCCCGCCGCGAAATCCCAGGGCGACAATGCCGTCTCCCAGAAGGCATCGAACCGCCCCGCCGCGACGCTGGCTAGATCGAGACTCGCCGCGCCGGGGCGCCGGACCCCCGAGACCTGCGCCATCACCCTCGACATCTGCGCCTGGTAGGCCGGGATGTCGCCGGCATCCTTGAATGGGAAGCCGGTGCCGATGAGGGCGCGCTGCGGGTCGACGATCGTGGAGACGCGGCAGGGGCGCTCACCAAGGAAGGTGCCGCTACCGGCGGTGGCGGTGAAGCACTCGTTCCCCGGCACATCGAGGACGACTGCGGCGACGGGTTCTCCCTCGGCGAGGACGGCGATCGAGACCGCGTACTCGGGATAGCCGTGAAGGAAGTTCGTGGTGCCGTCGAGCGGGTCGATGACGACGGCGAGACCCGTCGAGAGTCGCTCTGGTGTGACCCCCGGCGCGGTCTCCTCGGCAAGGACCGTCGCCGTGGGGAGTTCGCGGCTGACGATCTCGAGGATCCGTTCCTCGGCGCCAAGGTCGACCTCACTCACGAAGTCGGTGGGCGCCTTGGCGCGCCAGTCGATGGTGCGGACGCGGGGCGCCGCCTCCCGGATCACGTTCGCCGCAGCGTCGGCGGCGCGCCGGATGATCGCGAGGAGTTCACGGTGCTCCGGTTGTGAGGCCATCCGACGCTCCCTAACTTCTGAGTAATGGCGCGCATCTTCAGCGGGATCCAGCCCTCCGGCGAACTTCACATCGGCAACTACCTCGGGGCGGTGAAGAACTGGGTCGCGCTGCAGCACCAGCACGAATCGTTCTTCTGCATCGTAAACTACCACGCGATCACGATCCCTTACGCGGTCGAGGAGCTGCGCCGTCGCACCCGCGAGATGGCCATCTCCCTCTTCGCCTCCGGACTCGACCCCGCCCAGTGCGTGGTCTTCGTCCAGTCGGACGTGCCCGAGCACACCGAACTCGCCTGGATCTTCAACACCATCACGCCGCTCGGTGAACTCGAGCGGCAGGTGCAGTTCAAGGACAAGGCGGGGCGGCAGGAGCAGGTGATGGCGGGCCTACTCAACTATCCGGTGCTGCAGGCCGCGGACATCCTGCTCTATCTCGCCGACACGGTGCCGGTGGGGGAGGACCAGGTGCAGCACCTCGAGCTCTCGCGTGTGGTGGCTCGCAACTGGAACCTGCGCTTCTCCCCCGAAGCCCCCTTCTTCCCCGAGCCGCAACCGCGCCTCACGCCGACGCGGCGGATCGTAGGACTCGACGGGAACGTGAAGATGTCGAAGTCCATCGGGAACACCATCGGGCTCCTTGAGACCCCGGAACAGATGTGGGAGAAGCTCCGTCCGGCGGTGACCGACCCGGCGCGGCAACGGAGGACCGACCCCGGCGAGCCCGACCGCTGCAAGACGATCTACGAACTCCACAAGGCCTTCTCCCCAGCAGCGACGGTTCACGAGGTCGAGGAGAACTGCCGCGGCGCGAAGTGGGGGTGCATCGACTGCAAGAAGGTGCTGCACGCGAACATGGTCGCCGAGTTGACGCCGATCCGCACCCGGGCCGAGGCGCTGGCGGCAACACCGGGAAAGGTCGATGCTCTCTTGGCCGATGGCGCAGCGCGCGCCCGGACCGTGGCACACACCACGATGACGACCGTCAAGCAACGGATGGGGCTCGATGCAATTCAATGACCTGATCATCGAGGCGTTCCGCCTCGACCTCGCGGCAAAGATCGTGATCGCTGTCCTCGCTGGGGGCGGCGTCGGGCTCGAGCGCGAACTGAAGGGCAAGCCGGCCGGACTCCGCACGAACATCCTCATCTGTGTCGGGTCGGCGATCCTGATGGACCTCTCGATGTCGATCGCCGAGACCTCGGGCGGCGATCCGGCGCGCATCGCCGCGCAGGTGGTGACCGGGATCGGCTTCCTCGGTGCGGGGACGATCTTGCACACGCGGGGGATGATCACCGGACTGACCTCGGCGGCGACTATCTGGGTGGTGGCCGCGATCGGCCTCACGATCGGCGCCGGGTACTTCGTCGAGGCGCTCGGGTCGACGGTGGCTGTGATGGTGGTGCTGATCGGGCTGGGCTGGGTGGAGGGGCGCTTCCTGACGCACGTCCACGACCAAGCGGACGGGGTCCCGGGAAGGGAGTGGGCGGCGCGGAGCGGTCGCAGGGCGACCGACCGGCGCGGGTTGCACCCGTCGGATCCGACTGGGGAGCAGGCGGTGGTTCCGACGCCGGCGCCGACGCGCCGCGGCGACGACTGAGGAATCGAGCGCAATGGAGAAGATCATCAAGGCGGCGGTCGAACGCGGGGCATCCGACCTCCACATCAAGGCGGGGGATGTCTTCCGGGCGCGGATCGACGGCCGACTCGTGCCCCTGACGAAACAGGCGCTCACCCCCGACCAGACGAGGAGCATCGCACTTCGCCTCATCGCGAACGAGGATGACAAGGCGCGACTCGACAAGCTCCAGGATTACGACTGTTCCTGGGGCGCCCCGGGGATCGGGCGTTTCCGCGTCAACATCCTGCGCCAGCGGTCGAGCTTCATGATCGTGATGCGGGTGATCCCATTCGAGGTGCCGAGCTTCGACAAACTCGGGGTCCCGCCGGTCCTGAAGGCGGTGGCCGAGGCCGAGCGCGGGATGATCCTCGTGACCGGGGACACCGGATCGGGGAAGAGCACGACGATGGCGGCGCTGGTCAATCACATCAACCAGCATTTCAACAAGCACATCGTCACGCTCGAGAACCCGATCGAGTTCCTCCATCGCGACTTGCAGAGCTCGGTGACGCAGCGCGAGATCGGCGTCGACACCGAGAGCTTCCGGGTGGGACTGCAGGCGGCGCTGCGGCAGGATCCCGACGTGGTGCTGATCGGCGAGATGCGGGACACCGAGACGCTCGACACCGCGATGAAGGCGGCGGAGACGGGGCACCTCGTCGTCTCGACGATGCATACCCCAGACGCCTTGGCGACGGTGCTCCGGATCCTCTCGATCTTCCCCACCGAGGAACAGGACGCAGCGCGAGTGCGCCTGGCCGAGTCGCTGCACGCCATCGTCTCGCAGCGGCTGCTGCCTCGCGCCGACGGCAAGGGGCGCATCGCGGCGATCGAGGTGATGATCGTGACCCCGGCGGTCAAGGAGCTGATCCTCGACCACGACCGCGTCGGTGAGATCCGCGACCTGATCGCTGCCGGGCGCGAGCAGTACGCCACGCAGACCCTCGATCAGCACCTCGAGGAGCTCGTGACGTCGGGAACGGTCGAGTACGAGGTCGCCCTCGCGGCGAGCGCTCGACCGGTGGAGTTCCAGCAGCGGCTCTCGACGTTGAAGCGCTCGGCGGCGAAGGCGCGCGGAGCGCAGAAGTGACGCGACGGCTCGAAGGGATCTTCGCTCCCGTCGTCACGCCGTTCGTCGCCGGGACGGAGGATCTCGACCTCGACGGCTTCAGCGCGAACCTGAAGGCGCACATTGCCGATGGCCTCACCGGAATCGTCCTCGCGGGGTCGACGGGAGAGGCGGCGCTGCTGAGCGAGGAAGAGCGCGTGCAGCTCACGGAGGCCGCGCGCGAGGTGGTGCCTAGCGACCGATGGCTCATCGCGGGGTGTGGCGGCGAGTCGACGCGACAGACGATCGCGCGGTGCAAGGCGGCGGGAGCGGCGGGGGCCGATGCGGCGCTCGTGGTGGCGCCGCACTACTACTCGGCGTCGATGAATCGCGAGGCGCTGGCGTTGCACTATGGCAAGGTCGCCGACGCCTCACCGATCCCGATCGTCCTCTACAACATCCCGAAGTACATGCACTTCGCCTTGCCGCCTGATCTCGTGATGGAGCTTGCGCGCCACAAGAACGTGATCGGCATCAAGGACAGTTCGGGGGACCTCGCGAGCAACAAGGGATTCGTCGCCGCGCAGAGCGACACCTTCTCGTTCATCACCGGGAGCGGGTCGAGCTTCCTCGGCGCGCTGGAGCTGGGCGCTCGCGGCGGGATCCTCGCGGTCGCGCTCTTCGCGGCGGAGCTCACGAAGGAGGTGTTCGCCGCGCACCGGGCGGGCGAAGCGGCGCGGGCCGCGGCGGCGCAGGCGAAGCTCAAGCCGCTGGCGGATGTCGTCGTGGCGAAGCTCGGCGTTCCGGGGGTGAAGGCGGCGGTGACGCTGGCCGGGATGATCGGTGGGGTGCCGCGGTCGCCGCTGCTGCCACTCAGCGATGCGCAGCGAACGGAGATGCTCGCCGTCCTCTCCTAGCGGCAACGGGATTCACACGAAGGCACGAAGGCACGAAGGAAGGCAACGGCAAGAACTGGGGGAACTACGCGTCGCCGGCGACGAGTGGTTCCCCCAAGTCGGTTCTGTTGCAGTCCTTCGTGTCTTCGTGTCCTTCGTGTCAGGGAGTTGGCGGCCTGACCTCGACCCGATTCTGGACGCGCGTGATCCGCCAGCCGGTCGGGAGCGTGAGGGTCCAGCCCTCGCCTGTGATCACGCGCGGTTCGGAGAGCACGCCCGGCTCGATCACCGCGCCGGCCGCGAGTGGCACCTGGATCCAGCTCCACGTCGGCGAGACCAGCGCGCCCTTCGGCGCCACGAGCTTCGCCGAATCAGCGCCCGCCCACCGGAAGTTCAGCATCACCGTGCCCTCGTTCGCGAGCGGCGTCTGCCCGTTCGGGTCGAAGCTCACTTGCAGTGCGCCGGGGATCAGGCGCAGGACGGGCCCGGTGACGAACCGCGTGCGCAGTGAATCGAGCCGGCGCGCACGAGTCGCGTCCCGCGCGAGTTCGCTGCGCCGGATGACGTCACCACCGTAGAGGCGGGCGCGCGAGTCGATCCGCTCGGTGTAGGGCGTCGAGCCGAGTACCGTCGCGAGGATCGCCGGCAGTCGATTCCCCAGCTGGTACGCGATACGCCAATCGGCGCCAGCAAGGCCGTCGAGGAGGTAGCCATACGCCGGGCCCGTCCAGTACGCGACGGCGCGCACCCAGCTGACATCCCGGCTGGGCGCCGAGTCGAGGCGTGCCGCGAGCAGCGCGGCGTCGCTCGCCGTGAGTCGCCACGCGCTGTACTCGGGGATCCCCTCGGCCAGGTCGAGGGCGTCGAGTCGCGTGAGCTCGGACGGAACGGCGAGGGAATCGCGGCGGGCGCGGAACAGGAGCGCGTCGCGCGCGGCGGCTCGGCGGGCGTCACCCGACGAGTTGATCGCACGACCGAGGGCCCGCAGCTCGAGGAAGAGCCAGATGCGACCGGTCGCGGCGTCGAGATAGTCGCCGCCCTCCATCGGCTCGGTGCCCCCGGGGTGCGGGAGTTGGTCGGGCTGGAAGGTGTGCATCGCCTCGTGCACGAGGAGTCGTGTGCGGGAGAGCGAATCTCCGCCGAGAGGGAGAACGACCATCGCGACCCGGCGCCCATCGAGGTCGTAGGAGTTGTTCGCGCGGGGCGCGTCGGCGGGCAGGGTGACGAGGACGAGCGACTCGACACCGCCGCGGCGCTCGGTCATCCACGCGGAGTCCCGCGTCACGAAGAGCCATTCGGTGTTGGCGCCGTCGATCCCCCAGAGGACGGGGAGGTCGGTCAGGGCCTCGCGGGCCTGGGCCACCGTGCGGAGGACGCCGACGGTGTCGGAGGATTGAAAAGGTGCCGCGGCCAGAAGCAGGGTGAAGAGCAATGTCATCTGTAGGGAGGATGGTGCGGCCAGCGGTCCACGTCCACCATTTGCCGCGACCGGTGTGACTGCGTAGATTCTTCCAACGCCCCGACAATCGGGGCCTTTTTTGTGCCGAAGAGGCAGACGGCGGACGGCGGTTGGCGGACGTTAGAAACCCAAACAACTGAGATGTTCGACACCAAGACCCGCACCATCGTTATCGTCGGCGCCCAATGGGGGGACGAGGGGAAGGGGAAGCTCGTCGACGTGCTCGCCGAGCGCGCCGATTGGGTGGTGCGCTATCAGGGTGGAGCGAATGCGGGACACACGGTGCACGTCGGGGACGAGTCGACGGTGCTGCACCAGGTGCCGAGCGGGATCCTGCAGAAGGGCGTGCGCTGCGCGATCGGGAATGGCGTGGTGCTCGACCCGGAGAGCCTCTTCGATGAGGTCGACGCCCTCGTCAAGAACGGCGTCGATGTCGCGGGCCGGCTGTACCTCAGCGATCGCGCGCATCTCGTGATGCCCTATCACAAGCTCGTCGACAAGGAGAGCGCCGCGAGCAAGGCGATCGGCACGACGGGCCGCGGGATCGGACCGGCGTATGAGGACAAGGTCGCGCGCCGCGGGATCCGAGTCCTCGACCTGCGTCACCCTGCGCGCCTCAAGGCGCTGGTCGAGAAGGGGACCGATCACGCCAATCACATCCTGCTCGGCTTCGGCTCGTCCAAGCGCGCCGACGCGGCCTTCACGCTCTCCGAGCTGGAGCGGATCGCGCCGCGACTGCTGGCGATCGCCGAGGATGTCGGACTCGTGGTCTCCCGCGCGCAGAAGCAGGGCGCGGCGATCCTCCTCGAGGGAGCACAGGGTTCGCTGCTGGATGTCGATCACGGGACCTACCCCTACGTGACCTCATCGAACACGACGGCCGGTGGCGCGGCGATCGGCGTGGGGATCGGACCCCGGTGCCTCGACGCGGCCCTCGGCGTGGTGAAGGCGTACACGACCCGCGTCGGCGCGGGGGCCGCTGCCGACCGAGTTCGACGCGGCGATGAGCGAGCGCGTGCGGCAGCTCGGCAACGAGTTCGGCGCGACGACCGGGCGCCCGCGGCGCTGCGGCTGGTTCGATGCGGTGGTGGTGCGATACGCGGTGCGGGTGAACGGTCTCAGCGCCCTCGCGGTGACGAAGCTCGACGTCCTCGACACGCTCGAGAGGATCGGGCTCTGCACGGGGTACCGGATCGCCGGCGAACTGGTGTCGGAGTTCCCGGGCGACATCGCCGACCTTGAGGGGATCGAACCGATCTATGAGTGGTTCGAGGGGTGGAAGACGTCGACCGGCGCGGCACGGACGCTCGGCGCGCTCCCGAAGCAGGCCCGGGTCTATCTCGACCGGATGCAGGAACTGGTGGAGTGTCCGGCGCAGTATGTATCGGTCGGGACTCGCCGCGATCAGATCATTGGACTGCAGATGTGAGAGGGGAGATGGGAGAGGCGAGGCCCCGCGCGCGACCCCGCAGGCCACGGCGTTAGATTCTCTCTCACATCTCCCCTCTCCCATCTCCCCTCTGTGTCACTCGACTCTCTGGTCAGCCTCAGCAAGCGAAGAGGTTTCATCTTCCAGTCCTCCGAGATCTACGGCGGGACCGGATCGGTGTGGGACTATGGCCCCTTGGGCGTCGAGCTGAAGAACAACGTCAAGACGCGTTGGTGGAACGCGATGGTGCGGGAGCGCGATGACATCGAGGGTCTGGACGCCGCGATCCTGATGCACCCGCGCGTTTGGGAGGCGTCGGGCCACGTCGCGGGATTCTCCGATCCGTTGATCGACTGCAAGGCGTGCAAGGCCCGCTTCCGCGCCGACAAGCTCGCCGACTCCCAATGCCCGCGGAAGCCGAGCAAGAAGCCGGGCGATCACACCGACTGTCAGCTCACCGAACCTCGCCAGTTCAACCTGATGTTCAAGACCTTCATGGGCCCGGTCGAAGAGTCGGCCGCCACGATCTATCTGCGGCCGGAGACGGCGCAGCACCGCGATACCCATGTCCATGGCGATGGTGAGGCGATTGATTTTGACCG
>JANNKK010000149.1:0-10037 GCA_031396245.1 Gemmatimonadaceae bacterium
GTGCGCACGTCGGCGGAGACGCTCTTCCGTCGGACGTCGAAGCTGCCAGCGACGGAACTTGTCGCGACGAAGAAGGTGATCGGCACGAGGACCGAGGAGTGCATCAGGTCGGGGGTGTTGTTCGGCGCGGCCGAGAGTCTCGACGGGATCGTGCGTCGGATCAAGAAGGAATGGCCGCGGCCGCAGGTGCCGAAGGTGATCGCGACAGGGGGCCTCGCACCGGTGATCAAGCCCTGGTGCAGCGAGATCGAGCTCATCGAGCCTGATCTCACGCTGCATGGGTTGCGGTTGGCGTACGCGAAACTGGTGACCAACTGACCCTAAGCGGTCAGCGCGCGATTTGGAAGATGAAGGTCCAAGAGATCGCCTGAGGAACCGCGCAGTCAGCGATCATCGCGGGTGAGTATCGCCCTCGAGGAATGGCCTTCTCGACCATCGAGCGGAAGATCTCGTACTGAGCCGTCAGCTTCGGTTCGAGCGGCGCGAGGCCGTCGGGCCACGCCGCCGAGACCGAACTTGGATCGACGGTACCGTCGGCACGCACCATGAATCGGGCAGGGACTCGTGCCTGGTATAGGTTCGTCGCAGAGTTGTACGGATACACGATGGGAGGGCGTCGTACCACTCGCACCGCCTCCTCGCGAGGAACTTGGAGCGAGAAGAGGGGAACAGCCACCGTCGTACCGTCGTCGTCATAGACCTCGCCGCCGCGGAGACTCGGTCGACTCAGGGTGATGACGTACGTCACTTCGTCGACAGTGGCCTCTCTGGGCCACTCCACCGTCGCCCCTCCCTCGCGCTTGATCTCGTCGAGAGCGCGCGCGAGAAGCGCGATTCCGCGGGCCGCGTCCGACGAGTCGACCGGCGTAGTCTCCCAACTGACCTGCGCGTTGCGCCGAAGCGTGAGTCGCAGCCACCCGTCGAGGTCGAGCCAGTCGAGTGTGGGGTCTGCTGGTGGAAGCGAGCCCACAGGAGCGCCCAGGTCGAGGGCGACGCGGTCCGCGGCGATCTGGAGGAGCAAGGAGGCGCGGGCGGCGAGCAGTCCGCTCCCCCGACGAGCCCGCCGCTGGAACCAAGGCCGCACTGACGATCACGCGCCGCATCCGCTCGGGCGAGATCGCGCGGACACAGGGGTCTGCCCGAATCATGAGGGGAACGAGCGTGTGCACGAACCCAGTGGCACGTTCGCGCTCGACGGCGCGCAGCCGCCGGAGCTCCGCTTCCGCTGCGATGAATCCGAATGCCGGCCACCCGTCCGTCGCCACCGCGCGCTCGAACGCCTTACGCGCGCCGACCGTGTCCCCGGAGGCGAGGAGCCAATTGCCGAGACCGAAGCTCAGGGTGGCGACCTGCACCCCGTCCGTCGTCTCAACGGGGATGAGCTGGTCGGGCCGCAACTCTCCGCGGTAGAGACGGAGTCTCCGCGTGTAGGCGTTGTCCACGCTGAGCGAGTCGGGCCGACGACGGAGCATCGCTTCGGCTTCCGCGACCCGACCCGAGCGCACGAGGGCCATCCAGAGCCAGTCGGTGGAGCCGGCGAGTTCGCCCGCGTCTGGGGCGCGCGGCTGCGCCCTCGAGAATGCATAGGCCGCGGTGTTGAAATCGGCGCGTACGAAGTGCAGCACGCCGAGATGGTACCAGAGTCCGTAGAGCGTCGAGTCGATCGCGAGTCCCGCCGTGAGGTCCAGGAGCGCCCGATCGAACTCGCGAACCGACAGATAGCGGTGCCCCCGCCAACGGAGGAACATGGCATTCTCGGGGTCGTTCTCGAGTCCTCTCGTGAACGATGCGATGGCCTCGCGGAACTCGCGGATCCCGGACTGGGCGAGTCCGAGTTGGAGCAGTTCTTCGAGCCCCCGCGGGGTCGCCGCGAGGGCGCGCTGGGCGCGAGCGACGGCTCCGGTGTCCGGAAGCGATCGGTATTCGCGGAGGTCGCGGCTGAGGTACTGAAGGGATTGACCCTCGAGCGGCGAGGCGAGAAAGAGAATCGCCGCGATGAGAGCGGCGGTGCTGGATGGCAGGCGCATCGGAGATGGGGGGCGAGTGTCCAGCGTCCGCCAGAAGTTGTGGTGTATCGGAACGCTCAGCCAGCGGGACGAGCAGGTGCTCCGAGGTGCCTTCTGCGGCCTCAGTCAATACCACCGTATAACGCGTTGGTCAGTAATCAGTTACGGCGAACACATCGCGTTGCCTGTCAGAGTTGACTGACACTGCGAACAGGCCTAGCTTCCCTTTGTTAGCACTCACGCGTCGTGAGTGCCAGCAGTTCGCATCTCATTCACAACACAGCACGAGGTCCCACAGCATGGCAGCCAAGTCTGCATCCACCCACAAGGTCGCGCCACTCTCCGACCGCGTCGTGGTCAAGGCGATGGAGGAGACCGAGCAGATGCGCGGCGGTCTCTACATCCCCGATACCGCGAAGGAGAAGCCGCAGCAGGGTGAAGTGATCGCCGTCGGACCCGGTCGCACCGAGGACGGCAAGCGCGTCCCGATGGAAGTGAAGGCCGGCGACAAGATCCTCTACGGCAAGTACTCCGGCACCGAAGTCACGATCGACAACGTGCCGCTCCTGATCCTTCGCGAGACGGACATCCTCGCGATCGTCAGCTGACACCCCTTCCACTCTATCAAGGCACACTCTCATGGCAGCGAAGGAACTCCATTTCAACGTCGACGCCCGCGCCGGTCTCAAGCGCGGCGTCGATAAGCTCGCCGAGGCGGTGAAGGTCACCCTCGGCCCCAAGGGCCGGAACGTCGTCATCGACAAGAAGTTCGGCGCCCCGACCATCACCAAGGACGGCGTGACCGTCGCGAAGGAGATCGAACTCTCCGACCCGATCGAGAACATGGGCGCCCAGATGGTCAAGGAAGTCGCGACCAAGACCTCCGACCTCGCCGGTGACGGTACCACCACCGCGACGGTACTCGCCCAGGCGATCTACCGCGAAGGCCTGAAGAACGTGACCGCTGGCGCGAACCCGATGGCGATCAAGCGCGGCATCGACAAGGCCGTCACCGCCGTCGTCGAGGAACTCAAGAAGATCTCGGTCCCCACCTCGGGGAAGAAGGAGATCGCGCAGGTCGGCACCATCTCCGCCAACAACGACTCCGAGATCGGCAACCTGATCTCCGAAGCCATGGAGAAGGTCGGCAAGGACGGCGTGATCACGGTCGAGGAGGCGAAGGGCCTCGAGACGACCCTCGAGACGGTCGACGGGATGCAGTTCGACCGCGGCTACCTCTCTCCGTACTTCATCACCGACGCCGAGAAGATGGAGTCGGTGCTCGAGGACGTGTACATCCTGATCCACGACAAGAAGATCGCGTCGATGAAGGACCTCCTCCCGGTGCTCGAGAAGGTCGCACAGACCGGCAAGCCGCTGCTCATCATCGCCGAGGACATCGAGGGTGAGGCGCTGGCGACGATCGTCGTGAACAAGCTGCGTGGCACGCTCCGCGTCTGCGCGGTGAAGGCCCCGGGCTTCGGGGATCGCCGCAAGGCGATGCTCGAGGACATCGCGGTCCTCACGAAGGGCAACGTCATCTCCGAGGAAGTCGGCTTCAAGCTCGAGAACGCCGTGATCACCGACCTCGGCCGCGCCAAGCGGATCGTCGTCGACAAGGACAACACGACGATCATCGACGGCCAGGGCGACGAGGACAAGATCAAGGGCCGGATCAAGGAGATCGAGGTCGCGGTCGAGAAGTCGACCTCGGACTACGACAAGGAGAAGCTCCAGGAGCGCAAGGCGAAGCTCCAGGAGCGCAAGGCGAAGCTCGCCGGCGGCGTCGCGGTGATCAACGTCGGCGCCCCGACCGAGAGCGAGATGAAGGAGAAGAAGGCCCGCGTCGAGGACGCGCTCCACGCGACCCGCGCAGCGGTCGAGGAAGGGATCGTCCCCGGCGGCGGCGTCGCGCTCATCCGCGCGCAGTCAGCGCTCAAGAGCCTCAAGCTCGATGCCGACGAGCAGATCGGCGTCGACATCATCCGCAAGGCGATCGAGGAGCCGATCCGCATCATCGTCGCGAACGCTGGCGGGGAAGGCTCGATCGTCGTCGAGAAGGTCCGCGCCTCGAAGGACAAGAACTTCGGCTACAACGCCCTCACCGACTCCTACGAGGACCTCGTTCTCGCCGGCGTCATCGACCCGACCAAGGTGACCCGCACGGCGCTCCAGAACGCCGCGTCGATCGCCTCGCTCCTTCTCACGACGGAAGCGCTCATCGTCGAGAAGAAGGAAGACAAGCCGGCCGCAGCCCCTCAGGGCGGCGGTGGCATGGGCGGGATGTACTAGCCGCCGACGGCGGACGGCAGACGGCGGACGGCGAAGAGCCCGAAGCCAAGGCGCCCCGGTCAGCATCGCTGACCGGGGCGCTCTGCCGTCCGCCGTCCGCCAACCGCCGTCCGCCAACCGCCGTCCGCCGTCAGCCCCTTCGGATCACCGCGTTCGCGCGCTCCACGCCGTCAATCGGCTCGAGGGCCCGTTCGATCAGCCCCGTCCCGATGTCGTAGACCCACCCGTGGAGTTGCAACTTCGCGCCGCGCGCCCACGCATCGAGGATGATCGGCGTCCGGCTCAGGATCCCCACCTGCTGGAGCACATTGAGGTGGGAGAGGCGTCGAAGTCGCGACTCGTTGTCGGCACAGGCATCCAATTCCTTCCGGTGCCAGCGGATGATGTTCCGCACCTCCGAGAGCCAGTGGTCGAGCACCCCGTGCGTCGACGGCGCCGTGGCCGCCTTGAGGGCGCCGCAATTCGAGTGGCCGCAGACGATGATGTGCCCGACGCTCAATACATCCACCGCGAACTGCACGACCGATAGCACGTTGAGGTCGGTCGCCCAGACCTGATTCCCGATGTTCCGGTGCACGAACATCTCGCCTGGGAGAGCGCCGGTCATCAGTTCGAGCGGCACCCGGCTGTCGCTGCAGCCGATCATCAGGAAGTGCGGATCCTGGCTCGCTTCGCGCTTGGCGAAGAAATCCGGATCGAGCCCCGTCATCTCGGCGGCCCAGTTCCGGTTGTTCTCGATCAGCTTCTGGAGGTGACTCACGCGCCGGTTCGTTGAGGGAAGGGGAGCGCCGGTCTCAGAGGCCAAGATCCAACTGGGACCGCGTACTCGCAATCGGCCCCTTCGGCCCTACCGTCGCCATCAGTTCGACGTCGCGGCGGGGTGCGGCGCGCAGCGTGCCGCGGAATCCCGCGCGGCGCATCGGCCCGCGCACGGCACGCTCGGCGACCTCCGGCGTGTTGTTCACGGCGCTGAGATGCAGCAGCACCACGGCGCGCAGCCCGGGATGGACCAGGTCCGCTGCGAGGGCGCCGCCCTGCTCGTTGCTCAGGTGACCGCGCCCGCCGCGGATGCGCGCCTTGAGCGCCGCCGGATAGGGCCCGTCGCACAGCATCACCGCGTCGTGGTTCGCCTCGAGGCAGAGGATGTCGCAGTGGGCGAACCGCGTGCGGAGCGCGGCGGGCACCGCGCCGAGGTCGTGCGCGACGCCGACCCGTGCGCCGGAGGCCGCGTCGGTGATGACGAAGGCGAGGGGCGCCGCAGCGTCGTGCGGTACCGCGACTGCCTCGATCGAGAATCCCTCGAACGCGGTGACGTCGCGCGTCCCGAGCGGGCGGCGCCAGCGCGCCTCCACGTCGCGGAGCGCGCCGAGGGTCCCCGCCGACGCGAGCACGGGCCACCGCCATTTCTTCTGCGCCCGCGCGGCGCCCTGCGCGTGATCCACGTGCTCGTGCGTGATCAGCAGGCCCGAGATCGACTCGGGTGCGACCCCGATCGCCTTGAGGCGCGTCGCGAGCGCCCGTGGCCCGAATCCGCAATCGACGAGCAGCCGCTCACCGCCGCACTCCACGACGAGTGCATTCCCCGAGCTCCCGCTGCCGAGTGTCCAGACGCGCATCGGGGTTGACGGGCCGGCGGACTACGCCGACCAGCGCGCGGCGTGGGCGGCCGCGAGGAGTGCACGTTGGTCCGCCGAGAGCGCGACCTCGCGCCGGGCCATCACGCGCTCGGCGACCTCGATGAACTTCTCCACCGCGAACGTCTCCCAAGCCGGGCCTTCACCCCAGGCAAAGGGCGGGACCACCTTCGGCGGCATCGCCGTACCGAAGAGGTTCGCGCCGGCCCCGACCACCGCGCCGGTCGTGAGCCGCGTGCCGATCCCCGTCTTCGCGTGGTCGCCGATCAGGCTGCCGAGGAAGAGCAGGCCGGTGTTCCGCACGCCGTCCGGCGTCCAGATGGAGATGTTGCCGTACGAGTTCTTGAGGTTGCTCGTGATCGTGCCGGCGCCGAGGTTCGCCCACCGGCCGATGATCGAATGACCGACGAAGCCGTCGTGGCCCTTGTTCGCGTGACCGATGAGGATCGTCGAACTCATCTCGCCATTCACCTTGCTCCGCTCGCCGACGCTGCAGGCGGCGATGCGTCCTCCGCTCACGGTCGCCTTCTCACCGATGATGCAGGGACCGACGAGGCGCGTGAATGCCTGCACGATGGCGCCGGCGCGGATGAGGATCGGCCCGGCCGTCGCGTCGGCGACGACGAGGGGTTCGAGCGTGGCCGAGGGATCGACGCGCACCGGATGCCGGCCGATGACGGTCAGGTGTGCCGGAGGCGGAGCAGCCGTGGGATCGAGCGCGAGCGCGTCGGCAGAGAGCATGGCCAAGAGATGGCGCGTGAGGTCCCACACATCCTCGAGCCACCAGCCCTCGACCTCGATCGTCCTGCCGCCGCCCGTCGCCAGCGAGTCGAGCGTCGCGCCGCCGTCGGAGAGCCGCGCGACGGGAATGGGATCGGTGAGGCGGACCGCGGCCAGCCGGCCGTCGCAGGTCCAGCGCGTGGAGCCGGCATCACCAAAGGGTGGTCCGTCGAGCAGCGGGACGCACCGCGAGTTGATGAGCACCGTCCCGGCCGCCAAGGTGCTCGCCACCGCTCCCGGCGCATCGAACTCCTCGAACGAGGCGAGATGCGGTCCGGCGATGAACCCGTCAGCCCGGATGCCGAACCGGCGCTCCCACCGACGGCGGATGAGCTCACCGCCGGCGCGCAGCTCACCCGCTGGGCGCGTCAACGCGAAGGGTTCGAACTTCCGCGCAGCGCGGTCGTCGTAGAGCACGATGCCCATCAGTCGATCCCCTTCAAGTCGGGGGGCAGGGAATCGACGAGCGACTTGAGGTCCGCCGATCGGTCGACCGTCGTCACGAGCGTGACGCCATCGCGCACCACGACGACGAGGTCGCGGACGCCGAAGAGCACCACCGCGCCGCCCTCGCTGTGCACGACGTTCCCCGATGCGTCGCGGGAGAAGACGCGTCCGTGGTTCGCGTTCCCGTCGGCGTCCTTCTCGCGCACGCGTTGGAGCGCGCCCCACGTCCCCACGTCGTCCCAACCGAAGTCGCCCGCCAGCACGATCACCCGTTTGCTCCGCTCCATCACGCCGACATCGATGCTCACCGGCGAGGTGACGGCGCCGAAGAACGCGTTCGGACCGGCGTCGGCTGAGGCGAGCGCGGCAGACAGCTCGGGTGTCAGGGCGCGCACCTCGTCGAGGAGGTCCTGCGCCCGCCACGCGAAGATCCCGGAGTTCCAGAGGAACCCTTCGCGCATCATCGCCGCCGCGCGCTCGCGATCGGGTTTCTCGACGAAGCGGGCGACCCGGCGCGCGCCGCCGGTGAGCGGCTCGCCGGGCTGGATGTAGCCGAATCCCGGATCGGGACGCGACGGGACGATCCCCACCGTGGCGAGGGCGTGTCCCTGTGCGGCGAGGTCGGCGGCCTTGGCGAGGGTCTCGCGGAAGCGCGCAGCATCGGCGATCACCCAGTCCGCGTGGACGCAGACCATCCGCGCCTCGGCGCCGCCGAGACGGGTGACCTGGAGGGCGGCCCACGTGAGCGCCGCCGCGGTGCCGGCGGGCCGCGGCTCGAGCAGGAGTTGCGATCGCTCGAGGTCGGGCAGCGCCGTGAGGACCGCGTCGCGGAGACTCGCGCCCGTCAGGATCAGCACGCGGCTCGCACCGACCAATGGCACGAGTCGCTCCACCGTCTCGACGAGCATCGGCTGGGCGCTCGCGAGGGGAAGCAGCTGTTTCGGTCGACTTGGCGTGCTGACGGGCCAGAAGCGACTGCCCACGCCGCCAGCGAGCACCACCGCGTAGAGCGGCGCCGACGTCACGCCGTCTCCACGCCCGCGAGCTCGGCGGCCCGAGCGAAGAGCCTCTTCGGGCTGAAGGGCTTCGTCATGAAGTCGTCGGCGCCGCGCCGTCGGGCCTCTTCCTCCTGATGTCCATGCCCGGCCGCCGTGAGGATCAGGCAGGGCAGGGTGCGCCAGCGGTCATCGGCGCGGATCCGGTCGAGCACCTCGAGTCCGCTCACGTGCGGCATCATCAGGTCGAGGATCAGGAGGCGGACCTCGGGGTCGGCGGCTAGGGCGGCCAGCGCCTCGGCGCCGTCGTAGACGAGCGTCACCGCGAAGGGACCCTGCTCGAGCTTCGTCTGGATGATCCGTCCGATGTGCGGCTCGTCGTCGGCGACGAGGATGTGCACCGGCCCGGCCTCACGGAGGGAACCCACGCGCGGTCCCGGTGAAGAAGGAAGGGTCAGACGAGGGACGCGATGTTCGCGCGATGCCGCCGAAGGTCGAAGAGCAGGGCGCCCAGGTCGGCGGTCGGCCTGAGGAGGACGAGGAGTATCACGTCGTGCGAGATCGCGGACATCACCGTCGTTCCCTGCTCGTGCTCGTGGATGGCGGTCAGCAGGGCGCCCTGCGCGGCGGCCGCGCCCAGTTCGTCGGTGTACTGCAGGATCGAGGGGACGTGCGCTGCGATCTGTTCGGCGTCGACGCCGGCGTCGGCTTGGTGGTCGATCAGCAGACCGTCGCGTCCGAGTACGACGGCGGCGTCGATCCCCTCACGCTGCCGGATCGCCGCGACGAGGTCGCGAATGGTGGCCATCGCCGCTCCGTGAAAGGTTTCCGAAGTGTACGTCCGACGTAGGTGAAGTCAAGCACGTTTCGCTTGTCGCACCCCCTCACGCCCCGTTAGCTTCCCCTCTGTGACGCCACGCCGCCGCATCCGACTCATCCCGCCGCTCGCCGCCCTCGGCGCGGCCCTCCTCGTGCTCGCCTGCGAGGATCCCTTCAAGTTGACGGCGAGCCGTTCGAATGACTCGCTCAATTTCGTCGTCTGGGCCATCACCGGCACGCCCGATGAGTATCCGACGGCGCTGCGGATCCCGCAGTCGACGCTCGTGCTGCCCCTCCCCGATGGCAACTTCGACATCGCGTTCGACCTGAATCCGAACGACAGTCTCGTGATCCTCCCGGTTCAGTCGGTCGTGACGCCGCTGCTCGGCGCGCACTCGGTGACGTTCTTCCGGACCGCGGCGGTCTTCGATCAGATCGTCGAGGCCCCGATCAACGGCTGGACCGCCGACTCCGCGTTCGTGGTCGGCGTGGGCGAGACCTTCCTCGTGAAGGTGTCGGGCTCGTTCTGCCAGTTCGAGCTGCGGCAGGAGATCTACGCCAAGTTCGAAGTCGAGTCGATCATCCCCAGCGAACGCCGCGCGCGGCTCCGCGGCAAGGTCGATCCGAACTGCGGCTTCCGCTCCCTGCAGGACGGCATCCCGGAGTACTGATCGGTGCACGATCTGCGGACCTTGCGCGACCAGATCGGGCAACTCCGCGAGGCGATGCGCCGGCGCGGGCAGCTCGACACATTCGGGAAAGTGCTCGACGAGGTCGAGTCGCTCGACCGCGCTCGTCGTCAGGCCATCCAGGCGGTCGAGGAACTCAAGGCGAAGCGGAACGCGGCGACGCAGGAGATCGCAAAGCTCAAGGCCGCGAAGCAGGACGCAGCGCCGCAGATGCTCGCCGCGCGCGCCGTCGGCGACGAGATCGCGGCGCAGGAAGCAGCGCTCGCGCCCACCGAGACGCGCCTGACCGAACTCCTCCTCGGCATCCCCAACGTCACCCTCCCCGATGTTCCCGAGGGGGACGAGACGCACAATCAGGTCGTGCGCAGTTGGGGC
>JANNKK010000154.1:0-13750 GCA_031396245.1 Gemmatimonadaceae bacterium
GGCGGCGGGCTCGGCGTCGACTACGACGGCACCCAGTCGACCGCGCAGGCGTCGGTGAACTACTCGGCGCAGGAGTACTCCAACGACATCGTTTACACGCACGGCGAGACCTGTCGTGAGGAGTCGCTGCCCATGCCAGACATCATCTCCGAGTCGGGACGCGCCCTCACCGCGCATCACGCCCTGCTGCTCCTCTCGATCATCGACGTCGAGTCGGCCGCCGAGCCGGTGGTGCCGAGCATCTCCGAGGACGACCACGCACTCCTGCACGAGATGGCCGACGACCTCAAGACCGTCTCGCGGAAGAACGTCTCGATGCGGCGCGTCCGCGAGATCTTCCACGACGCGACCTTCGACAAGGAGCGCGCGCAGCAGCTCTTCGGATCCGGGGTGCTCTCGCTCAAGGAGCGGGCCCTCGCCGAGACGTTCTATCTCTGCACGTTGAATGCGGTCGGTCGCCTCGCGTCGGGGAAGCGCGAGGCCTTCGATGACATCATCCGCGACATCGATGCGGCGCTGGTCGACCGGTACTTCGGCAACTTCTCGCTCTTCCAGTCCCTCCCCGACAGTTGGGCGATCGACCAGCTCTTCCCGATCGCTCCGGTGCACCGGCTCGACGAACAGCCGACGCGACGCGGGACGATCCAGGACGTCACCTGCGACTCCGATGGGAAGATCGATCGCTTCATCGGCGGTCGCGATGGCGCGCCTTCGATGCCGCTGCACGCCTTCCGCGACGGCGAGTCGTACATCCTCGGGATCTTCCTCACCGGCGCCTATCAGGAGATCCTCGGCGACCTCCACAACCTCTTCGGCGACACGAACGCAGTGCACATCCGCCTGCGCGACGGCGGGTACGAGGTCACGCACCTCGTGCACGGCGACACGGTGACCGAGGTGCTGAACTACGTCCAGTTCCGGGCCTCCGACCTCCTCGCGACCTTCCGCCGCAAGGTCCTGCAGGCGAAGGGGATCTCGCGCGAGGAGGTGAACATGTTCATCGCCGAGTATGTCGCGGGGCTGGAGGGGTACACGTACCTCGAAGGCGAAGCCGCAAGATAGGGGTGAGGTGTGAGGGGCGCGGCAGGAACTGCGCCGCGCCTGCGGAAATGAAGGAGGCGCGCCAGCGGTACCCGGCGCGCCCCTCACACCTCCCACCTCCCACCTCCCACCTAGAGCTCAGCGGCGGTCGTAGAGCTCTGCCACCGCACCCCAATGCACCACGTTCCACCACGCCCCGATGTAGTCCGGGCGCCGGTTCTGGTACTTCAGGTAATAGGCGTGCTCCCAGACGTCGAGCCCGAGGATCGCGCAGCGACCCTCCATCAGGGGATTGTCCTGGTTCGGCGTCGACTCGATCGTGAGCTTGCCGTCCTTCGCCGCGACGAGCCACGCCCACCCCGAGCCGAAGCGCCCGACGCCCGCGGCCTGGAACGCCTCGCGGAACTTCGCGGAGTCGCCCCACGCGCTCTTGATCGCGCCGGCGACGTTGCCGCTCGGCTCCCCTCCCGACTTCGGCACCAACAACTTCCAGAAGAGGGAGTGATTCCAGTGGCCGCCGCCATTGTTGCGCACCGCCCCGCGTACGCTCTCGGGGACCTTCGCGATGTCGCGGCAGATCTGGTCGAGTGACCAGCCGGCGAGCTCGGGGGCCTTCTCGATCGCGGCGTTCAGGTTGTTGACGTACGCCTGATGATGCTTGCCGTGGTGGATCTGCATCGTCTGCGCGTCGATGTGCGGCTCGAGGCCATCGAAGGCGTAGGGCAGTGCGGGCAGTGCGTGCGCCATACAACCGGACTCCGCTTGGGGGTTGGACGAGTTCCTCTCAACATACATTCGCGTCGCAGCACCCGCAGTTCCTCGCGAGGCCGGCGGAGTCACGCCGCCGGACGCGGCCGCCGATTCTTGTACCACGCGATGAACGCCGGACTCACCGAGAGGATCACGATCCCGATCACGAGCTGCTCGACGTGCGCCTCGAGCCCGGGGACCAGCTTCACGACGTAGTACCCCGTCAACAGCATCGACCAGATCCACGCCAGTCCGCCGATCACGTTGTAGAAGAGGAAGGTCGGGTAGTGCATCTTTGCCGCTCCGGCCACCACCGGCGCGAACGTCCGCGCGAAGGGCATGAACCGAGCGAGGATGATCGTCTTCCCGCCGTGCTTCTCATAGAAGGCGTGTGCCGCCCGCAGGTGACTCTGCTTGAACCATCGCGAGTCCTCCTTCTTGAAGAGCGCCTCCCCCGACCGCCGACCGATCGCATACGCGATCTGGTCACCGACGATCGCCGCGGCGGAGCAGAGCGCGCCGAGGATCCACACATTCAGGGTCACGAGGCCGTCCTGCTGCGCCGCCACCAGCCCCGCCGTCACGAGGAGCGAGTCCCCCGGCAGGAAGGGGAACAGCAGGCCGGTCTCGATGAAGATGATCGTCGTGATCCCGGCATAACCCGCTGTGGAGACGAGCGTGTTCAGGTCACGCAGTTGATGCAGGAGGTCGAGGATCCATTCCATAGGTGACGGAATCTAGCGGCGCGCTACTTTCCAGTCGTGCCGCTAATGAAACTCGACCAGTTCGCGATCGTCCTGCACCGCCCGCAGGACCCGGTGAACCTCGCCGCGACCGTGCGGGTGATGAAGAACTTCGGCTTCGCCGACCTGCGACTCGTCCAGCCGGTCGCCTACGATCCCTGGCGGATCGAGGGCGTCGCCCACGGGACCCGCGACATCGTCGAGCGGATCCGGCACTTCGAGACCCTTCCCGAGGCACTCGCCGACTGCGTGCACGTCGCCGCGTTCGGGGCCAAGCGGCGCGCCCACCGCTGGCCGGTCGTCGCGCCGCGTGCGTTCGCCGCTGAGGCCCTTGTGAAGGCGGGGGAGGGAAGGGTCGCCCTCCTCTTCGGGCAGGAGGACCACGGCCTGCCGAATGACGCGATCGACGCCGCCCACGTGCTCGTCACGATCCCGACCACCGAGCACGCCTCGCTCAACATCGCGCAGGCCGTTCTCGTCGCCGTCTACGAGTTGCACCTCACGGCCGGCGACGCGACGCGCACCGTCAAGCGTCACAAGCATCACGCGGCTCTGCCGAAGCACGACGAATGGGAGCGCGCCCTGGCCGACATCGACCGCGCGCTCGGCGAGATCGCTTTCTATCGGACGCGGAATCCCGAGCACATCATGCGCTCGGTCCGCTCCCTCCTGAATCGCGCGGGTCCGGACTCAAGGGAACTCACACTGGTCCGCGCGATGGCGATCGAGGTGCTCCGCACCATCGATCGAGTCAAGCGTGGCCTCACCTAACATCACGCTCTGCCCTCACTTGCGTCATATCGTCGGCCGGGTCATCTTTTCACGTCGTCGCGCCTTGTGAAATTGTTCACAAGGCCGACCGAGCATTCGGTAATCCTCCCACCCCGAGTCCGCTGAATGACGGGTCGAACGAAGTGGGTCATCGTCCCCGGACTGGTCGTCGTCGCGACGGCCGCGACCATCGTCTCCGCCTTCGCCGGCTCGCAAGCCGCGCCGCCACAGGCCAGCCCGACCGAGACCGCCACCGAAAAAGCGAATCGCGAGGCCTTCGGCAAGGCGAAGCCTGGACCGTGGGCCTACAGCGGATCGGGTAGCTACACCTTCTACATCGGCGGCGGGATGGGACGTTCGCCGGTGCAGCCGATCAAGTTCCCGCATCCGGTGCACGTGAACTCGCTGCAGATGAACTGCACCTTCTGCCACAATGCGGCGACCCAGTCCCCCGACCCGGGCCTCCCCGCGGTGGGGACCTGCATGGGCTGCCACACGATCGTCGGCGCCGGCCGTCCAGAGATCGTCAAACTCACTGAGTTCGCCACCAAGAAGCAGCCCATTCCGTGGGTGCGCGTGCACAAGGTGCCCGAGTACGTGCACTTCCCGCACATGCGGCACGTGAACGCCGGCGTCACCTGCCAGACCTGCCACGGCCAGGTGAACAACATGGCGCAGGTCTTCCAGGCCCAGTCCCTCAACATGGGCTGGTGCGTGACCTGCCACGTCAACGGCTACTCACCGGCCGAGGGCGTGCGCGCAGCCGGACTCGTGCCCGATTCGGCGACCGTCGCGCTGCCACGGAAGAAGGCGTCGTACGACTGCGCCACGTGCCACTACTAGGATCGAGATGAAAAACACATCCGACACGATGGCGGACGCGACGGAGAAGCCCGCGGTCAAGCGGCGCGACTTCCTCAAGGTCCTCGGCGTCACCGGTGCCGCGACGGCAGTGGCGGGCTGCACCTCGGGCGAGGTCGAGAAGCTCATCCCCTATCTCGTCTCCCCCGACCAGACGGTCCCCGGCGTCTCGAATCACTACGCCACGACCTGCCGCGAGTGCGCCGCCGGCTGCGGGCTCATCGTCGAGGTGCGCGATGGTCGCGCGATCAAGGCCGAGGGGAATCCCGCGCATCCGGTGAACAAGGGTGCGCTCTGCGCGCGTGGGCAGGCCTCGCTGCAGGGTCTCTACAACCCCGATCGCTTCCGCACTCCCATGAAGCGGGAGGGAACTGACCTCGTACCGATTTCATGGACGGAAGCGATGCAGACCCTCGCCGCCCGACTCGGTGAGGTGAAGAGTCGAGGGCAGGGGAGTCGCGTTGCCTTCGTGAACCAGCACGAGCTCGGTTCCTTCCCTGCGTTCCTGGATTCGGTGCTCGCCGGGTACGGCATCGCGCCGCACGTGAGCTACGACGCCGAGGCCCCGATCGCGGTCGCCCAGGCGAACCGCGCGGCGTATGGCGCATCGTGGCCGCAGATCGATTTCGCCGCCGCATCGCTCATCGTCTCGTTCGGCGCCGATTTCCTCGATGGTTGGGGACTCCCGGTCCCGCAGCAGCTCGCCTTCGCCGACGCCCGTGGCAAGATCGAGGGCGCGCCGCGCTTCATCTACGTCGGCGCGCGCCGCTCGCTCACGGGACTCAACGCTGACCACTGGATCCCCGCGCGGCCAGGAACCGAACTCCAGATCGTGAATGCGCTCCTGGGTCGCGGTTCACTCGCGGCGGCTGCCACCGCCGCCGGTGTCGGCGGGGGATTGCTCGAGGGACTCGCGCGCGAGATCCGCGACGCCAGCGCCAGCGCGATCCTCTCTGGCGGCTATGGCGAGGATGCCGGTGATCTCGCCGCCGGGGTCGCTGAACTCAACAAGCAGCGCGGCAACGTCGGCAAGACCATCAAGCCCAACGAGGGCTACCTCGCCTTCGAGGGCGTCGCCGGACACGCCGAGATGCGTGCCCTCGCCGAACGGATGAATGCCGGTGAGGTGCCGATGCTCCTCGTGCGGGGGGCGAATCCTGCCTACACGACGGCACCGGGCATCGGCTTCGCCGCCGCGATGGGAAAGGTGCCGTTCAAGGTCTCCTTCTCGAACGTCCCCGACGAGACGACCTCGCTCTGCGACCTGGTCCTCCCTGACAATCACGGCCTCGAGAGCTGGGGCGACGCCGAGCCGATGCGCGGCACGCTCTCGCTGCAGCAGCCGACGATGGACCCGGTCTTCGATACGCGCGCGACCGCGGACGTGATGCTCGCGGTGGCGAAGGGCGATCCGCAGATGGCGTCGCGCTTCCAGTTCGCCGACTATCGCGCCTGGCTTGCCTCGAGGATCGGCGGCAACGCGGCCTTGAAGGACGCGCTCCCGACCGCGCTCAAGAGCGGCTCATCGGTGGATCGCACCGCCACCCCGCGCGCCGAGACGCGGCGCGCGCGCGCCGGCGCGCAGCCGGGGACGCACTTCCTCGTCGCCTATCCCTCGCCGACGCTCGGTGACGGTCGCGGCGCGAACAAGCCCTGGCTGCAGGAACTCCCCGATCCCGTCACGAAGATCGTCTGGCAGACGGTGGTCGAGATGCACGGCGAGACGGCGGCGGCCCTCGGCGTCGAGGCGGGGGACCTCGTTACCGTCACGACGCCGGCCGGGTCGATGACGGCGCCGGCATTCATCTACATCGGCATCCGTCCCGACACGATCGCGGTGATGCTCGGCCGCGGCCACACGGCGAGCGGACGGTATGCGCGCGCCGGCAACAACGCCTGGAGCCTCATCGCGAGCGCCGAGGACCAGCGCAGCGGTGCGGCGGCGCTCTCGGCGACCAAGGCCACGATCGCGAAGGCGGGCGGCGACGTCCGCCTCGTCACCACCGAGGGCTCGGGCCGCCAACACGGCCGCGGGATCGCGCAGGCGACGACGATCGCCGCGATCCTCGCCGGCGAGAACCAGGAAGGGCATCACCTCTTCGAGGGACAGGCGAGCACCGAGTTCCTCCCCGGGTTGCGCTCGCCGACGGCGAACGACGCGCAGGGTGAGTTCGGCGTCCCCAACTCGAAGGACAAGGGGATGTACGACCCGAACCACTTGTCGGGCGCGGCGAAGCGCCGCTGGGCGATGACCGTCGACCTCGCGCGCTGCACCGGCTGCTCGGCCTGCGTCACCGCCTGCTACGCCGAGAACAACATCGCGACCGTCGGCGCCGAGTGGCAGGGCCCGATCCTCCTCCCCGACCGCACCGGCTTCGGCGCGAACATCACGCGCAGCCGCGAGATGGCCTGGATCCGGCTCGAACGCTACTGGGAGCTCGACCGCGAGCCGAAGGACGTGCACTTCGATCCGGAGCACGCCGACTTCGAGACGCGCTTCATCCCGATGATGTGCCAGCACTGCGGCAACGCGCCCTGCGAGCCGGTGTGCCCGGTGTACGCGACCTACCACGCGCCGAACGGGCTCAACGTGCAGGTCTACAACCGCTGCGTCGGCACGCGCTACTGCTCGAACAACTGCCCCTACAAGGTCCGCTACTACAACTGGTTCGGGTACGGCGACCCGAGCCGCCCGCAGTACGCCTTCCCCGAACCCCTCCACTGGCAGCTGAATCCGGATGTCACGGTCCGCCAGAAGGGCATCATGGAGAAGTGCACCTTCTGCGTGCAGCGGATCAAGGAGGCCGAGAACCGCGCCCGGCTCGAGGGTCGCGAGGTGCAGCCCGACGAGTTCACGGTGGCCTGCGCGCAGGGCTGCCCCTCGCGCGCGATCATCTTCGGCGACGCCGCCGACGAGAACTGGTCGATCGCGAAATGGGCGCAGGATCGCCGCGCCTACCACGTGTTCGAGGAACTCAACACCTACACGGCGGTGGTCTACTTGCAGAAGGTCAACCATCCGGCGCCTGCGGCGTCGGTCACCGCGTAAGGGGCGCGCCGATGGCAACTCTCGCGCATCCCGCCAACGAGCCGCACCGGCCGAACATCCCGGCCGCTGACATCCAGCTCCCCGCGGTCAAGGACTACGAGCAGGTCGATCGCGAGATCCTCGCGACGCTGCAACCGACCAAGGCCTGGTTCGCCGCGCTCTTCACGGCGATGGGCGCCCTCGGACTCGGCATCTTCAGCTGGGGCTACCAGATCCACCAAGGGCTCGGCGTCGCCGGCTACAACCCGCCGGTGATGTGGGGCGTCTACATCATCAGCTTCGTCTTCTGGGTCGGCATCGGGCACGCCGGCACGCTGATCTCGGCGATCCTCTATCTCTTCCGGGCCGGCTTCCGCACGACGATCTACCGCGCCGCCGAGGCGATGACGGTCTTCGCGGTGATGACGGCGGGCCTCTTCCCGATCATCCACATCGGGCGACCCTGGAAGTTCTTCTGGCTGATCCCGTACCCGAACTGGCGGCTCATCTGGCCGAACTTCAAGTCGCCGCTCGTCTGGGACGTCTTCGCGATCACGACCTACCTGACGATCTCGACGACCTTCCTCTTCGTCGGACTCATCCCCGACATCGCGGTCCTCCGCGACAAGGAGAAGAACCCGATCCGCAAGCAGATCCTGTCGGTGCTGAGCTTCGGGTGGAGGAACAGCGAGCGGGAGTGGCGGCACTTCGCCCGTGCGTATCTCTTCCTCGCCGCCTTCTCGACCCCCCTCGTGCTCTCGGTGCACTCGGTGGTGTCGTTCGACTTCGCGATGGGGATCGTGCCGGGCTGGCACACCACGATCTTCCCGCCGTACTTCGTCGCCGGCGCGATCTTCTCCGGCTTCGCGATGGTGTGGACCATCGTGATCCCGATGAGGAAGTTCTTCAACCTCAAGCACTACATCACGCTGAACCACCTCGACGCTTCGGCGAAGATGGTGCTCACGACGTCGCTGGTCGTCGGCTGCGCCTACGTCGTCGAGTTCTTCATCGCCTGGTACGGCGGCGTCGGCTACGAGCAGGACTACTTCTGGAACCGCGTCTTCGGGCAGTGGTGGTGGGCGGCGTGGATCATGCTCACCTGCAACATGATCCTCCCCCTCTCGCTCTTCTCGCAGAAGCTGCGGCGTAACCCCGTCTGGCTCTTCATCCTCTCGATCTTCATCAACATCGGGATGTGGTTCGAACGCTTCGTGATCGTCGTCCCCTCGCTCTCGCACGACGTGAATCCCTGGCAGTGGAGCGGGTATATGCCGACCTGGGTCGACTTCGGGCTCCTGATCGGTTCCTTCGGCTGGTTCTTCATGTGGTTCCTGCTCTTCGTGAAGCAGTTGCCGATCATGGCGCTCGCGGAGATCAAGGAGATCATCCCGCCGAAGATGAAGAGATCGACCGCCAGCCACGGAGGGCACTGAGATGATGCGCGGCGTGGTGGGCGTCTTCGCGGAGCTCGACAGCACCGTGGAGGCGATCGAGGAACTCAAGTCCAAGCGGCTCGGCGAACTGCAGGTGTACACGCCGACGCCGCGGCACGAGCTGGAGGAGGCGGTGAAGCCGCCGAGGAGCCCGGTGCGGCGATTCACGCTCATCGGCGGCCTCGCTGGCGCCTGTTTCGGCTATTGGATCGCGATCTGGGCCTCGGAGTACTGGCCCCTCGTCGTCGGCGGCAAGGCGATCTCGACCTGGCTCCCGTACACCGTCTTCGGATTCGAGGTGATGGTGATGGTGGGCGCGCTCTCTACGGTCTTCGGGATGTTCTGGCTCGCCGGGATCCCGCGCCTCACGATGACGGTCGGCTACGACCCGCGCTTCAGCGGCGCCAACTACGGCATCTGGTGCGAATGCGCACCGGAGAAACTCGCCGAAGCCGAGGCGATCATGCGCCGGCACGGGGCGGTGGAGGTGCGCGGTGACCGCTAGACTCGCACTTCGTCGCGGGGCGCTGCTGGCGCTCCCGCTCCTCCTTGCCGGCTGCGAGAGCTGGATCACCGACATGGTGCAGCAGCCGTCGGTCGGTCCCTGGCAGCAGCTCTCGGCCGACTCGACCGTGCCCACCCGCGGCAATCCGCAGGGATCGATCCCGGTCACGGGGACGACCGTCGCATCGTGGCAGGTGTCGTACGCGCCCCTCCTCGGGACCATCGACTCGCTGAGCGGCGTCGCGAATCCCGTCGTCGCCGACGCGCGATCGCTCGCCAATGGCCGAAAGCTCTTCCAGGTCAACTGCGCGGTCTGCCACGGTGAGGTGGGCGATGGCGACAGCCCGATGCGTCGGCTCAACCCCGGCTACGGCTTCGCGCCGAGTCTCTTGGTGCCGATCACCGTCGCGCGCACCGACGGCTACCTCTGGGGGATGATGCGCAACGGCCGCAACCTGATGCCGCCGCAGAACCGCATCCCCGAGGAGATGCGGTGGGACGTGGTCAACTACATCCGAGGATTGCAGGGTCGCTACCCGGTGATCACCGGACCGGTCGGGTTCCCGGGGGAGACCGGCACCTCGCTGCCGGGATTCTCGGTCGTCGGACCCACCGTCCCGTCGGTGTTCGTGAAGCCGACCACCGCCGGTACCACGCCGAAGGGTCCGGCTAAGCCCGGAGAACACGAATGAGCGCCCAACATCATTACTCGCCGCCGCGGGAGGAGTTGATCGCGGCGATCCGCTCGAAGACGATGCCCGCGATCGCGAAGAAGGGCGGGTTGATCGTCGGCATCCTCGGGATGCTCCTCTTCGTCGTCGGCGCGGCGATGGGCCAGTCGCGCGCGTGGCAGGCCTTCCTCGTCAACTGGCTCTTCTTCGCCACGATCGCGTCGGCGGCAGTGGTGTTCGTCGCCACCCAGCGGATCACGACGGCGCGATGGTCACGCGGGGTGATCCGCACACTGGAGGGGTACGCCGCGTTCCTGCCCTTCGCGCTGGTCGGGCTCCTCGTCATCATCTTCGGTGGCCGCGACCACATCTATCCCTGGTGGAGCAAGGTCGGGACGGGCGAGTTGATCCCCGAGAAGGAGATCTGGTTCAACCACGGCTTCTTCTGGCTCCGTTCGGTCATCGTCTTCGGCTCCCTCGTCGCGCTCCAGCTCTGGTATGTCTGGACCTCGCTCAGGCTCGACGTCGGTGTCACGCCGGAGTACGGCGCCTCGTGGGCGGCGGGCATCCGCGCCCGGATGCGGGCGACCTTCGGCGAGGAACGGCGCGAACTCCACAGCACCCACTCACTGCAGGGGAAGCTCGCGGTCGCGATGACGCTCGTCTTCGGATTCGGGTGGTGCATGCTCGCGTGGGACCACTCGATGTCGCTCGACTATCACTTCTTCAGCACGATGTACGGCTGGCAGGTCTTCATGGGCGGATGGCTCGTGGCGCTGATGACCTGGGCGATCCTCCTCCGCTGGTGGAAGCGGCAGTTCCCCGAGCTCCCCGAGCTGATCACCGAGAAGCACTACCACGACATCGGCAAGCTCTGCTTCGCCTTCACCGTCTTCTGGGGCTACCTCACCTTCTCCCAGTTCCTGATCATCTGGTACGGGAACCTGGCCGAGGAGACGCACTTCTTCACGCTGCGTCTGAGCGGCGCGTGGGCGAACCTGACGATGGCGGCGGCGGTGCTCGTCTTCCTCCTCCCCTTCTTCGGCCTCCTCGGCGTCAAGCCGAAGACCTACGGCCCGACGATGATCCTCTTCGCCGCCTGCTCGACGGTGGGGCTCTGGATCACGCGGTACATCGAGGTCTATCCCTCGATCTATGGCACGAGGGTGGAGCAGGCGCCGTTCGGGTTCTGGGAGGTCGGCATCACCGCCGGCTTCCTCGGTCTCTTCGCGTGGAGCTACGCGCAGTTCATGGATGCCTTCCCGAAGGCGCGCGTCTTCCTGATGACCTCGCCGTACCGTGACGAGGTCCAGATCCCGGTCGATCCTCGCACGATGGAGCCGCTCCCGGCGCACGAGTAGCCCCGCTCAACTGCTCACCACGAATACACGAAGGACACGAAGCACGACCACTGCCCCGACACAGAGGCACAGAGGTCACAGAGAAGTGCCCCTGCAACTGAAAGCACGAAGACGCGAAGCTACGAAGGAACCGCAACTGCAGTGACTGGGGGGAGCTCAGCGACTGGCCGGTGTCGCTGTCGTTCCCCCCGTTGCTTGCGGTTCGTTGTTCCTACGCGCCTACGTGTGATCGGTTGCCGTTGCGGATCTTCGTGTGCTTCATGTCTTCGTGGTGAGCCGTGGCCGGTGCCGTCAGCCCGCACGAGGGAGACTGCCGTTGACGCACCCGACCCGGATATATTCCGCCGGCAGTCGATCCGGCGGTTATTGTTATGCGGGGCGTTAGCTCAGCTGGGAGAGCACCTGCTTTGCAAGCAGGGGGTCGCCGGTTCGATCCCGGCACGCTCCATATGTCTTATCCCGTCCCGGCGGTCGGCACCGCCGCGCCCGAGTTCACACTCGATTCGACGGCCGGGGCGAAGGTGACGCTAGGTGCCTATCGCGGGAAGCAACCGGTGCTCCTCGCCTTCTTCCCACTCGCCTTCACGTCGACCTGCACCGCCGAGCTCTGCGCCTTCAGCGAGGATTGGTCGGCGTTCGAGGGGAAGGGGGTCGCGGTGCTGCCGATCAGCGTCGATTCGGTGCCCTCGCTGCGGGAGTACCGGACGAAGTACGCGATGAGACTCGATCTCGCTTCGGACTTCCGCCGCGACGCCGCGCGCGCCTACGGGACGCTCAACGACGAGCGCTTCTACTCGAACCGTGCCTACTTCCTCATCGACCGGGATGGCATCGTGCGGTGGAGCCACATCGAGGGGAAGAACGGGGAGAGGCGCGCGAACAGCGAGATCCTTGAGGAGATCGGCAAACTGACGTAGGCGGATGGCGTCTGCTGTCTAGCGTCCGTTTCTGCGCTTACCTACCTTCCGCCGCAGACCCGATGCCTCCCCCCGTCCCGACGACCGACTCGACTGAGACCATCGCCGCGCGCGCGCTGTCGACGCTCACGGCGATCTGTGCCGAGCTCGCGTCGGCCCGCGCGCTCGAGACGAGTATCGAGCGGGTGCTCGAGACCACCCGCCGCGCGATCGAAGCCGAGGAGTGTGCCGTCTGGCTGCACACGCCGCAGGGGCTCGGGCGTGGCTGGGGCAGCGGCGCCTCAGGGATCACCGAGGCGATCGTCCGCTCGGGGATGATGTCGGGCACGGCCGCCACCGGCGCGACCGACGTCGAGGTGACCCCGATCGTCCTCGGGGACCGCCGGGTCGGCGCGCTGGTCACGCGCGTCTCTCGCGCGCCGGCCGCCGAGGAGCGTCAGCTCCTGACCTCCCTCGCGAACCTCCTCGCTCCCGAGCTCGCCCACGCCGAGCGTTCGCGTCAGCTCGAGGTCGAGGTCGCGGCCCGCACCACCGAGATCGAGCGGGGCCGGCGCTTCACCGAGAAGATCATCGACTCCCTCCCGCTCGGGCTCTACGTGATCGACCGCGAGTACCGGATCCAGAGCTGGAACCGGAAGCGCGAGACGGGGATGCAGGGCGTCTCGCGCGACGAGGCGATCGGTCGCACGATCTTCGAGATCCTCCATCGGCAGCCGGCCGAGATGCTCCGCCGTGAGTTCGACGAGGTCTTCTCGACCGGGCGGATGGCCGAGTACCAGATGGAGAGCGTGAGTTCGGGCGAAGCCCGCACCTACCGCATCACCAAGATCCCGATGCGCCTCGGCGACGGACCGGTCACGCACGTGATCACCATCGGTGAGGACGTGACCGACTGGACCCAGGCCCAGGAGCGCTTCTCGCAAGCCGAGAAGCTCGCGGCGATCGGCCAGCTCGCCGCCGGCGTGATGCACGAGATCAACAATCCCCTCGCCACCATCGCCGCCTGCGCCGAGTCGCTCGGGTATCGGATCGAGGACCTCGAGAAGTCGGGGGTCACGATCGCGCCGGAGACGCATGACTTCCTCGAGATCATCGACAAGGAGGTCGTGCGTTGCAAACAGATCGTCGACGGGCTCCTCGACTTCAGCCGTCCGAAGCAGCCGCGCAAGGAGCGGGTGAGCGTCAATGAGGTGATCGAACGGACGCTCTTCCTGCTCAAGCATCACGTACGGTTCAAGAAACTCACGGTGCAGAGCGACCTCGATCCCCTCGTCGGTCGGGTGCCAAACGCGAGCGCCGAGCAGCTGGTGCAGGTCTTCATGGCGCTCCTCCTCAACGCGATGGATGCGATGGGGGAGCGCGGCGTGGTCCACATCGTCACCCGGCCGGGGAAGGATGCTGCCGGTGGTGCGATCGCCGAGGTGATCGACCAGGGCCACGGGATCGCCCGCAGTGAACTCGGCAAGATCTTCGAACCCTTCTACACGACGAAGGGCTCCGGGCAGGGGACCGGCCTCGGGCTCTCGATCTGCTACGGGATCGTTCAGGAGCACGGCGGACGGGTCGAGGTCGAGAGCGTGCTCGGACAGGGGAGCACCTTCCGCGTCATCCTGCCGGTGGTGGCGATATGAAGGTCCTGGTCATCGAGGACGATCCCACCGTCGGGC